>JANYEX010000313.1 GCA_025359725.1 Chitinophagaceae bacterium | reverse complement strand
CTTTATTTTAGTAAGATAAATGTGTAGTTTGATGAATTTTATACTCAACACAAAGAGGTTTGCTACAAAAGCACTAATAAATTACCACATAGCCACATAAGAAAAAGAAAGATAAGCAACGTTGCACTCATAGTTCACATAGATTTAAGCTTGCTAAATGTCTTTTTTTGTGTACTTATGTAAACTTACATCAAATACTATGTGCCTGTGTGGTAATTTTTAATTATTGCAAAGCAGAATATTAGTAGTATATATTCGACTAAGTCAAGGCAATATCCAACACATCCTGCATGTTCTTTACATAATGAAACTGAACACCACTGATAAAAGTACTGTCTATTTCTTGTACATCTTTTTCATTTTGCCAGCACATAATGATTTCCTTTAATCCTGCGCGTTTTGCTGCCAATACTTTTTCTTTTATGCCGCCAACAGGTAACACTTGCCCACGCAAGGTTATTTCCCCAGTCATGGCAAGAAAAGGTTTTACTTTCCTTCCGGTAAATGCGGAGGTTAAAGATGTTAGCATAGTAATACCCGCACTAGGGCCATCCTTTGGTGTAGCTCCTTCTGGCACGTGTATATGTATGTTCTTCTTTTGAAAATCCTCTGAATTAATACCCCATTTCTTAGAGTTGGCTTGTAAATACGTTAGTGCAGTACTCGCACTTTCCTTCATCACATTACCCAAATTACCTGTTAGTTTCAACTCCCCTTTACCTTCGCTTAATACCGTTTCTATAAAAAGAATATCTCCACCTACATAAGTCCAAGCAAGACCTACGGTTACACCAGGCATATTAACAGTCTTGTAAATATCATTGCTGTAGCGTGCAGAACCTAATATCTTTTCTATCTCACTGGCAGAAACTGTTGCATTTATTTTGTTCTTCATAACCACTTCCTTAGCATGGAAACGCATGATGCTAGCCAGTTGCCTATCTAATTCTCTTACGCCACTTTCTCTGGTATAGCTTTCAATTATCTTTTCTAAAACCTTATCAGACAACTTCAACTTTACCTTATCCAACCCATGCGCACTCTTTTGTTTTGGCAATAAATGCTTCTTAGCAATCTCTACTTTTTCCTCTACCGCATAACCACTAAGGTCTATTATCTCTAATCTATCCCTCAATGCGGGTTGTATGTTTTGAATATTATTAGCAGTTGCAATAAACAATACCTTACTCAAATCATATTCTAGTTCTAGGTAATTATCATAGAAACTATTGTTTTGCTCTGGGTCTAATACTTCCAATAAAGCAGAAGAAGGATCGCCCCTATGGTCATTTCCTAGTTTATCAATTTCATCCAAAATCATTACTGGATTAGAGGTCTTTACCTTTCTGATATTCTGCAATATCCTTCCTGGCATAGCCCCAATATATGTTTTCCTATGCCCTCTTATCTCGCTTTCGTCATGCAATCCTCCCAAACTTACCCTAATATATTTTCTTCCTACAGCGTGTGCAATACTCTTTCCCAAAGAAGTTTTACCAATACCCGGCGGACCAACAAAACAAAGTATCGGACTCTTCATATCCCCTTTCAACTTAAGAACTGCCAGATATTCCAATATCCTGTTCTTTATCTTCTGCATACCATAATGGTCTGCATCCAATACTTTCTTTGCGTTTGTGAGGTCATAATTATCAGCAGTATGCTCATCCCAAGGAAGGTCTAACAATAAATCTAAGTGATTATAAACCACCGAATAGTCTGGTGTTGTTGGGTGCATCCTTTCTAGCTTCTGTACCCCAGCATTAAAAAGATTCTTGGCAGCTTCGGGCCATTTCTTGGCTTCTGCCTTCTTTTTCATCTCGGCAATTTCCCGCTCGTTCGTATCTCCGCCAAGTTCGTCTTTAATACTTTTTAGCTGTTGTTGCAGAAAATAGTCGCGCTGTTGTTTGTCTATTTCTATCCTCGCCCTGTTAGAAACCTTGTCTTTTAACTCAGCAAACTGCAACTCTCTTTGCAATAGTTGAATCAACTTTTCTGCCCTTTCTGTTACATCATTTATTTCTAGTAGCGCTTGTTTCTCTACTAATTCAACGTTTTGGTTACTACTAACAAAGTTGATTAGGAAAGAAGGATTCTCTATATTTTTTAATATGATAGATGCCTCAGTAGGAATATTCGGCGACAGGTGTATTATCTGCGTAGCAAAATCTCTGATGCTACTAAGTATTGCCTGAAAATCTTCACCAACGGGCGTTTCATCTTCTTCAAGCATAGCAATTCTTGCTTTGAAGAATGGATCGTCGCTCGTCATTTCCAACAATTCAAAACGCTTTTTACCCTGAATAATGATGGTGGTGCCGCCATCGGGCATTTTTATCAATTTTATTATCTTGGCTACGGTACCTATGCTACATAAATCTGCCGCCTCTGGGTTTTCTATATTGGTATCTTTCTGGGCAATTACACCAATCAGTTTGTCTGCCTTATACGCTTCCTGAACCGCCTTTATACTTTTATCTCGACCAACAGTTATTGGTAAAACCACACCCGGAAACAAAACAGTATTTCTTAATGGTAAAATAGGTATCTCTTCGGGGAAAACCATATTCTTATCCTGCTCACTCTCATTTTCATTTATAGGAATTATTGGCATAAAATCCGATTCATCATCCCCCTGGAAAAATATATTTTTATTGTTCATCATAATTTTTTCTCTAGTTAGTCAAAATGTCACCCAATTGTCCTTCTTTGTATTAGAAAAGTTGGGCGTAGCATAATTCAATATTGATGCCACTAACTGAATCCGTGCAAAGAAGGTACAAATTGGCGCAAGAAAAAATTAAACATGTCCATTTTCCCGAATATTTCTTTTGTTGGCTGATTCGATGAATAATGAAATATGAAAAATGATTGTTGGAAGTAAGCATGGGTAATAGGCAGGTGCCTTATTAGCCAATAGATTTTAGATAATTGACAATAAGGCTTCGCTTAGAGCGAAACCTTCCATTATCTCCTCCGCCTTTTCTTCTCCTTCTTCTATGGTAGTTTCTACTGCTTGTTTGGCAACTGCCAGCAACCGTTCGCTTGCTGCTTTTAGGCGGATTATCCAAGGAAGGCTTCGCTTAGAGCGCAACCTTCCATTATCTTAATCGCCTTTTCCTCTCCCTCTTCTATGGCGGATTCTACTGCTTGTTTGGCAACTGCCAGCAACCGTTCGCTTGCTGCTTTTAGGCGGATTATTCAAGGAAGGCTTCGCTTAGAGCGAAACCTTCCATTATCTCCATCGCCTTTTCCTATCCCTCTTCTATGGCGGTTTCTACTGCTTGTTTGGTAAGTGCCAGCAACCGGTTCGCTTGCTGCTTTTAGGCGGATTATCCAAGGAAGGCTTCGCTTAGAGCGCAACCTTCCATTATCTCATCTAGCGTAAGTCTGTCCAACAATCGGGTTCTGGCGCATGGTCTCTGACCTGTGCCTAGCAGTTACTCCCCCCTATACATTTATCCATCAATATATTTCTATACGCATCCCTTGTAAACACATCTACCCAATCTAAAACCGTAACAGTTACAAAATATATTCCATCGGCATTGATAAACTTGTATTTACTACTCATAATATGCTTTTAAAAAGCTGCAAAATACACTTTTGGCTTACATATTAGTATAAGTAACGGCTAGGCACCAGGTCGGTGAGGTGGGTTCTTATCAGCCTATTTTTCAACGGAACACTCTTTTCCATACTTGTAAGGATGGGATATTGTTTGTTACAAAAAACTTGATGGGTAAAAATAAAGTGCAAAGAGGTTGTATGCAACACAAATTAATTTACAATAGTTGAAACTAATTATTATTGTTACGGAATTAATAGGTTATTATTGCATTGTTAGCGGGTAAAATAAAACGCCACGCTCCATCCTAAGACGAATTTGTCATACAGTTTAAAGTTAACAATTGCCTACAACGGCAACCACTTAAAACAAAGCAACTCCCGCTTCGCTTTTTAGTTTTAATTTATTTTAACTTTAAAATTGTACAAATTATGCCACAAAAAATTAATGTGCCTACCCCTATTACCGCTGCTCAGCTAACTGCTGTTGATACAAACTCTGCTGCTATTGAAGCTATTTTGGATGGTGCAAATGTGCCGCTTACCACATCTGAAACAAAATCTATGATTAGTGTATCTACAGTCAGGTCTGGAGAGATTGCAGATGTAAACACCATTGTAGTTGGCCCTTTTCCGGTTACAGTGCCTTCTACCATCGTGACAGCAGATTTTGAGGCTAACATATTGTATGTTGCTGCTTTGAAAAAGAGGCAAGCGATGTTAAATACGCAAGCTGTTAAAATACAAACCCTGATTAACATTGCTGAGAATAATTCAATTGTAGATGTTAATCTTATTATGAAAAACGCAAGGATGCTTTCGGCGGGGAATAAAGACCTGTTGGAGGCTGTAGGAAAAATAAAAGCCAAATATTTTGTAAGGGCGGCTTCTAAAAAAGCTACTATTTTTCTAATCATCGCTGCTGGTATAATGACTATTAGCGGGGTAAAGACAGGAAAGAAATTTACTAACACAGGGGCAACCATATTAACCATATTGATAGTGGGCGGAAGTATTACATCGCTTATGAAGGTGAATCCTTTTACGAGTGTTAATATACCATCAGGTTGGACAAACATAGTTGTTACTAACCTTAGCCCTACAGAATCGGGTGAGTTTGAGGTGTTCGTTAAATAGTTATGAACTATGAGCTATGAGATATGAGTAAGAATAAAAAAGCCTCATTCCAGTTGTGGAATGGGGCTTTTTTGTGGGGTATATTGATTGAAAGTATGCCTTTAACTACTTTGATGGTTCATACATACCACATCATCACTTATGTACCTTGGGTGCATCACTTATGTACCTCGGGTGCATCACTTATGTACCTTGGGTGCATCGCTTATGTACCTTGGGTGCATCACTTATGTACCTTGGGTGCATCACTTATGTACCTTGGGTGCATCACTTATGTACCTTGGGTGCATCACTTATGTACCTTGGGTGCATCACTTATGCTTATACTATGCTATTTTGGAT
>JANYEX010000299.1 GCA_025359725.1 Chitinophagaceae bacterium | reverse complement strand
AAACGCGTGCGGCAGCCATCGTAGATTGTAGCGAATTTGGCGCAAACTAGCGGAGGCTGCACATTATAAACTTGGCTTGTGAATAAAATAGCAGCAACATTGCAATTATCAACTTCGGTTACGGGCTGACGGAACTCGAATGCCCCAACAACGCCAAGCCTTGCTCGTTAGCGGTCATTGTAAAGCGACGCCTCAACAAACCAAAATCCCATTCAATATTTTTACATTATAAAATAAAATTAAAAAACTTGACCAAAAAAATTTGTGCAATCAAATAACTGCATTATATTTGCAGTCAAATAACTGCATAAAATGGAAATACGTAGAGATGTTTTTCAAGCAATAGCCGACCCAACCCGTAGAGCAATTTTGGGTTTGGTAGCTTTGCAGGCAATGACACCAGGTGCAATTGCCGAAAAGTTTGACTCTTCACGACAAACGATTTCAAAGCACATTCAAATATTAAACGAATGTGAATTGCTGAACCAAACACAAACAGGTAGGGAAATTTATTATCACTTCAACCCAAAAAAAATGAAAGAAATAGCAGTTTGGTTAGAACCTTATCGAAAAATGTGGGAAGACAGATTTGACGCAATTGATGACTTGCTAAATGAAATGCAAACAAAAAAAACAAAATCAAAAAAATAATTAATTACAAATTAAAGATTAAAAAATGACAAAGCAAATTTATCCTTGCCTTTGGTTTGATGGTCAAGCCAAAGCAGCAGCAGATTTTTACTGCACAATTTTTCCTAATTCAAAAATTCTCAACGATTCAGGAATGGTTGTAAATTTTGAACTTAATGGGCAATTTTTTATGGGCTTAAACGGTGGCAACAATTTTAAATTTAACGAGGCAGTTTCATTTGTTATTCCTTGTAAAGACCAAACAGAAATTGACCATTATTGGAACAGTCTTATTGCAGATGGAGGTAAGGAAGGTAATTGCGGATGGTGCAAAGACAAGTTCGGATTATCTTGGCAAGTAGTTCCAACCATTTTGGGTGAGCTAATGTCAAATCCAGAAAATGGGCAAAGAGTTGTTCAAGCGTTTATGAAAATGAAAAAATTTGATATTGAAACATTAAAGAATGCCTAAATCTATGAAAAAGAATAAAATTATCTATTGGATTAGCACTGTACTATTCTGTGCTTTTCTTTTCCTTACCAGTATATCATATTTTACTGACCCAAAATTTATTGAAATCTACAAACACTTGGGATTCCCTCAATATTTTCGTATGGAACTTGGTATTGCAAAAATTTTTGGCGTTTTAATACTGATTATACCACAAGTACCAGCAAGACTTAAAGAGTGGGCTTATGTGGGTTTTGGTATTACATTAATTTCGGGAGCAATAGCACATTTCAATAGTGGCGACCCTATTGGGTATATCATTAATGTTCTTTTCTTTTTAACCATTTTAGTAATTTCATACGTCTATTGGCACAAAAAAATAAATGAAAATATAGTTGCCAATTCCACAATAATTTAAATTATATCATTAAGCAAATATGGCAAAGCAAATAGAAGTTACGAAAATATTTAATGCCCCAATTGATATGGTTTGGAAAGTTTGGACAGACCCTGAACTTGTTAAGCGTTGGTGGGGTCCAAAATATTTTATATCACCTATGGCAAAAATTAATTTTCAAGAGGGTGGTAATTCCATAGTCAGTATGAAAGCACCAAAAGAAATGGGTGGACAGGAGTTTTATTCCATTTGGAATTATATAAAAATAATACCTTTTCAAACAATTGAGTTTATCCAAAGTTTGTGCGACAAAGACGGCAATAAAACTGACCCTGTGAAATTAGGTATGCCTTCAGACTTTCCTTTGGACATAAGAACCATTGTAACTTTCAAAAAAGTAACAGACAATAAAACAGAAATGACTGTTACTGAATTTGCCGACTTTGGAACTATTAGCAACTTTGCACAACTTGGATTGGAACAAAGTTTGGAAAAGATGGCTGTAATTTTTAGTTAGACATAAAGCGAAGAACAACGAACCGCTAACAAGGGGTTTTGCAATATTGGGGCGGACGGAATAACAATGAGCATTTGTAATTCTATTTGGCTATTGTTCGGGCAGACGAGTTTCAATTTGGCTTTTTGTTGTTAACTTCATCATCAGTTTTTCAATTGGGCTGCGGTTCCAGACGGACGTTTTTCAAATCCCCCAGCTAGCGCACGTCAAACGAGGCGGTAAAGGTTCGCTGCTACCGCAAATGTTTCACTTGTGGCTTCGCTAAGATAAATCATAAAAAAGCCGTTGGGTAACCAGCGGCTTTGTTTATTGCACCTTCCAATACACTGGTAAGGTTATCTTTCAATTTTTTTGGCCACAAATGTGTCTATGATGTGGTAGAGGCTTTGCCTGTCCTTTTCGTCCAGCATATCCAATAGGCGCAGGCGTTCCAAAAATAAAAAGTGGTGCTAGTGTGCGTGGACTTGGAATCTGTAAAATGTTGCTTTGCTAAGATGAAGATTGGTTATAAAGTAGTTCTTTGATGGTACTCACTTGCGCATTACTTACGAAGAGAGCATATAAATCATGTGTCGGAAACAAAAAGATATGCTGTTTTTGTATAAGTATACTTTGCTCTTGATTATATACAAGAGCAAAGTATATCCTTCCCTATCTTTTAAACTTCGGCATCATACCGCCTGGCATTTTTGGCATCATACCCCCGCCTTTGTTCATCATTGCCATCATGTTTTTCATTTGCTCGAACTGCTTGATGAACGCATTTACCTCGTTTATATTTCTGCCGCAACCCTTAGCTATCCGTGCTTTACGACTAGGATTAATTAAATCGGGGTTGGTTCTTTCCTTTGGTGTCATACTAAATATGATGCTTTCAAAACCCTTAAAGCTGTCGTTATTAATATCTACATCTTTTACAGCCTTGCCCATTCCTGGTATCATCCCCATCAAATCTTTGATGTTACCCATCTTTTTTATCTGCTGTAACTGTTCTAGAAAGTCCTGAAAGTCGAACTGATTCTTTCTTATTTTAGATTCAAGTCTCTTAGATTGCTCTTCATCAAATTGTTCCTGCGCCCTTTCTACCAAGCTCGTGATATCGCCCATCCCAAGGATACGCTGCGCCATACGTTCAGGATAAAAAATATCCAGTGTATCCATCTTTTCGCCACTGCTCATAAACTTTATCGGCTTATTCACGGTGTATTTGATGGTCAATGCAGCCCCGCCCCTCGTGTCGCCATCCAGTTTTGTAAGTACCACGCCATCAAAATCCAGACGGTCGTTAAAAGCTTTAGCAGTGTTCACGGCATCTTGCCCAGTCATCGCATCCACCACAAAAAGTATTTCCGTAGGGTTCACGGCAGCTTTCAAATTGGCAACTTCGGTCATCATCGCCTCATCAACCGCCAATCGCCCCGCAGTATCTATTATTACTACATTTTTATTGGTCGCTTTGGCTTCCCTGATGGCGTTTAAAGCAATGGATACTACATCCGTACTTTCCCTTTCGGCATAAATAGGAACACCAATTTGCCCCGCCAAAACAGTTAACTGATCAATAGCCGCCGGACGGTAAACGTCTGCCGCCACCAACAACGGACTCTTACCTTTCTTGGTTTTTAAATAGTTAGCCAGTTTGCCCGTAAAGGTTGTTTTACCACTACCCTGCAAACCCGCAATCAATATTACCGCAGGGTTTCCAGTAATGTTAAACTGCGCTTCCTGCCCGCCCATCAATTCAGTCAACTCATCTTTAACAATTTTAACCATCAACTGTCCAGGGCTAATTGAATTGAGCACTTTCGCGCCAGCAGCTTTTTCTTTAACCCTGTCGGTAAATTCTTTTGCTATTTTAAAGTTAACATCGGCATCAATCAATGCACGGCGAATATCTTTTATGGTGTTAGAAACGTTGAGATCGTTGATGCGTCCTTGCCCTTTCAGGTTGTTAAACGCGGTTTCTAATTTTTCACTTAATGAATTAAACATCTATTTTAATTTTCTTTCTTTTAAAACTTATCTCCTATAATTATAAGAGGAGTGCAAATATAAAAACTTGCCATGCTATAATGTTGCATTAAAAATATATCTTTTTAGATAGTAGTATTTTGGGGCAAAATTTCTTTGGATATAGAGAGGTTGATGCCACCAAACATTCTACTTAATCGCATTTACTATGTCTATTCATAACCTTTTTAAATAACTTTTTTTCAAAGTATAGTTAAAGACTAGGTACTAATATTCCCAGGCTATACTTTTCATATTTATACCAAAATCTTTCAGGTTTATATATCAATTTTGAAAAATGATACTAAAATCTCTGAGATTGATATATAAATGTTGGAGATTTTGGTATAAATCTCTGAGATTGATATATAAACCTGAATTTCCTTAATACCTTTTTCTTTTTCAAACCCTCAACTTCCTACTTTTACGCCTTCTACTAAAAGAATAATTGGACAATAAAACTATTTCATGTCATCATTTATCGTACACGGAGGCAATCATTTAAAAGGAACAATCATTCCACAAGGGGCTAAAAATGAAGCCTTACAAATACTTAGTGCTGTTTTATTAACCTCAGAGCCGATTACTGTAAATAACATTCCTGATATATTGGATGTAAACTTATTGATAGAATTGTTGGAGGACATGGGCGTAAAGGTGAACAGGATAGATAGACATACCTGCATTTTTACCGCTGATAATGTAGATACAGATTATTTTACTTCGGAAGCATTCCGGACAAAAGGGGGACGTTTGCGCGGTTCGGTTCTTTTAGCAGGGCCTATGTTGGCGAGGTTTAAAAAGGCATTTATCCCTAAACCAGGTGGCGATAAAATAGGACGTAGAAGGTTGGATACACACATTATTGGCTTTGAAAAACTAGGGGCTAAGTTTGAATATGATGATAACCTTCACTTTTTTAAACTCACTTCGCCAAAGCTACAAGGTGCCTTTATGTTGCTAGATGAACCCTCTGTAACGGGTACTGCTAACATAGTGATGGCGGCGGTGTTGGCAGAAGGAACAACTACTATTTATAACGCCGCCTGCGAACCTTACCTACAACAACTCTGTAATATGCTTTGTAGGATGGGGGCAAAAATATTGGGGATTGGAAGTAATTTGTTAGTGATAGAAGGGGTTGATAAACTGAACGGAACTGAACACACTATGTTGCCAGACATGATAGAAGTAGGCAGTTTTATTGGCCTTGCGGCGATGACCCAAAGCGAGTTGACTATTAAAGGAGCTGGTATTAATCATTTGGGAATGATACCAGAAAAGTTTTCTCAGATGGGTATTCAATTTGACGTGATAGGAGATGATATCCACGTACCAGCACAAGACAGTTATGAGGTAAGTACTTATTTAGATGGTGGGATATTAACTATTTACGATCATCCATGGCCTGGCTTTACTCCCGATTTGATAAGTATTATGTTGGTAATAGCCACCCAGGCAAAAGGCAGCGTATTGATTCATCAGAAGATGTTTGAGAGCCGTTTGTTTTTTGTAGATAAGCTGATAGATATGGGGGCGCAGATAATATTGTGCGACCCACACCGAGCTACTGTGATAGGCTTAGGAAGAAAATATGCGTTGAGAGGTATCACGATGAGTAGTCCGGATATAAGGGCCGGTCAGGCATTGTTGATAGCCGCTTTGAGTGCGGATGGGAAAAGTACCATCCAAAACATTGAACAGATAGACAGGGGTTACCAGAACATTGATACAAGATTAAGAGCCTTGGGGGCAGATATAGAGAGGGCATAGGATAAGAAACCGAAAATCGGGAGGCGATGATCGGTAGTTGTTGAATCATTCAATCATAAATATGATTTTAGTAACGGGAGGTAGTGGATTGGTAGGAAGTCATTTGATAACTTTTCTTTTAAAAGAAGGAAGGAAGGTCAGGGCTTTGTATCGAGCCAATCATCAAGCTATTACTGATAAAAATTTAGAATGGTATAAAGGGGATATCTTAGATGTACTTGATTTGGAAGAAGCACTGGTTGGAATAACCCAAGTGTATCATTGCGCAGCGATTGTTTCTTTTAATCCTAAAGATAAAAAACAACTTTATCAAACAAATGTAGAAGGTACAGCCAACATAGTAAATGCCAGCTTGGATGCCAATGTAGAAAAGCTATTGTATGTAAGCTCGGTTGCCGCACTGGGCAAGGTGACAGAGGGAAAGGCAATAAATGAAACCATGACTTGGACGGAAGCCTCTAGTAACAGCGAGTATGGCAAGACAAAGTATTTGGCGGAGATGGAAGTGTGGCGAGGCATTGGCGAAGGATTAAATGCGGTGATAATAAATCCAACTATTATTTTGGGTGCTAGCAATTGGGATAAAGGCAGTACAGGTATATTCAAATCGGCTTATAATGAATTTCCTTGGTTTACAAATGGAGTATCGGGGTTTGTAGATGTGGCAGATGTGGTAAAAGCAATGGTATTACTGATGGATAGCACTATTACCGCAGAAAGATTTATTTTAAACGGAACAAATATTACTTATAAGGAACTTTTCTCAGAGATTGCCATTCAGTTTGGGAAAAAGCCACCAACAAAAGAAGTTACCAAACTAATAGCTGCCATTGTTTGGCGAGTTGAAGCGATAAAAGGATTATTAACAGGAAAGAAACCATTATTAACCAAGGAAACAGCGCATACCGCCCAACTAAGAGTATATTTTGATAATACTAAACTCTTGGGAACTCTTCAAGGGTTTACTTATTCTCCTTTTAATAATACTGTACAGAGAATTTGTGAGGAACTGAAAGAGAGATACAACTTAAAGTAAATTCTTACTTTTTAGCTTCTTCTGCCAAGTATTTTTCTAAAGCAGTAACCATACTCGGAGCTTGAGGAACAGGTGCTTTAATGCCAATATTTAGTCCCGCCTCAATAACTGCCTTAGTAGTATTGTCGCCAAAAGCACCGAGTATGGTACCGTTTTGTTTGTATTCAGGAAAGTTATCAATCAGGCTTCTAACACCGCTAGGGGTAAAAAGGCAAATAACATCAAACTCATGTTCATCCAACAAAGGCTTTATATCGTTACTAACACTACGATACATAAAGGCCAAACTAAAGTCGCAATTGTTGGCTTTTAGCCAGTTTACAATCTCATTATCTTGTTGATTTTCGCTACATACATAAAGAAAACTCTGGTTGTCTTTATGCTTGTTAATTACATCGAAAAGGCTTTTATTAGTAGAATTAGCACCAAAGAAAACTTTTCGTTTTCTATACAAGATAAACTTTTGAAGATATAAAGCCACCGATTCGGTAGTACAGAAATATTTAGTTTCCTGATCAATAGGACGCTTCATGTCTTCATACATCCTAAAATAATGATCGATAGCATTCCTACTAGTAAAAATGATGGACGAGAATTTTGTAAGATCTATCTTTTGTTTCCGAAAATCCTTTGCAGCAATACCCTCAAGCTTTATAAATGGATAGAATACCAATTCTATTGGGAACTTCTTTTCCAACTCAAAATACGGGGATTTATAGCTATCGGGTCTAGCTTGAGAAATAAGAACTTTCTTGGGAGTGTTGTTAGCAGTAACGGACTTGTTTTCCTCTTTCGTAACCATGCGTCTTATCTAATGTTTTGCAAAACTATATGCTTGTGGTTATTAAATTGAAAACTACTTTATAAATTAATACCAATGGTAATGTCTCAGCGGCACAAAGGTATAGGAAAAAATGCAAGGCTTGCAGGTGTAACTCGTTTCTTAATGTTCCTATTGCCACAAAATATCTATACAATAATACCAGTCCAAACAAGCAGTAGGTAGCTGTAAGGCAAATTGCTGCTACCTGACCGTCATTAAAAGCCAGAATAAACAGAAAAGGTATAAGCACTATAGCGGCAATCTTGTTACTTATGAAGACAACAAAAGTGTATGACTCCATCGCTTCTTGAGCATTAAAAGCCCACCCCAGAAAGTTTAAAAAGACAAATTTGAAAAGATAGATGGATGTAATTGCCGCTAACGAATAGAGTAACAGCATCCATTGCTTTGAGTGTAAGATACCTTTACTATCTAGAATGATACTTATGTAGATGGCAAAACCGGTAACAAAAGCAATGTTCAGGAGTAAAGAAGAAATCTTGCTGTTATTTATCTGCTCTATCGCATGTTTTTGCCTATGCGAAGTTTGAAAAAACAATGAAAAGATATTAGTAAAATATCTTGGGAACACCACTTTAGTAAAAGCCACCAAGGCTGTTAATCCCACCAATAGGTAAAATAATTCATCCTTTCCTTGTGGGTTTCTTTCTTTTTCTAGCAAGGCAACGGATGGCAGGTTGATGGGTATATATGCACCGCCAAATGCGCTTCCGTAAGTAGAAGTATCTTTTTTATTTGCTAATAGTACGAGGCTTTTTCTGATTGAATCTAACCTTGTTGAGTCTACTTTCTTTTGTACCAATAGCACGGAATCTTTCATCCTTGAGGAATCCTTTATTGGTTCGTTTGTGTCTTTGGTGGATAATAAGTCTTTTGTCAGTCTATGGGTGACATTTCTTGTAGTTGTATCTCGCCTTATTGGTTTTACACTTGGTTTAATAACCCTAGTGCTTTCGGGATTTGCTATGGTATCCGACTGCGCCATAGCAAACAAAAAGCTAGCTATTAACCAAAGTAGAAGAAATATTTTCTTGAAAGATAACATCGGGGCAAAAATAAGCGTTTCTACTGCCACGAATACACAAAGGCTAAAAAGAAGCACACGCAGGAATAAAGCAATAGAAGTAAGGATAAAGAAATACTGTCTAATCAGTCTTAAATCTTCTTTGCCTCTACTATTTCTTTCTTACCATTCACCCTAATAGCTACTTTTCTTGGATGAGAGGAGAGTATATCGTAGTGAGTTACTTTCCCATTTTCCCATTCTAGGTTTATGGTAAAACCGCCTCTTGCTTTCAATCCTTTTACTGTTCCTGATGCCCATGCGGTTGGTAGCGCAGGTAATAATTGAATCCCATCATCGGTAGATTGTAATAGCATTTCAGCTACTGCGGCAGTACCTCCAAAATTACCATCTATCTGGAACGGCGGACAGGCATCTAAGAGATTAGGGTAAGTGCCACCAGGTCCGTTATAAATAATGGTATCGCCTATTGGCGGCAGATAACGCAATAGCTCTCTATACATTTTATAAGCATGATTTCCGTCTTTTAATCTTGCCCATAGATTAATACGCCAACCCTTGCTCCAACCTGTTGTTTCGTCGCCTTTTATTTCTAAAGTTCTTTTGCAAGCATTGGCTAGTTCAGGTGTTTCTTCTACACTGATATGATTGCCAGGAAATAACCCAATCAAGTGCGATTGGTGTCTATGGGTCGGTTCGGGGTCTTTCCAATCGTAATACCATTCTTGTAAGTTTCCTGCTGCACCTACCTGATATGGATGTAAATTATCCAACGTATTTTGAATTTTAGTCACAAAGTCTGCATCTACCTGCAATACTTTAGCAGCTTTGATAGTCCTGATAAAACATTCCCTGATAATGGCTAAATCTGCTGTACCGCCATATAAAACCGATCCATTATACTTTGTATCGGTGTAGAAAGAGTTTTCTGGGGAAGTAGAAGGTGAGGTAATATAGTTGCCTTTTTTGTCTCTTACTAAAAAGTCCATGCAAAATTGCGCTGCACCTTTTAGTATTGGATAGCCTTTTTGTTTTAGATAAGCAGTATCTTGAGAAAAGGAAAAATGTTCCCATATATGCGTACTCAACCATGCTCCGCCCATAGAAAAGTTACTCCATCTTGGGCGACCAAGCCTATCGCCAACAGGGTTGCTCATTGCCCATATATCCGAGTTGTGTCCACAGTTCCATCCCCTGCAATTATAGAAGTTGTGGGCATTGGCAGCTCCTGTTTTAGATATATTTTCTATTTGTCCCAATAAAGACAAATGCAATTCGGAAAGATTAGTCGTTTCAGATGGCCAATAGTTTTCTTGTGCATTTATGTTGGTGGTGTAGTTGCATTGCCAAGGTGGACGAACATAATAGCTCCATATTCCTTGTAGGTTAGCAGGTATATTGGGCGTGCGGGAACTGCTGATTAACAAATACCTTCCAAAGTTAAAATACAAGGCCTCTAAAGCTCTGTCTTCTGCACCTGTTGCATACACCTGCAACCTTTTATCTGTGGGTAATGCTTTGTCTGTATTCGGCCATCCAAGCTGCAAATCTACCCTGGAAAACAAACGCCTGTAATCAGTAATATGTGCTTTTTTTATGGCATCATAGTTTTTAGCCATTGCTTTGTTGAGAATGCTTTCCGCCACTGGTTGATATGGTTTGCCCTGTTTCACGGGGTCTTTATCAAACCCATTAAAACTTGTAGCTAACGATATATAAATAATAGCCTCTGTTGCTTCCGTAATTTGTAAGGTAGAATCACCAATTGTTTGCACCCCATCCTTTGTTTTTACGGCAATATCTGCCCCAAAATGAATCCCTCTGTTGGCATCGTAAAATATCTGACCTACAGTTCCTCTTGCAGAAGCATCTTGCCTGTAAGGCGCATAACCAACGGCTTTTATACTATTATTGCTTTTTTCAAAGCCGTAATGCAACACACTATTAAACCCTAAATCAAAGTTTAAAGCACCTTTTTTACTTGCCTTTAGCTTGATAATAATCACCTTATCTGGATGAGAAACAAAATACTCTCTATCGTAGTTTACACCGTTTACTGTGTAATGCACCTTGGCAATGGAGCTATCCAAATTAAGATCGCGATAATAGTTTGTTACAGTTGTGTCGTGATCCAAATGCAGATAAAGCGTACCCAAAGCCATATAGGCCTGACTGTAATGTCCTTGCAATTTTTTGATTAATGTATCTGCCGCGGGATAATCTTCCCTAGCCAAAGCCTCTCTTACTGCGGGTAGGTTTAAATAGTAATCTTTATAGAGTGTGTCGCTAACTGGTTCGCCAGACCAAAGTGTGGCATCATTCAAGTACACTTTTTCTTCTGTAATACCACCAAATATGGTCGCACCCTGTGTGCCATTGCCCAATAAAAGGCTCTCATTAAAAAAGTGGGCGGGCTCATCAAACCATAATACTTTATCTGACTTTTGGGCATTAGCAATAGTGGTAAACAATACTAACGAAACAAGAATGGCTAAATACTTATTAATAGGACAATAATTATTTTCAATCACGAATGTATTTTCCATATAAATTTTGCTAAAGACATGAAAATGGCTGGTTCGTTTAATTATGAACTTGTTTAAACTTATTTTAAGTGTATGACAATAAAGAGAGTCTTTTGAGAGTTAATGATTAGAATAAAACATAATTCATTTGGGGGTTTATCAGTGAGAAAAAGGTGCGAGAATGTATCGTTTTCTATTTAAGTGTTGGCAAGCGAGTATTCAAAAGTAAATTGTGCCTGACAAAAGTGATGTTGCTTATTTTAAAACGGCTCAAAATAGGCTGCCAGTGGCGTGAACTGGTGGTTAAAGAATATTTTGATGATGGGGAGGCTTGTTGGCAAAGTATTTATTACTATTTCAACAAATGGAGCAGGGATGGGAGTTTCAGGCGGACATGGATACTGCTGTTACAATCAAACAGGAATTGATAGACTTATCGACAGCCCAATTAGATGCTTCTCACACGCCAGCCAAACGGGGTGGTGAAAGTGTTGGCTACAAAGGAAGAAAGTTCTGCAAAGCCAGTAACAGCCTGCTTTTGAGTGACAACAACGGTACGCCACTTTGTGTGGGTGCACCACAGGATATCAAGCATAATGACGTGTTTGATATAAATGTTATTTTCAAGCAAATACTTGAATTTTTGGAAAGTGCCGAAGTTTCATTAGAAGGTGTTTTTTTAAAACGCAGACCTAGGCTTTGATAGCGAGAGTTTTAAAAAAATGTACGGAAGAGGGGATTGAATTGAATGTATACTAAACACATTCTGCTTTGCAACAGTTAAAAAATTACCACATAGCCACATAAGGCACATAGTATTTGATATAAGTTTACATAAGTATACAAAAAAAGACATTTAGCAAGCTTAA
>JANYEX010000298.1 GCA_025359725.1 Chitinophagaceae bacterium | reverse complement strand
AAACGCGTGCGGCAGCCATCGTAGATTGTAGCGAATTTGGCGCAAACTAGCGGAGGCTGCACATTATAAACTTGGCTTGTGAATAAAATAGCAGCAACATTGCAATTATCAACTTCGGTTACGGGCTGACGGAACTCGAATTCCCCAACAACGCCAAGCCTTTTTCGTTGGTAGCAACTTTTCCGAAACACCCGATGTCTTGAAACGTATTTAATAATTGTAACGATTTTTTTATTTTTACATTTACCAATATTTGGTATTTTCGACAAAACTTTTAGAAATGAAAAATACATCTATTTCTCTTGGAAATTATTTTGACAATTTTGTAAGCAGCCAAGTTTCAGTTGGACGATATAAAAACGTTAGTGAAGTAGTTAGAGCGGGACTTCGACTTTTAGAAGATGAAGAAAGTAAAGTCATAGCGTTAAAAAATGCAATTCAAAAAGGACTTGAAAGTCCAAGAGTTGAAAACTTTGATTTTGACGCATATTTGACCAAACTAAAATCTACGCTGCTGGCGCATGCGTTTTGCATGTGCATTCGCTAAGGTTTGTTTTAATAAGGAAATAGCGCACGTCAAATAATCAGGTTTTGCTCGCCTGTGGTGCGTGTACATTCAGAGCAAGCATACTTTCTGACGTATTTTCCAGCTGTGGCTAGTAATAGAACTCTTTGCGTAATGAAATGATTATGTACAATTCATTTTAAAATAAAACGAAGTTGCTTTTCATCTACAAAAAAAGGGGACTCTTTTTCAAGAATCCCCTTAAGTGGAGCTGAGGGGAGTCGAACCCCTGTCCAAACAAATCCGCCATAAGCCTTCTACATGCTTAGTTTGTTATTGCTTGTCGGGTGTCGGCAGGAAACAAACAAACCGACCTACACCTTAGCTGGATAATCTTTTGTTGCAGGCACAGCCTACTGCAACAGCATCTTGTATTTAGTTTGAGTCGGCGGGAGAACTTGGTAACAAGCCAACCTGTTCTGCGGCCCTAATGACGGACTAGTCTCTGACTAGGCAGCCATGGCATACTGAGTATTGCCATTTAAAGTTTGAATATTCAGATTTAAGTGCTAATTATCCAACGCACTGCATGCTTATACCTACAAAGAACTTTGCTGTCGAAACCAGTACAGCCCCATTACCCTGCAAATAAATAAACGGCGGATTACCTAAAAGCAGTGGGCGAAAATACGGAACATAATGCGTTTGGTGCTTATTAGTTTGTAAATCACCCCATAGCTTCTTGGTGTCCATGCAAATTTTCTCAAAAAGAAAATAAATTTATTAGTAATATCGAAAACAAATACTAATATTGTTCTAAATTATTTAGCAAAATAAATTATTGATAATGGAAACATCGTCGCAGCTTCAAACTCAAAATAAAAGTTTACCCAATGAGTACGGGTATCTATATGAATATTTATTGGTAGCATCGCCTAGCATAGAAGTGTATAGACAAGTGATGGAAGAAAAGCAAATCTTCTATAATAAATATCAAGAGAAGGCATCGATAAAGACAAAACCGCATATTACCATAGCCAATTTTCTGGCAAAGGAAGCAATGGAAGAAACGATTATACGGTGGATGAATCGTTCAATTGCCACGCAGCCAAGGTTCTCTGTTTTGCTAAATAATTTCGGAGGATTTCCAGCGCATACCATACACATAAGGGTACAGAATGTTCAGCCATTTAAAAAATTAGCGACTGCATTGCAATCGGTTAATCATTTTATAACCAGTAATAATTGTCCGCCGATGCACTTAATTGCCAAACCGCATCTTACGATAGCTAGGCGGCTACCGCCAGATGTTTTCGAAAGGGCTATACTCGATTATTCACCAAAGACATTTGAGGCATCATTTGAGGTAAATGAGTTGATTTTGTTAAAGAGGCAACACCAGTTTGACACTTGCAAACAAATAACCAGCTTCCATTTAGCCCCAGCAGAAAACTTATTATTCAATTAAAAAAGATGATTATGAACGCATCTATCAGCGAATATCTGTTGGTGATACAACCCAACGAAGATTTATGTGAGAAGATAATGGTACTGAAAAAGCAGTTTTCAGAGGCTTATCAGTGTCCACAAGCTTTGTATTTAAAGCCACAGATAACTTTGATAAAGTTTAGTCAATATGAATTGGCAGAATCGCGCTTTGTAAATAGGTTGCGCAATATTGCAACGGTCAATTCTTCCTTCAAGATAACATTGAATGATTTTGGCAGCTTGCCTTCCCATACTATTTACGTCAATATCCAAACAACCAATTACCTTACTGAATTATCAAAGGAACTAAAGCAGGTGCAAGCTTATATAAAGCCTGACGCACAACACAAACCCCATTTCATTACAGAACATATCATTAGCATCGCGCATAAACTATTGCCTTGGCAATATGAAAAGGGATGGTTGGAATATAGCAATACCCATTTTAATGCATCATTTATGGTGAATGAAATATTGCTATTAAAGCGACCGGAAGGTAGTAATGGCTATAAAATAATGGAACGGTTTCCATTACTCAATCAAGTAAAGAAGTTAGAGCAAGCAAGTATGTTTTAAGAATCGCCTTAGAATCGCCACAAAGACTCGAAGACAGAAAGAAGCACAAACACAGAAAAAGAAGTATAGAAATATTGAACTTTTCTTAGTGCTGCTTTGCGCCTTAGTGTCTTTGTGGTAAAAAATTATAGCATGGAAGAAAATTACTTTAAAGGTCGCGGGGCTCAGATAAACCCACGCAACAGATTCTTGAAGAATGAAAAAGTAAAGGATCAGATAGAATCTATTGATGATTGGACTGAACCCAACCCTAAGACCATCTATATAGAAGACCATGCAAAAGGCATTGTGAACAAGGTCGAAAGCCCCGATGTGGGCATGATGTACAGCATGAATCCTTATCAGGGCTGCGAACATGGCTGCATCTATTGCTATGCACGAAACAGTTTTGAATATTGGGGATGGAGTGCGGGGATAGATTTCGAAACTAAGATTGTGGTGAAGAAGAACGCTCCTGAGCTATTGCGCAAGTTTCTGATGAATCCAAAATGGGTACCAGTTCCTATTTCTTTAAGTGGCAATACCGACTGCTACCAACCTGCCGAAAAGAAGTTTGGGATTACCAGACAATTGTTGGAAGTATGCAATCAATTCAATCAACCAGTGGGCATCATTACCAAGAATGCGGGGATATTGAGGGACAAAGATTTGCTACAAGAGATGGCTAAAAAGAATTTGGTAAGTGTACTCGTGAGTATCACTTCGTTTGAGGAAGATTTGCGTCGTGTAATGGAGCCTCGCACTACAACTGGCAAACAACGACTCAAGGTAATAGAAGAACTGGCTAAGGATGGAGTAAGAATGGGTGTAATGCTTGGTCCGATGATACCGGGGCTGAATGAACACGAGATGCAACGCATAATGAAAGCTGCCAGCGAAGCAGGTGCAGTGTTCAGTGCCTATACTTTTATTCGGCTCAATGGGGCTATCAAACTACTGTTTCACGATTGGATTTATAAAAACTTCCCCGATAGGGCAGACAAAGTTTGGCATCTGATAGAAAATGCGCACGATGGCAAGGTAAATGACAGCCGCTACGGGATACGAATGAGAGGGGAGGGACCAATAGCCGATTTGGTGCGGCAACAATTCAAGAAATACAATAAAATCTACGGACTGAATGCAGAACGCTGGAACTTGGATAGCACCCAGTTCAGACGACCGGGCGAACAAGGAAGGTTGTTTTAATAACCCAATTATTGTCTGTCTCTTTTATCCGTGTGCCACAATATGAAATATTTGTTTTTCACAGTAAAATACCTTTCCATGTTTCTGCAAAAATATCCTTTGCTTATCCTCATTTTCAAAGAGCGCATCAGTAAAAAGCTTTAGTTTTCTAAACGACACATTGGGCTTTTTCCCATTAAGCAAAGCACTACTTACCCACCCCCGAAGCATACTGTTAAAACTAGTTGTAGTTAAACTAGTACTTCCAAATACTTCACAACTTATTACTGCCGTATCAGTAATTGCTATAAACCCAGCAAATAAACTATCACTCACTTGCATCCTTTTGGTAAAAAAATTAATGTATGACGTATCTAAACTTAGGTTGTTATTATTTAATTCCAGATAGGCAGATGTTTTACTAACCTGCCCCTTCATCGTTAGCCGCCTATCTATTTCTCGCCAAATAAACTGTTGTTGATTGGTCAAATCCATTATTCTTTTCAGGTCATCATCCCCATTGCCAGCATACCTAAATGGCTTTGCTCGCTTATCCCAACGGCTCTGTTCTATACAAAAAACACTAATAAACTGATCCTTTTCTTTTGGATAAATAATCTTCGACTCTGCAATCATCCTGTCTTGTTTTCCCCCAGAAATAATTTCGCCATTTTCTATCAGCACAAAATTATCGCCTGTATTTTCTACAGATAAAGTCCTTACTTGGGCATCATTTTGAAAATAAAGTTCTTTAATTTTAAGCTTACCGTTTTGGAGTGCCTCACGCAGTGAAATTACTTTTGCAGGAAAATAAATCAAAGGATATACCTCGGCTCTGAACCTTATTGGGATGAGTGTAAGATTTTTGTACGTCCAGCCGCTGTCAAATTCTACAGCTAAGGTTTTGTAGGTCAATTGAGCCTGCACTTCTGTAACAAACAAGCTACAAAAACAAAATAATCCAATTATTACCCGCTTATAAAACATACTGCCTGATTGTGGGCGTGAAGGTAACTGATGTATTTATTGTAAACATGACTTACAGAACTGCAAGATATTTTTTCAAGCGAATTGGCAACAAAATATTTAGGACTGAAGGCTACTATTCAACACTGGCAAAGGTTATATAGTTTTTAGAGGTTGTTCAGAGTTGATTATTTACTGATTAATGAATATCAGAATAAAAAATTTGACACACCAAATAAAATAATTGACGCACCAAATAAAAAATTTGACACACCAAATAAAAGATTCGATGCATCAAATAAGTTATTCGACACACCTAATTTTTCTGTTGAAATTAGAATAGTAGCAAAATCGCTTGAAAAAAATTTATTAAATCAATAAAAAAGAGAACCTCTTATTCCTCTATATTTGAACTATCACCAACATATAAACAACATGGACTATCGTTATCCCATTGGCAAGTATGAGCCAAAAGAATTTAGTGAGGCGCAAAAAGAAGAGTGGTTGCAGGCAATAGAACTTTTGCCCGTAGCACTCAAAAAAGCAGTTGATGGCTTGGATGAAGCACAACTTAAAACACCTTATAGGGAGGGCGGCTGGACGGTAATTCAGTTGGTGCATCACATTGCAGATAGTCATGCAAATGCTTATATCCGTTTTAAACTAGGACTTACAGAGGAAAATCCGACTATAAAACCTTATGAGGAAAAAGAGTGGGCATTGTTGGCAGATAATGATTTGGTACCAATATCTGTGTCCATTACGTTGTTGGAAGCAGTACATACGCGTTGGTCTGTAATATTAAAACACATTACAAACGAACAGTGGAACAGAACGGTAGTACGCCCAGAACACGGAAAACAGATGACCCTTTGGTTTTTACTAGGCATGTACGCATGGCATAGCAAACATCATGTGGCACATATTACTTCATTAAGAGAAAGAAATAATTGGTAAAATGGACGAACAAAGAGATTTGACTTGGAAGAAATTATCGTCTGAATATTTATTGAAAGATACTTGGGCTACGATACGAGTAGATGTTTGCGAAAAGCCTGATGGGGTAATTGTAGAACCTTATTATGTATATGAATTTCCCAATTGGGTTACAGCACTTGCCTTTACAAAAGACGGAAGAATAATTCTGGAAAAACAATACAGGCATGCACTAGGGGAAATAATTTACGAAATACCTGGCGGTTGTGTAGATGCAAGCGACAAAAGTTTTGAAGAAGCCATAGCCAGGGAATTATTAGAAGAAACAGGTTATCAATTTGAGCGATTTGAATATTTGGGAAGAACATCCGCAAACCCATCCACCAATACAAACATGATGCACATGTTTATTGCGTTTGAAGGAGAACATGTTCAGGGACAAGAATTGGATCATGGAGAAGACTTAGAAGTATTATTTGTTACGATGGAAGAATTATTAGAGATGTTAGATAAGGGAGCTTTTGTACAAGCAATGCATACAACTTGCATCTATGCAGCCTTAAAACGGCTAGGAAAATTGCAGATTTTATAAAAAATTAAGGGCCGTGAAGAATCACAGCCCTTTTTCAACCCTAAACCCTTAAAAAACGATACAAATGTAGTATTTTCTGCTACACTATCTAATAAAAGATTAAAAAAAGATTAAAGATTGACCGATTAACTCTTAGAATCTTTCCAACTTCGAAAAGAAAAAGTCTCCTTCGATAGCTGCGTTCTCATCGCTATCACTTCCGTGTACTGCATTTTCGCCAATAGACGCTGCAAACAACTTACGGATAGTACCTTCCGCTGCGTTAGCAGGATTTGTAGCACCAATCAACGTTCTGAAATCTTCAACAGCATTTTCTTTTTCCAAGATAGCTGCTACTATTGGTCCACTACTCATGAATTCTACCAATTCGCCAAAGAAACCACGCTCTCTATGAACGTCGTAAAACAAACCAGCTTGTTCCTTGGTAAGTTTAGTCCATTTCAATGCTTTAATACTAAAACCAGCTTTAATAATCTGGTCTAAGATTGCACCTGTGTAACCCTTGCTAGTAGCATCGGGTTTAACCATTGTGAATGTTCTGTTACTCATAATATTTTTTTATTTCTGGCGGCAAAAGTAATGGAAATGTTATACAAGAAGAAAGGTGTAGGTGATGGTTTCTTTTATCAGTAGTTCGGGATGTGCTCAGATTAATCTAGTAACAGCAATTAGTCTTCACAAGCAAAATCAAATGATGAACATTTAATATTTCAAATGACTATCCGCTAATCTCATAACCTATTAATTTAGCCATATTTACTATATTAACTTGAATTGCCAAATAGCGGATAGTCATTAAAATTTATTAGAAGAAGTATGAAAATAGAACTTAAGATGTATTTTAAACTTCCTACGAATAAACACCATCCCCTCCATCCATTCCGCAATTATTTTCTTTTAATCATTTGATAGCTTTAAAAAGAGTGTTTTCGGCCTTTATGTCTCTGCGACTGTTCATTTATTCTGCGTGAATGTCCATTTATTTTGAAAAGAAAAATTACATTGTTCTAAAAATTAGCCTATTTGATATGATAATAATGGAAAATGAATAGTCCAAATAAATGGTTTGCTTATTATTACAACAAGCATTTAAGTTTGCAAAATGTTAGAAGCAAAAGGTGTCAAGAAGAGCTATGGACCATTAGCAGTATTGAAAGGGGTGAATATAGCCGTAGAACAAGGCGAAATAGTTTCTATTGTTGGCAGTTCGGGGGCTGGAAAAAGCACCTTGTTGCATATTCTTGGCTCGTTGGATACACCAGATGCTGGTACTATCATGGTAAACAATATACCCGTGCACTCTTTAAAAGGAAGAAAACTAGCTGCTTTTCGAAATAAATACATTGGTTTTGTATTTCAATTTCATCATCTATTGCCTGAGTTTAGTGCCGTAGAAAATGTTTGTATACCAGGATGGATTGCTAGTAGAAGTAAAAGAGAAGTAAAAAAAGAAGCAGAACGACTATTGGATTTATTGGGATTGGGCCAACGGGTAAACAATAAACCCAATGAAATGAGTGGTGGAGAGCAACAAAGGGTTGCTGTAGCAAGGGCACTGATAAATAACCCAAGTATTGTTTTTGCGGATGAGCCAACTGGCAATCTTGATAGTGCAAATGCCAAAGGATTGCATCACCTTTTTGTAGAGCTGCGTGACACACTTCAACAAACTTTTTTGATTGTCACTCACAACGAAGAGCTTGCCGCCATGAGCAATAGAACCATCCACATGAAAGATGGAAGGATTATTTAGTGATTAATGACATTAATTCAATCAGTGTTGAATATTATTTTATGAACCCTAATTAATGGTTGGTTTATTCAAACCTGTCAATGATACTTTCGCACGGTTTAGTAATAAATATATTATGCGAATCAAACAAAGTCTTCTAGTTTCTTTTCTGGTCTTTTCAGTAGTTGCAAATTCTCAAACGGCTACTTCTCCCAAGATTACCACCTATTTTAGTGTTTATCACACCATTGCCACTTACAGTCAGAATACACCGACGTACATCTTTGGAACAAGTAATTACACGGTAGGTTTTCCCATTGGTATAAACGTTTACAAAAATCCTAAAGTAGGATTTTCATTCGAATTTACTCCCTTTATAACCTCTACAAATTCTGCCAAAGCTGGTACTAGTCAAAGCAAGTTGAGTGAGCTTTTGTTTCATCCTGGCTTATTAATTCCACTAAAGCACGGATTTTCAATGACAGAAAGAATTGCTTTGTCAACATCAGGAAGGTATGGGTTAACGCAGGTGTTTACCAAAGTCTTGGCAAAAGACAACTACTGTTCTTACTATATGTCAATACCAATTGGGTTTAGATTTGGTAACGAGAACAGCTCCACTCCTGCTACGAGCGCCGTAAACAATATGTTTGTGGGTGCATGTTTTGGGGTAGCATTCTAATCGAAGAATAAGGATTTAAAGATTCTACTTCCCTAGCACTTCCAACGCTTTCTTTACTGTACTATCGGTTTCGTTTGTAACCTCATAATAACCTTCAGTTCTAAAAATCTGTCTAGCCATTAGGGCTTGCATCCGGTGCAGTATCTCAGTCTTTTCTGTTGGAGTAACTTCTGCTAGGTTGATAGCGTCTCTTTGCGAAGCGATTGCTTTTAGGGCTGTCCATTCTGCTTCTCCAGGTTTAAACTCCTGTTCAAGTTGTACTGTAGTACTTATTTTTTGAAACTTAGCTTTATTAGCCAAATAGTAATGATAAACAAAATTGTTCAGCGTATTTCTAAAATAAAAACGGGTATAAGCTATTGAAGATTTGCTGGTATCTATCGGCACAAAAATATCTGGGGTTATTCCGCCACCTCCATATACGGTATGTCCACTCGGTGTTTTATAAGCCTTTCCTTTTAGATTACTACTATCTGGCTTTGCCATCTCACCATCGTGATAGCGTTTCATTAATTCATCCTCATAATCTTGTTTAGTACGGTCAGAATATGGCTTCTGAATATTCCTTCCTAAGGGAGTATAATATCTTGCAACTGTTAAACGAACAGCACTTCCATCGCTCAACTGAAACTGCTGTTGCACCAATCCCTTGCCAAAACTTCTACGACCAATAATGGTTGCTCTGTCCCAATCTTGCAAGGCACCGCTGAGTATCTCGCTGGCACTTGCCGATGTTTCATCAATTAATACTACCAACTTTCCTTTCTCAAAAAGTCCTTCTTTCCTACTTCTATAATCTGTTCGTGGCGATTGACTGCCTTCGGTATAAACAATCAATTTATCCTCATCCAAAAATTCATCTGCTATCGCTGTGGCTTCGCTTACTAGTCCGCCGCCATTGCCCCTTAAATCCAAAATAAGTTTTTTCATTCCTCTCTTTTGAAGAGTCTCTAAATTTTGCATAAACTCTTCATACGTTCTTTCGCCAAACTTATTTAGTTTTAGATAGCCTGTTTCTGGGGCAATAATATAGGCCGCATCAACTGTCGGCACTGGAATAAAACCACGTGTTACAGAAATATTCAATGGTTTGCCATTGCGCAAAAGGGTAATCTTAACCACCGAACCCGATGACCCTCGCAATGTTTTCCTTATATCTTCAGCAACAATACGTTTGCCAGTTAATGCAATGGTGTCATCGGCTTTTATCAACAAATCTCCCACATGTATCCCAGCCTTTTCCCCTGGGCCATCCTTAATTACATTCATCACATTTACCGTATCATTCATCATTTGATACTCTACCCCAATACCTTGAAAGGTACCCATTAGGTCATCATTTACATCAGTCAAATATTTTGAAGGGATATAAACCGAGTGGGGATCCAGGTGAGAAAGAAGGTTATCTATTACTAATTGATTGACGCTATCTGCCTTTTCTGGGTCAACATAACGCTCTTTTATCAGGTCAACAACCTCTTGGATAGAGTTCTTTTTGCCACTACCCATAAATACGGCATTGTTCGATTTGTCGTGCAGTTGATAGCCGATAACCATTCCAATAATCATCAGAACGGAGAACAAAAGGGGCAACCAAATCTGTAATTTTTTATTAGCCATAGTAAAACGTATTCCTGCCAGCGTTAAAGGCAGCAAATATATCTGTAATCGGGCATTAGCAATAGGGTTGGGTTGATAACCAACGCAATAGTTGGGTAATAAAACAAAAAAGTGCATCCATCACCCGCAGATAGTAGCAGCACTTTTATTACTCAGGTATAAATATCCCTTGTATCAATACTTCCAGTTGCGCTGCGCTAACACCTAGAAGAGCGTTTATTTTGTTGACTATACTATACAGGACTTAAGTAATGGTTACGAACAGGACAGGAGTCCTGCTCAAGTTCCCAATTTTTGAACATTCCCAAGCCAGTGGATTTTTTTAAAAATATCTACTGTAAATCCATTAATTGCTCTGTACTTATAAACAAACCTTGGATATTGTCCATTTAAGATACCAAGTTTACTCATTTCATTAGTTGGTAAACTGGATTGCATATTGATTAGTAGTTTAATATCCTATCGATCATCGAGTTTAGATATTTTCCTCCAACAGTCAATAGAACGGTTATTAATTTAAGTTGCGCAACTTTTTCCACAATTTGACAATTCATGCTTTGGATTGTTTTCATTGCCTCTCTTGTTGCATTAAAATCAATCAGCGTTTTTAATGCAAAATGGTTCGTATTCTTACTGGTTTTCAATCGCTCCATTTTTACAAAAGCCAATAGGCTACCGATTAAATGTGATTTTTGAGATGACATACTACTTGCAGGAGATTTAGGGAATGAACAGTTGCTCTTTATAGATTTATGATATTCTTCAACTTTCCACCTTTTTTTGTAAATCGTATTCATTTGCTCGTAAGTAAAGTTTAAATCATTGCTGCATAGATAGAGTGTGCCCGTACTCCCATCCCCGTTTTTGAAGACTTGCCTAGTTATGAGTATT
>JANYEX010000284.1 GCA_025359725.1 Chitinophagaceae bacterium | reverse complement strand
ACGGGCAGCGAAGGACTAAAAACGCACAGCGAAGGATTAAAAATTGGCGTAGAAAAAGGTTTATTTTAGGGATTTAAAAGTTTGTGAAAATCAAATAAATAGATCAAAAAAAGTATTTTGAAAATAAACTTCTTTTTATTGTTAAAGTGTGTTGTTTATAACTTTAATAGGTTTAGTATTGTGCTACTAAATAACGATTGACAATTTAAATCTTGCATTATGGTTAAGAAACCGTTGATACCATTACATTTTACAGGAAGCTTTTCGTACATGTCTAATAAAAGTATTGAAAAAGAAGCCTTCCTAAGACGCGACCAAACAGACCTAAATGATCGTGGAATAACAGTAGCTAGTATTGATGCCCTTGCGGCAGATAGGGTGGCATTTTTGGCAATTCCAACCAACAGCTCAGAGGTTCATACGGCTACAGTGGGCTTTGACGATCGCAACGCTAAGGCCGACGAAATAGTTGTAGCCATTAGGGAAGTAATTGGTATTGCAAAAACTACTTTTGGGGTAAAATCGCCGATATACAAAGGTTTTGACATCAAGAGTTTAAGCACCCTTACGCCCAACGAATTGTATAACCAAAGCGGCAATGTGGTATTGAGGGGGGGACAGAACATGACGGCGATGGCACTTAAAGGACTAACAGCGGGCATGCTTACCAATATTACTACCCTTAGTGGAGAATTGTTGGTATTGATTGCGGCAACGCCCATATTAGAAAGCGGTGCTAAAATAATTACCGGAAATAGGCACACAGCTGCCAATGTGTTGTATGATAACATGAAGGATAAATGCGAAATTGCTAAAAATTATTATTTCGATAGGAATAAAACCAAGTATAACGACTACGTAGTGTACGACGTTGTCCCAAAATCGATAGACAGAAGTGGCAATGTGGCAGCGTTTGGCTATAAAAGTCCGAGGACGGCGGACATTACTGGCGCAAAAGTGTTTAGACTGAGGGTAACGGAAGGTGATAGCCTAGAATTTTTCTTTGGCATGAAAAAAGGGGGCACCCCACCCGCAGGAGTGCTTACTGTTACGCCCAACCCAAACATATTTGTAACTAAAACAGCCGCCCAACTAGGGTATGATGCCCTGGCGGGCATTATTTTTCTGAATGTCCACAACCCCAATAGCACTATTTGTAGTTTCTTTTTGAAAATGGGGTAAGGAAGGGAGAGATGAGTTATGAGAGATGAGTTATGAGTGGGGAAATATGGATTATGGGGGAGAAAAGACGGGGGGGGTGAAGGGTATTGATTGAGCTGATAAATGTAAAATTTCAACACCCCCTATTACAAGGGTAAAATAATTGAAGCAGCAGGCTTTTCGAGTGGCTTTGATGAGGATGAAGATGAGTTGGGTGATGAAGAATAGGACGATTTTGCCAGAAAATTCAATACGAGGTAAGAAAAAGTAATGCCTTTTGGAAAGAAGTACTTTTATAAGCTATAATGAAAGACTAAAACCTACTATTTAAACCATCAAATTGACCTTTGAGGAGTAAAAATATCGTGTAAACGTTTTCGTATAAAACAACCCTTTGTTGTTTGGACAAATGCAGCTATTTTCGCAGGCACAATTAACGGGGGCATTGTGGATAATAAATCTGCTTGATTTCCGTTTTAAAATAATCAAAAAAAAATTATGGCATACGATGTAATTGTTTTAGGAAGTGGCCCTGGTGGGTATCCTGCTGCTATCCGTGCTTCTCAGCTTGGGTTTAAAGTAGCTATCATAGAAAAAGAAAGCTTGGGCGGCGTTTGCCTAAACTGGGGTTGTATCCCTACAAAAGCGTTGTTGAAGAGTGCACAAGTGTACGATTATCTGAAACATGCTGGCGATTATGGTCTTACGGCTACAGGAGTGGACAAAAACTTTGAAGGTGTGGTAAAACGCAGCCGTGGTGTGGCAGACAAGATGAGCAAAGGTGTTCAATTCTTGATGCGCAAGAACAAAATTGATGTAATAATGGGCTATGGCAAAATAAAAGCCAAGGGTCAGGTAGAAGTTTCGGCTGCCGACGGAAGTAAATCTATCGTAGAAGGAAAATATATCATCATCGCAACAGGTGGTCGTGGTCGTCAATTACTAAATTTACCAATTGATGGCAAGAAAATAATTGGTTATAGGGAAGCAATGGTGTTGCCAACTCAACCATCAAGCATGATTATAGTAGGTAGTGGCGCCATAGGGGTTGAATTTGCCTATTTCTACAATAGCATGGGAACAAAAGTGACCATAGTAGAATTTTTGCCGCATATAGTGCCCGTTGAGGATGAAGACATTAGCAAGGAACTAGAAAAAGCATACAAAAAACAAGGCATTGAGATAATGACCAACTCTTCTGTAGAGAGTGTTTTGTTGGGCGAATCTGGCGTTAAGGCTAAGGTTAAATTGCAAGATGGCACTTACACTACTTTAGAAGCAGACATTATATTGAGTGCTGTTGGTGTTGTAGCTAATATTGAAAATATTGGGTTGGAAGAATTAGGCATCAAGACAGAAAAAGGAAAGATTGTTACCGACAAATATGGTCAGACAAATGTGGCAGGAATTTTAGCCATCGGCGATGCAACACCGGGTCAGGCTTTGGCACACGTAGCCAGCAAAGAAGGTATTAATGCTGCCGAATTTATTGGCTATAACGAAAAGAAGCTAAGCCATTTGCCTGATGCTATAGATTATGGCAACATCCCTGGTTGTACTTATTGCACACCAGAAATAGCAAGCGTTGGTTACACAGAAAAAGCAGCCAAAGAAGCAGGATATGAAGTTAAGGTAGGTAAATTTCCTTTTATAGCAAGCGGAAAAGCAAGTGCATCTGGTAATACAGACGGATTTGTGAAAGTAATATACGATGCTAAATATGGTGAGTTGTTGGGCGCACACATGATTGGCACAAACGTTACTGAAATGATTGCAGAAGCTGTTACAGCAAGAAAGTTGGAAACAACTGCGCATGAAATTTTGAACGCAGTACACCCTCACCCAACAATGAGCGAAGGATTTAAGGAAGCAACAGCAGTAGCCTACGGCGAAGCAACAGATATTTAAAAGGTTTTTTTTTTGTTTCATAATGAGTAAGCCCGATGTATTCCTACATCGGGTTTTTATTTTGGGAGAAGGGCTCTGGCGTTAGGTTAGAGGTTGTTAGTTACTGGTTACTGGATATAAGTAACTGGTAACCTGCAACTAGTAACTAGAAACTTGCATCCTGCTGTTAATTTTTTTATTGATTTTTAATTGTGGAACCCACATTTCTTTTACTTTTACCCGTACCAAATAATGCCCTTTAGATGTCTGAGAAAAAATATGTGTTAACGAAGGAAGTAGCAGAACAAAAGCTTCAAAGATTAGCCTTGGAAATTGCTGAAAACCTTTATGGCGACGATGCTGAGATTATCATAATAGGCATAAGAAATAGTGGTAAAGTAGTAGCAGACAAAATTGGGGCTATGCTAAAGAACTATCTGCCAGTACCTATAAAAATTATCTCTGTAATATTGAATAAAGTAAATCCAAAAGAGATATTTCTTAGTGAACCAAATATAGATTTTACCAACAAAAATGTGATAGTTACGGATGATGTGGTTAATAGTGGCAAAACGTTACTTTTTGCCCTAAGACCTTTATTATATTTTCAACCAAAGAGAATACAAACCTTGGTTTTAGTAGAAAGAATGCACAAACTATTTCCTGTAAAGTCTGACTATATAGGTTTAACGGTAGCCACAACACTGCAAGATAACATATCTGTAGAAACGAAAGACGGCGAGATACTGGGAGCCTATATTGAATAAGTTTTTAGTGGTTAATGATTAGTGATTAAAGTTTAATTATTAAACCTGATTCACTATCATTGGATGCCAAAACCTAACCTTTAAGTATTAATCATTAAACTTTTATCATTAAACATTAATAAAATGAATGCTGCTGTTTTAGAAAAAGTACAAGTTTGGCTCAATGGCAATTACGATGAAGCCACAAAAGAAGCCATTAAAAATTTGGAAAAAGAAAATCACACCGAGTTAGAGGAAAGTTTTTACGCAAACCTAGAGTTTGGTACAGGTGGTTTAAGAGGAATAATGGGAGTGGGTACCAACCGTATCAATAAATACACGGTTGGTATGGCTACCCAGGGTTTTTCTAATTATTTAAGAAAAACTTTTGGCGATGAAGAAATTAAGGTTGCGATAGCACATGATAGTCGCAACAACAGTCGATTCTTTGCAGAAACAACGGCTGGAGTATTTGCTGCAAATGGTATAAAGGTATTTTTATTCGAATCATTGCGTCCCACACCAGAACTAAGTTTTGTAATTAGATATTTAGGTTGCAAAGCAGGGGTTGTATGTACAGCAAGCCATAATCCAAAAGAATATAATGGCTACAAAGCTTATTGGGATGATGGCGGACAACTCGTTCCACCACATGATAAGAATGTAATAAAGGAAGTAGAAGCAATTGCAGGCGTTGATGACATCAAATTTACTGGTGGAGAAAGTAATATTACCATCATTGGCAAAGAAATAGACGAAGCCTACACAGAAATGGCGAAGGGATTGAGTGTTTATCCTGAAGTTATTGCCAAAGAACATGATTTAAAAATCGTTTATACCCCAATACATGGTACAGGTATAACCCTTGTTCCGATGGTGTTAAAGGCTTACGGTTTTACGAACTTAAATGTTGTTGAAGAGCAAGCTACTCCGGATGGAAATTTCCCTACAGTGGCTTATCCAAACCCAGAAGAGACTGCAACAATGAGTATTGGCTTGGCGAAGGCAAAAGCATTGGATGCAGATATACTTTGTGGAACAGACCCAGATGCTGACCGTGTTGGTGTGGGTGTTAAGAATCACAAAGGGGAATGGGTGTTGATGAATGGCAACCAAACTGCCGTTCTTGCGTGTGCTTACATGATTGAAGCAAGGAAAAGTAAGGGTATAGCACAGCCAAATGACATGGTAGTTACGACCATTGTTACCACAGAAATGATTAATGAGATAGCAAAACAAAACAATGTTGCTTGCTATAACGTGTTAACAGGATTTAAATGGATTGCTGAGAAAATAAAGGAATTGGAAGGCAAAGAGAACTACGTTATTGGTGGAGAAGAGAGCTTTGGTTTGATGGTGGGCGATCAGGTTAGGGATAAAGATGCCATTAGCTCTGTAGCATTAATGTGCGAAATGGCAGCTTTTGAGAAAGCAAAAGGAAGATCATTGTTTGATAAGTTGATTGATTTATATATTCAATATGGCTTCTACTACGAAAACCTTATCAGTATTACCAAAAAAGGAATGAACGGTCAAAAAGAAATTGCAGACATGATGACGGGCTACCGTGATAATCCTCCTGCTACTATCTATGGAAGCAAGGTGGTAACATTATTAGATTATGAATTGCAAGTTGGCAAGAACCTTTTAACAGGCGAAACTTTCCCCATCACTTTGCCTAAGAGTAATGTATTGCAGTTCATTACAAAGGATGGAAGCAAGATTTCTGCAAGACCAAGTGGTACAGAACCTAAAATTAAGTTCTATTTTAGTGTAAAGACTACTCTGGAAAACAGGGATGAATTTGATGAGAAATATGCTGGTTTACAAGCAAAGATTGCTGGCATAATAGAGGATATGCAATTAAAATAAGGTTTTGCCACAAAGGCAAGAAGATATAGAGAAGCACCAAGAATTATTCTGAATGCTTCTTTTTCTTTTTGTGCTTTTTTTAGTCTTAGTGTCTTAGTGGCAATTATTTAAATTATTTATTATGGAAAAACAAATCAAGTGGGGAATATTGGGTGCGGGAAGGATAGCCAATGACTTTTGTACTGCCGTCAACTTTACAGATGGCTCTGTGGTTTATGCCGTTGCTTCCCGCAATGAAGAAATGGGGAAGGCTTTTGCCAATAAGTTCAATGCGCCAGTTTACTATAACAATTATCTTTCTTTGGTAAACGATGCCAATGTGGATGTTATCTACATAGCCACGCCACATCCTTTTCATTATGAGCAAGCAAAGCTTTGTTTACAACATAAAAAGCCAGTGCTTTGTGAGAAACCAATGGCTATGAACTATCAGCAGACTTCCGAATTGATAGAATTGGCAACAACAAACAAGGTATTCTTAATGGAAGCCATGTGGACATCCTGCATGCCTTTTATGAACCTAATAAAAGAAACAATACATGCAGGAATCCTTGGCGATATCCAATACCTACATGCTAGTTTGTGTTTTGCAGCCCCGCATAATTATGAGGACAGGTTATATAATAAAGCCTTGGGCGGTGGTTCGGTATTGGATGTTGGCGTGTATGTTCTTTCTTTTGCTACCAAGCTATTAGGCGAACCTAGTACAATAAAATCTTTGCTCAGTTTGGCTTCTACGGGCGTAGATGCTACTGCCAATATGATTTTACAATATCCAAATGGGGCGACAGCACATCTATTGTCTTCAATAGCTATTAATACTCCGATGGAAGCTTCTATTGTGGGTACAAAAGGTAAAATCTATATTAAAGAACCCTTCTTCAAGGCTACAGAATTTATTATTTCCCTCAACGATGGCGAAACAAAAACGTATTCAATCCCTCATTTGTGCAATGGTTTCGAACATGAGGTAAAAGAAGTGATGCGCTGCCTAAAACATGGATTATTGCAGAGTGATAAAGTACCACATTCCCAAACATTAACTGTTAGCCGTTTGATGGATGATATTTTACAACAAGCTGGCGTGGTTTATACTATTGAATAGAAAATCCCGTTAGTAATTACAAGGCTTTTTGTATTTCTTTCCACCAAATATTTTTCTGACAAAGGGATACATAAGTTTGTAAAAATTATGAGACAATACACAGATACCTATCAACATAAAGGTTTACGGAAACAACTGGTAGATATTCTAAAAGAACGTGGCATTACCAATCAGGAAGTGCTGAATGCCATCAATAATATTCCTCGACATTACTTTTTGGATAGTGCTTTTGACAAGATTGCTTACGAAGACAGGGCTTTCCCTATTGGCGAGGGACAGACAATTTCGCAGCCTTATACTGTTGCTTATCAAACGCAACTTTTAGATATAAAACGTAATGAAAAAGTTCTGGAAATAGGTACTGGAAGTATTTATCAAACAACCGTTTTGGCAGAACTAGGGGCAAAAGTTTATACCATAGAGAGGCAAAGAAAGCTTTACGACCAACACAAGAATTATTTTTTCAAGAATAAATACCTCAACATAAAGTTCTTTTACGGCGATGGGTTCGAGGGGCTTCCCACTTATGGCCCTTTTGATAAAGTATTAATTACTGCAGCTGCGCCTTTTATCCCCCCAAAACTAATAGAACAATTACGCCCATGTGGTATGATGGTATTGCCTGTAGACGAAGGCGAAAAGCAACGGATGCTGCGCATTACCAAACTACTTGATGGTAGCCTACAAGAAGAATCGTTCCATAATTTTTCTTTTGTGCCAATGCTTACAGGGAAGAATTAGGTAGGTGTTTTTTCATTCCTTAAACATCATAGGTTAATAACTCTTATCATACCCATATTTAATTTTAGATAGAATTTCATCTTCAAAACGTTTGGCGTTACTACTTTTTCTTTATTTGCTTTTAATTGCTTTGCCGTTTTTAAATTTTTATGCGTTTATAAAATTTAATTGGCCATGAATACCGGCGGTCAACTTGTATACAGAACGGTTTAATGCGATCCTTTTATTTAAAATAAAGTCAAAGTCTTCACAATGCGTCTTTTGTGTGCTGTTTTACCCATTATGTAGCCAGATTCTAGTAATACAGCATTATTTTAAATATTTTTGAATACTTTTCGTTAGGAAATTAAAAAAGAATTTGCAAAAAAGTACGACTTCACGCAGTTGACTCATTTATCGCCAATAAATGACACGACTCCACGCAGTTGTCTCATTTATCGCCAAAAAATGACACGACTTCACGCAGTTGACTCATTTATCGCCAAAAAATGACACGACTCCACGCAGTTGTCTCATTTATTGCCAATAAATGACACGACTCCATGAAGTGAGCTTATTATTACTAACAATAGCAAAAATTTGGGTTATTTCGCAAACTTTGGTGTTCTTCACAAATGTCTTAAAATAAATAGATAGGATTTGGTTTGGTATGTTACATTTACAAGCAAGATAGATGCTGGTAAAATATATAAACATCGGCTAATGATAGTTAAAAAAACAATAAAGGGGGATAGGGCAGAAGGTAATAGAGATATTATAGACCTTAAAACAAATGCAGCACTTTGGTGGTCAGAAAAACTAATAAATAAAAATGCCTTAGCAAACGTTCTTCCTATACTATTAAAAACACAAGATGATTTCTTTTGTTTTATCATTTTAAGCAAAAAAGACTCATTCCAACTCTTTGATTTGCCAAGAGCGGCTAAATTTCCCGCAAATCTTTTTCTAAAGCATGTAGCTGTTTTAGCTGATTATGGGGGAGAGCCAATTCAAAGACAAGGAAGGTCATTCGAATACATTTTTCCTGAAGAAAAAGGAGAAAAGGGTAAATATTATTTAAATTTTATTCGGAAAGAAAAGACTTACCGCTATGGTTTTAACGGCAAGGAACAGGACGGGGATATGGACGGAAACGACTACGACTACGGGTTTAGGATTTACAACCCGCAGATAGGAAGGTTCTCAGTGTTGACCCATTGACGGAAAAATATCCATGGTACACTCCTTATCAATTTGCAGGGAACAAACCCATTTGGGCAATGGATTTAGATGGAAGGGAGGATGAATATTATACAGTAAATGTCATCAGGGATGCTAAAGCTGGTACAATTATAAACAGTCAGACAAATCATGAGGTAAAAAAGTCGGTGAGCATTTTTAATGACAACAAATCAGGCACTTTAGGTACTGGGCAGCTAATTCAATTTAATATAACAAGTGTGAGTGATGAAGAAAGCCCTTCACATGTTACATATTTTATTTATATACCCAGTCGGAGAGATAAAATTGTGAATGCTATCAAGAGTCCTTTCGGTAATTCACTACAAATTATGGTATTTGGAAGTGGGAAGAGTCTTTCAGATGGCAATGGTAGTACACCAGATTACAGTAAACCGATTAATCCACTTAAATTGAGTGAGTTGAATGATGAGTGGGATTTAGTAACCGCTGGGACGGACGCTGAAAGATCTATGAGACCCGAACACAGAATAGATGCAGAAAAGGTACCCGATTTGACAAAGAAATTAACGGATGGGTTTCTTGAGATAAAAAATAAAGAGAAGAAGGGAGACGATAAAGGAAACGAAGGAAATAGCAATCTTTCAAGCAAAACGGGACTAAAAAAAGATGGGGTAACAAATTGCTCACGTTGTAATAATAATTTCGACAATAACACAGGGGAACTTACACAAAAACCAGCAACAGATAGCGCAAATTTAGAAAAATAATAGATAAATACTATGAGCCGAATATTTTGTAAATGTTTCTGTATCGCTTTGTTCTTCGTTGCCTGCAAGTCAGATAATTCAGGATGTATTTATACTTTGGAGCAATTAATTGGCACTTCAAAAAGTAGGGTTGTCAGCACTATAGATTTCTCTGATGAGGGTAAGCAAGTATATAAAGACAAAGGTCGTAACACTGTTGAAGGTGGTTATTATATCTTTTATCCAAATAATTCTTTACATTTTTATAGGTACGTTAGAGATAGTACAACAAGTATATATGATTTGGAATATGATACGAATGGCAAAATTAAATCCGAAGATGGTAAACCATTAATTTTAAAATCTGGGGAATTAACAGGAGATACTTTAGTAATTAAATATTTTTTCTTTGCTCTGAAGAAAAAATATAAGAAGATTGTGATTATAAGGGAGAATGAAGATGTGCCACTTATGTTATCAAAAGATAGTTTGTTTTCAAATGTAGAGAGTGCAAACTATGTTTATCATGTGCAGCACAATGAAGGTAATGTTAGTGCATATTTATATGTAGAATATGAAAATGAATGTTGTAATGAAATAACGAAGAGTTTCAGGGATACTACCATTTTGCATTATAAAAAAAGGTAGTTAACTAATCATCTAGCGCAGCGCATGTCGAATTGGCCCAGCTAGTGCAGTGCGCGTGACTTTGGCTGCTAGTGCACGCCTGTGGCGTGTTCAGGTGCAAAATGTGAGTTGCGTATGTTTTAGTGGTCTCATCTAGTGCAGGAGTGTCTGAAAATCGGCAACTGGCGCAGACCTGTTTGAAAATCGGGAACTGGCAATTTGATAAATAAAACAAACAATAAACGATGAAATCGCTAAAAACAATAATGCCTTTTGTGTTTGCATTGTTGGCTGCAAGAGCCTCCGGGCAATCAGCCACCGACACGGTAAAACATTACCCATACAGGCAAACACCCGATAGTGCCGAGATGGCAGAATATGGCATGAGGCTGTACAACCCCGCAATCGGGCGGTACCTCCCAGCACC
>JANYEX010000275.1 GCA_025359725.1 Chitinophagaceae bacterium | reverse complement strand
ACTGCTTTTCCAACTCGGCAATCCGCTTCTCCAACTGGAGCTTCTCAAATTCCTGTTCCCTTAATTCCTTCTTGGGCATCTCTTCTGTATTAGAAGCAATGATAGAATTATTAGGATTACCAGATGTGGAATATCCAAGATCTCGCATCCATTTTAATAAAGTTCCATGCGCTGATTGCCCAGTATATTTCTTCCAGATAAATTCTTTTGTACAATCACTCGACGAGTACTCCTTAATCAATTCATGTCGTTCTGGAATACTGAAATAACAACTAGCTTTCTGAACGATTTTCTTCTGCATTTTTACACCTCTTTAATTTTTTAAACTGTAAACCTGTTTTAGGACAAGTTACCTATCCAAACAAGACCATCAGTTCGTGAGCATAGAAGACTTATGCACCTACACAGGGCTAAAACGAGTAGATGTAAAGCCCTTATTGTTGGGCTAATCAATATTGATAAAACCCACAAACTACTCCCTACATTAACACCAACCGGTTCAAATAATGGTTAAGTAATTACCTCAATATCAGAAATATTCGGTATCTCTATGGTCATTCGATTTGATTCGAAATGAATTGATTAGCGAGGGAGCAAATTCGGGCATCCATCTTTTTCTGGGTTTCAAAACGCTTAATAGCAATGCGTTTTATAGAAATTAAAATTCCCGTACGCTCTACCAAATATTCATTAAAACAGACTAAAAGACTGTGAATCGTATGATTTACAGCCTTTTTTGTTTTCGATCAATAATCAACAATGACAAAAGATGAAACCTATTAGTGCTACAACCAAAAAACCTTTTATTCACCACCACACTTTAACAAAGCTATTATAATACTCATTCCCTTATATTTGCCAACTTTTAAAAAAATAAATTTTCTCTAGTATGCAATTGAAAGGTTTAGTACGGTTCTTCGCCATTGCACTTATTCTAATTTGTGTCTATCAATTATCATTTACCTGGATTGTACGCAGTCATGAAAGTGACATGGAAGCTAAAGCCGACAAATGGCTCACCGTTTATTATCAGCAACCAGAAAAAAAGTATCCCAACAATAAAGAAATACAAGCATTATATGCTGATTCTTTAAAGGAAGTAAAAAGGATAAGACTTCAACGTTTGTTAGACAGTACTAAGGACACCAAGATTGGTCCATTGGGTTTAACAACCTACCGTAGTGCCAAAGACATGGAATTGATGCTTGGCTTGGATTTGCAAGGTGGTATCAGCGTAACAATGGAAGTAGGTTTGGATGCTTTGGTTAGGTCTTTAGCTAATTATAGTAAGGATGCCGCTTTTAACAAAGCCCTTGATGCAGCTGTTGCGAAAAAAGCAAATAGTAATGCGGACCTTATTACCTTGTTCACTGACGAGTTTAAGGGTGAAAATCCTACCCTTCCTTTAGCACCTTATTTTGTTGCGAAAAGTAATGGTAAATTGAAGTTTGATGCAAGTGATGCTACTGTAAAGTCATACCTACAGGAAGAGTCAATTGCTGCTTTCAATAACACTTACAGAATTCTACAAACACGTATAGATAAGTTTGGTGTAGCTTCTCCTAATATTAACAAAGACCCTGCAAAAGCTATTATAAGCATAGAACTTGCAGGTGCAAACGATCCTGAAAGAGTTCGTAGATATTTACAATCTACTGCTAACCTCCAATTCTTTGAAGTTTATAACCTAAGCGAGATTGCTGAAGGCGTTAAAAATGCAGACAAGACAGTTCAAGATTATCTAAACGGTACAAAGCAAACGGACAGTACTAAAGTCAAGGATACTTCTAAGAATAAAATTAATGAAGCCCCAATCAGAAAACTAATACAGTTCAATCAGCCTTACCAAACAAAGACTGGTAAAACAATATATCCATCTTCTATTGGCTATATACAAAGTTCTGATACTGGGTTATTAAATGGTTATTTGAGATTGGATATTGTAAAATCTAAGTTTCCTGCAAACCTTTCATTTATGTATGGCAAGGTGGATATTGATGATCCAAAAGCACGAAATGTCTTACAACTATACGCAGTAAAAACATTAGATAACGGTCAAGCTGAACTTGAGGGAGAGCACGTAACTGATGCTAAACAAGATTTTGATGAGCGCGGAAAAGTGGCTATCAAAATGAATATGGATAAGATTGGTACAAATATTTGGGCTAAGATGACTGGTCGTAATATTGATAAACCAATTGCTATCGTATTAGACAACTTTGTTTATTCAGCACCTACTGTTAATGATGCCATCACAACTGGTAACTCTCAAATAAGTGGTAACTACTCCGCTAAAGAAGCACAAGATTTATCTGAAATATTAACTAGTGGTAAGTTAACTGCGCCAGCTAGGATAGTTCAAGAACAAGTAATCGGGCCTACTTTGGGTAAAGCTGCTGTTCATGGTGGTGCTATGTCTTTCCTTATTTCTTTCTTGGTAATCTTTGCTTTGATGCTTGTTTACTATAACACTGGTGGATGGGTTGCTAATATTGCCTTGATACTTAACTTATTGTTTACTGTAGGTATTTTAAGTGCCTTAAGCTTCACTTTGACAGCTGCTGGTATTGCAGGGTTGGTATTAACTATTGGTATGGCAGTAGATACCAATGTAATCATCTTTGAAAGGATTAAAGAAGAAATTACGAAAGGCAAGAGCTACGAAGCTGCTGTTAAAGAAGGTTACAAACGTTCATTAGCTCCGGTATTGGATGCGCACGTTACTACTTTCCTAACTGCTAGTATCTTGTTCTATTTCGGTCTAGGTCCTGTGTTAGGTTTCGCTACCACACAGATGATTGGTATTATTCTTTCTCTTTTCTGCGGTATACTTGTATCTCGATTGGTTACGGATTTGTACATGAATAAGAATCGTCACTTCGATTACTTCACTGGACTATCAAGAAAGATATTCCAACATGCTTCTTTCAGGTTTATTGAGTACAGGAAGTTTACTTATGGCATCTCTGCTGTTGTGTTGGTGATGGGTATTGCTTCTTACTTTAATGGATTTGATAAAGGCGTTGAGTTTGAAGGTGGTCGTAGTTACACAATTAAGTTCGAAAAACCAGTTAGCACAGATGCTATTAGAGACGATTTAAAGAAGGCTTTTGGTGAAGTACCTGTTATCAAAACTGTTGGTTCTGCAACGCAACTTAACATCACAACTGCTTACAAAATTTCTGAAGTAAGTAAGGATAATAGCCTTGACAAAGAAGTAGAGACAAAGCTTTATGAAGGATTGAAGAATTACTTACCAGCTGGTTTATCATACAATGACTTTGATACTAAGTTTAAACAAAGCTCTCAAACGGTACAACCAACCATTTCTGAAGATTTGAAAGCAGGTGCTACCAAGGCTACAATCTTCGCATTGATTGCTATCTGTTTATACATCTTCATCCGTTTCCGCGATTGGAGATATAGTTTGGGTACTATTGTATCATTATTACACGACGTATTGGTTACGCTTATTGTATTCAGCTTTGCTCGCAGAATTGTTCCATTCCCATTAGAAATAGATCAACATTTTATTGCAGCTATTCTAACCGTAATAGGGTTCTCGATGAATGATACCGTTATTGTTTACGATAGAATTAGGGAAGACAGTAAAATAATGCGTGGCGAAAGCAATGCGTCTATTATTAACAAGGCGATTAATCAAACACTTAGCCGTACAGTAATGACGTCTTTAACCGTGTTCTTAACCATCCTTATATTGTTCATCTTTGGCGGTGAAGTAACAAGAGGTTTTGCCTTCGCAATGTTAGTGGGTGTGTTTACAGGTACTTATTCATCCATATTTGTGGCTGCACCAATATTGGTTGATTTTGCAAAAGACAAACCACTAGGCTCTGGCGAGACAAAGAAGAAATAGTTTTTTTTTAACAGTTTATAAAAGCAAAAAGGAGATTCATATTTGAGTCTCCTTTTTGCTTTTGTAAACCTTTAGACAATTGTTTGAAGTAAAATACAACAAATACTTATTATGAAAAATAATTACTTTGTTTATATATTAAATTGCAAATTAAAGGTTGTTTTTAACAACTAAAAGTTGAAATAATTGATTGCTTAAAATATCCTTAAATCTATACAATTTAGGCTGATTAGATAGCGAAATACGGTCAGAACAACATTCCTTTGCAATGAAATAACGATACAAATAATCTTGTCATTATGAATCAAAGTATTAACGCTGCTGCTATCGAAAAGTGGATAGAAGAAAACCTTTCAGCAAAATCTGTAGAAGCCCAACTAATCTCAAAAGGGTACGATTCTATTTTAGTAAATGAATATCTATTTGAGTTCAAAAGACTAAAACGTGCCCACACTAATTTCTTTGGGTTAATGCTTCTTTCTTTTACTGCATTAGTAGGGATTTGTGTTTTTGTAGTAGCCTTTCACAAATAGGATAAACTCAACACACTTTGTGTATTCTAAAAAAGAGAATCATAGGTATTTATTTATTCCTACTGATTCTTTTTTTTATCTGTATCCTATTACTATTAGCTCTGCTGATTACTTTGTTTTATTTAAGCATATCCAGTTAAAAACTAGTTAGATTTATAGACCCAAGTGACCAGCTTCGCTGAACACTTGCACCAGTAGACACATAATTGAACAAATAGGTACCCCGATATTGGCAATAAATGAGATTTTACTCTCCGAGATTGGTGTCTTTCACCAAATTTATAATCATAATTCAAAAACCCTGTAAGGGCTTTGAGCCCTCATATGGTTAGTCATCGAAACTGTAGCAATTTTATTTTATCGCAATACAAAATAAATCTGCATCTTTAATGAGTAGAAAAAGGAGTGTCCATTAGAAATCAGCTCATGGGGATACTTCTTTTCTGTAAATTTTATTTGAGCGAGTCCTAGTTAAAAACTGGTTTGACTAATACACGCAAGACATCCTACATAAGTCTTTCGCCAGAATGAGACGAGTAACGGCGAGTATATAACTCCGTCATGCGCCAGAACCTAATTATGGGATAGACGTGCCTAGAGAGGTAATAAATAAAAAAATTAAAAATAATCTTTCTTGTACTGGTAATAATATATTTTAATGAAAGTACAGGACAATACAACCCAATAAAACACATTATAATCATCATTATGAGTTACTGTTCAAAATACAAGCATAAGAATGCTCTAAACTTTCAGCGGCTAGTTGGTGTAAGTTATGGCAGGTTTGGAGTTATTTTATACTCAACACATTCTCCTTTGCAACGTAAAGGAAAAAAATGGACATACGTTTAAAAAAATCTAAACAAAAACCAAGCAGCAACTGCGTTAACCCACATCCTGTAACAGCTAGTGCAACAATTTCTTTAGGAAATTACCAATTGATTGCAGTAAATTGACAATTTCTTCTGGAAATTGATAATTGATTGCAGTAGATGGTCCATTTACTGTAGTAAATGGACAATCTACTGCAGCAGATGGGCAATCTTGTGAAGCAGATGGACAATCTTGTGAAGCAGATAGACAATCTTGTGAAGCAGATAGACAATCTTGTGAAGCAGATGGACAATCTTGTGAAGCAGATGGACAATCTTGTGAAGCAGATAGACAATCTTGTGCAGCAGATGGACAATCTTGTGCAGCAGATGGACAATCTTGTGAAGCAGATGGACAATCTTGTGAAGCAGATGGACAATCTTGTGAAGCAGATGGACAATCTTGTGAAGCAGATGGACAATCTTGTGTAGCAGATGGACAATCTTGTGCAGTGTATTTATGGGCTAGGTGGGATAATGGGGCATTTTGACATCAAAACCACAGAACGTGCAAAAGGCAATTGGTAAACATAATAAGCCCTTTGGACGATTTGGTGAAGAAAGGAGATATTGACTGGTAGGCAGCATTTTTAGTAGCAAACAATGCAAAATGTATAACACAAACATAAAAATAGATTGTACTAACTACAATACAAAAAGTATAGCACTAAACACTTGATTACCAAACTATTTATTTTTTTTAGTAGCGTATAATAACATCTATATTTACGTTGTCTGCTATTTTTGTGTACACTTTACTAATTTGAAATGACGAAAATGACTTATTTAATAATTGGACTTATTGCAGTTGGACTTATTTCATATTTTTTATTCTTTAGACAAAAGCAATCTGTTGAACCTGTAAAAAACGAGCAGACAGCTAGCAAGCAAGTTGACACAGACTTTCCACCAAAACCAAAATGGAAACCAAACTTACCTGTTGATATAGAACTAATTTATGAGAAAGCAAAATACTACACAGGTAACAAATTACAATTTGCAATTTTTTAAAATGGCACAGTAACATTTTTCTCAAACAAGGTTGACAATATAGAAGATAGTGCAAAGGCTTCACTTGACAAGATTTACAATTTTCATCCAGACTTCAAACCAATGACAATGGACGACGGAAATTATCTGATAGAATATAGCCAGCCTGCTTTCACAATTGTTTTCAAGGAAGAAATAGAGAAAAATTGGGATTATATAGACAAAAACCACCAAGACGGAATTTGTAGAGCAGAAGTATTAATTAATGCACAAGGACAACACAATGTTTTTGACAGCGTAGGAAAAATCTGCCTGTTTGGACGAGCAAAAATGTTTATGGACGCACAATCACCAAAGGTTGTTAAGACATTTGACCCCGTACGACAATAAAACAGCAGGCAACATTGGGTTTGGCGTTATTGGGGCTTGACGAATATTACCTCAACATTTGTTCTTTATGGTGCTTCAGTTCGGGCTTTGCGTTATAAATTTGGCTTATGAATAAAATAGCACCAATATTGCAATTATCAACTTCAGTTACGGGCTGACGGAACTCGAATTCCCTAACAACGCCAAGCCTTTTTCGTTAGTGGCAATTTTGATATAGCGTTTCATCTAAGAACAATCTACAATAAATATGGCTACCTCCAAGAAAATTAGAATGACAGTTTTGTTAATTGGATTGCTCATATTATTGACAATACCAGTGTACTTTATTTGGTGGAGGTTGCCTGTAGCAATTAATAGGTATTCAGACATAAAATTGGGAAATGAGCTAATAAATAAGATTAACCACTACAAAAAAGGATATGGACTTCCCGAAACGAATGATTGGAGGACATTAATCAAATTAGGCTTTAAACAAAGAGAATACTTGATAATTCCTTATTATAATAAAATTAACGACACAACTTTTGAGTTGTTGTATTTAGAGGGTATTGACGGACCTTACTTACAATGGAACTCCAATGATAAGAAATGGAAGAATGCAATGCCGACACATTTTAGAAATAGTCACCTTGAAGAAGATGTTGTTAGCTTAATTGAGGAAACAAAATTGTACCAATACGAAGCAAAACTTATTGACAGTTTGTCTTCTGGTAAACGTGGACTAGATATGATTGTAACACTAAACGATACAAGTAAGAATATTTATTTAGTTAAAGTATGTGAGGACAATGAGAACAGTTTAGTGACATATTTCAACTTCTTCATTGACGCAAACAAAATGAAAATATTAAACCCAACAGGTAAATTGGATGGACAATAAAACTGCCACTAACATCAGTATTTGCAATATGGCTGGCTTGACGGAACAAACTCCGCTTTAGTGGTTTCTTTTAGCTTTTGTTTCAGGAGACGTGCCACTATTGGGCGTCAGTACTTACATTTGACCTTTAGAACAGGTATTAAGCTTTAGTGGTCTGCAGACGGAACGTTCTTTCCAGCCACATTTCGTTATGCGTCACTTTAAACGACACCCCACATTTTGCAAAAAGTTATACAGTAGTAAACTCTTTTTGCGCAAATGTTTCGAAAGCATCACTTGTAGCTTATCGTAAGGGCGTTAGTCAATGCTACAACGTAGCAATTCTACGGGAACTCTTCTTTTTTACACCCTCAGCAGGAGTGCTATGTATTCTATATTCTGTTAAATTCTTGTCTTCCTATCTAATCTACTTACCCCATCAATATTCCCGCAATGGTGGCAGAAAGATAAGAGGCTAATGTTCCGCAGAGTAGCGCTCTCATACCTAAGCGAGCTAAGTCTGCACGACGTTCCGGCACCAACTCTCCTATGCCCCCAATCTGCATACCCACACTACTAAAATTGGCAAATCCACAAATGGCAAAACTTACTATAAGGGTTGCCTTTTCGCTCATCTTCATCATCAACTGATGCGTAACAGGGTCTTTTGCAGTAAGATTAGAGAAGGCAACAAACTCATTAATCGTAATCTTTTGTCCTAAGAGAGCTGCTACATTATTCACGTCGGCAATAGGTACTCCCATAGCCCATGCCATTGGATAAAAAAGTTTACTGAAAATATAATCGAGCGACAATTTAAAGTCTAAATGAAACCAACCACCCACTTTTCCTAATAAGAAATTTATCATAGCTATCAAAGCAATAAACCCAATAAGCATCGCTATTACATTCATTGCAATCCTAAAACCATCCCCTGCCCCATGAGAAATAGCGTCAATAATATTACGATAAGGTGTTTTAACTTCTAACTTTACCTTACCTATTGTTTCGCTTTCTTCGGTTTCAGGCCATACAATTTTAGATATAACTAATGCACTTGGTGCTGCCATTAAGCTTGCTGTTAACAGATATTCAGCCTTTGCACCAAAATTTACATATACAATAAGTATCCCCCCCGCTATGCATGCTAGGCTACCACTCATGCTGGCAAGCAGTTCGCTCATTGTCATTCCTGCTAGATAAGGTCTTATCATTACCTGCGCCTCTACCTGACCAACAAAAGCACTGGCTACATTGCTTAGAGCCTCTGCGCCACTAACACGCATTACAAAATTCATTGCCATAGCAATAACAGAAACGATACGCTGCATGATACCCCAGTGATAAAATATAGCCACCAATGCGCAAACCAATATGATAGTTGCAGTTACGCTAAAGGCAAAAATGAAAGTTTGAGGGGAACGATAAGCGGTAATACCTGTTGGTCCACCCTGAACAATAACACCGCCATAAACAAAGGCAGCCCCTTCTTTGGCAAATGCTTCTATATGCCCAATCTGCCTACCTAGCCATTTAAAAAAATCAGTAACTATTGGCACTTTCAATACGAGTATGGCAATAGTTACCTGTAAGGCTAACCCACTAACAACCAATCGATAATTGATTTTCTTTTTGTTGTTAGAACATAGAAAAGCAATACCCAATATCAGAACAATGCCTAGTAAACCTTGAAAACGATCCATAAACAACAGATTGATTTAAAATTTGGAAGATATAGAAAAAATGAATTTGGATAAAAAAGAAACTTTAGCCGCTGTTAGAAATGCAACGATTACTTTTGCGCTATTAGTTTTTAATTAAATCACTCACCTTAAATAATAAAGCATTGAAGTATTCGCAATTGATAGGAATAGTATTGGCAGTATTTATTATTGTATTTTGTCATCTTCCATGGAGCATTGTGACGGAACGCAATATTGTTATCTCGGGTATGTTTGCAGAGGGTACTTCTTACGGCAGACCAGGCTTAATGAATATTATCCTAAGTGTCGTGATGATTATTCTATTTAGTATTCCTAAAGTTTGGGCTAAAAGAACAAACCTGTTTATTACTTCCATCTGCTTTGCATGGAGTTTACGCAACTATCTTATCGTTACCACCTGTTACTATGGTGAGTGTCCACAAAAGCAACCTGCATTGTATGGTTTTGTTTTTCTCTGCTTTATGGCAATGTTAATGTCCTTCTTTCCTAAGGTTAAAATGGAAGAGGGGTAAACAACCGTTAAGTTATTTACCCCTCTATACATATTTATCAAGAAAGATTATTTAAGTAATCTCCAGAAATCTAGTCCTAGGGCATAAGCCATCAAGCTAAGCAAAAGAACCATACCTACAATTTGTGCATATTCCATAAACTTATCACTTGGTTTACGTCCAGTAATCATTTCAACAATTGTAAACAAAGCATGTCCACCATCCAAAGCAGGTATTGGAAGAATATTCATAAAGGCAAGGATGATTGAAAAGACACCTGTAAGTGTCCAGAACCGTTCCCAATCCCATACACTAGGAAACGTATTGCCAATACTTATTACACTACCCAAACTGTCGTTTGCACTTACCTTACCCGTGAATATTTGTTTTAAACCAGTTACATAACGCTCTAGTGTTTCCTTACAACGCCTTGTACCTACAGCTATAGACTCACTGAAAGAGTACCTCTTAACTACTGTGCCAAACATTTTGTAAGGGCTTACTGGAAGAAATCCAATTAGCCCATTCTTTAATAAACATCTTGCTACAACAGTATCCTTTCCATGTAACAACTTAACATCAACCATTGAATCCTTGTATTGCTCCCTTAGAACTACTAACTCATTGTAATAAGTGAAGTAATGGTTATTGAGGGCTATCAAAGTATCCCCCTTAGAAAGAGAACCGTTCATTATTATTGCAGTTTTCATTACTGAATCCACAACAGCAGGCAGCCTAACATCCACAAAAGGAATTTGATTCTTATTCTCTTTAACCAATTCTTTTAAAAGAGTTGATGGAAGATTAATAGTCAAATTCTCATTCCCTCTTTGTACCTGTAAGGTTTTTGCATCCTTTAGAATTATTTCTGAAGTAATGGTAGAAAAATTCTCTACTGGCTTATTGTCAATAGATAGAATATTATCGCCATCCCTAATACCTACACTCTTAGCTAGGCTATCCGTACTCACCCCATATTTAAGATTTTTAGCAGGGAGATATTCTTCACCCCAATAAGAAGTAATACCAATAAATATTACAATTGCAAGGATTACGTTTACGATAACTCCACCAGTCATAATGATTAGTCGTTGCCAAGCTGGCTTACTTCTAAACTCATAATCTTGAGGTGGAAGACTTAACTGTTCCTTGTCCATGCTCTCGTCTATCATTCCAGCTATTTTAACGAAGCCCCCAAAAGGAATCCAGCCTATACCATATTCTGTTTCGCCTTTCTGTACCTTAAAAAGGCTAAACCACGGATTGAAAAAAAGATAAAACTTTTCTACCCTACACTTAAAAAGCTTTGCGGGAATAAAATGGCCTAGCTCATGCAGCACAACAAGGATGGAAAAAGAAAGAATGAACTGTCCTGTTTTTACAGCTACACTACTAAAATCGATTGCTAATAAAGTCATAATTAATTTTCTAAATTCAGCTGAGAAATTCTCTCAGGAAATAAGTGAGCAGTTACATCCTAATTATTGAGGCAGTAAATGTACGTGCAGCACCGTCACAATCAAAGTAATCTTGCAGCGTTGGTTTTTCTATAAACGGTATTTTTGATAAAGTTTCTTCAACTACGGCAGTCATATCTAAAAAGCCAATTCTATTTCTTAAGAAGGCATAAACAGCCACTTCATTTGCTGCATTTAATATACAAGGCCAGTTCCCACCCTTGTTTAAAGCGTCAATTGCCAAGGATAAATTTCTAAAAGTCTTATAATCTGGTTCCTCGAAAGTTAATGTATGCGGCTTTTTAAAATCATACCTAGGAAAATTATTGGCTATTCTTTGTGGAAACCCTAAAGCATACTGAATAGGCAATTTCATATCTGGCAGCCCCATTTGCGACTTAATACTTCCATCAGCAAATTGTACCATACTATGAATGATACTCTGAGGATGGATAATTACGTGTATTTGATCGGGATGAAGATTGAACAACCATTTAGCCTCAATCATTTCTAAACCTTTGTTCATCAGGGTAGCAGAGTCTATGGAAATCTTTGCACCCATTTCCCAGTTGGGATGTTGCAAAGCATGTTCTTTCTTTACATTAACCAAATAATTAGGCTTTCTTCCTAAAAAAGGCCCACCGCTTGCCGTAAGTATTACTTTTTCTACAACATTTCTTCCTTCGCCAATCAGGCACTGAAAAATAGCAGAATGCTCACTATCAACTGGTATAATCGGAACTCTTTTAGCAACAGCTTTCTGCATAACCAGATCACCAGCAACAACCAAAGTTTCCTTATTTGCTAATGCAATTGGTTTACCAATTTCTATAGCTTGAAGTGTTGGCTTTAATCCTGCAAAGCCTACTATTGCTGCCAACATCATATCGTAGCAATCGATAGCAGCAACCTCTTCTAATGCTCTTTCGCCCGCAAAAACCTTCACATTGGTATGAGACAATGCTTCTTTTACCAAAAGATATTTACTTTCATCACCTATTACAACGCAGTTGGGATTAAACTTTAGTGACTGCTCAATGAGTAATTCATGGTTATGATATGCAGTTAAAACTTCCGCAGAAAACTTATCGGGGTTAGCCGCAATCACATCCAAGGCTTGCGTGCCAATAGACCCTGTAGAACCAAATATAGCTATTCGTTTTGCCATTAGGGGTGCAATATAACTAAAGATGTTCTAACTATTGATTGTATATGGTTTTAAAGCATCGGCAAGTACCCTATCGTTACTTAGCCTTGGCACTTTATTTTGCCCGCCGAGCTTACCAATACTCTTCATATAATCAATAAACCCATCTTTCCTGATCTTATTTATACGTAAAGTCTGTAATATATTACCTGTTATCAAATCATCGTAATAAACATTCTTTTTTCTTAAATTAGCATCTACTTTCTCTGTGAAATGACTAAAATCTTTGGGTTCATTTTCAAACTCAATAAACCATTCATGATAACTCTTTCCTTCACCTTGCTGAACATAAGGTGCTACCGTAAACTCTGTAATCTTTATTTCTTCCTCATTTGCAGCAGTTAACAAAGCATGTTCTACTTCTTCACCAATAACATGTTCTCCAAAGGCTGAGATAAAATGCTTTATTCTTCCTGATACAATTATTCTGTATGGGTTAAGACTCACAAACTTTATGGTATCGCCAATATTATACCCCCATAAACCTGCATTACTATTTATAATAAGGGCATAGTTTTCGCCAAGCTTTACATCTCTTAGACTTAATCTTGTAGGATTATCTTCGGATATTTCATTGGCGGGAACAAATTCAAAGAATATTCCACTGTTTGAGTTAAGTAATAAACCCTCCACGTTTTGGCTATCCTGAAATGCAAAGAAGCCTTCACTTGCAGGAAACAATTCAATAGTATCGACCTTTCTGCCAATACTTTCAAATAGCTTGGCTTTGTAAGGCTCAAAGTTTACACCACCATGCACTAATAAATTAAAATTAGGAAACAAATCACCTACTTTCTTCCCACTACGTTGTTGAATTCTGTCAAAATACATTTGTACCCATGGTGGAATACCACTAATAAGGGTCATATTCTTATCAATAGTTTCATCGACAATCTTATCTAGCTTGGCTTCCCATTCATCAATGCAATTCGTTTCATAACTTGGCAATTGATTTCCTTTAAGGTATGATGGAACATGGTGATTTACTATCCCACTCAATCTGCCTGTTGGAATCCCTGCTACCCTTTCTAGTTCAGGCGAACCACTTAAGAATATCATTCTGCCCGAAACAAATTTACTGTTACCCGTTTCTGACAAATAGCATAATAAAGCATTTCTGGCTGTATTGATGTGGTTACCAATAGAATCTTTCGAAATAGGAATATACTTTACGCCACTTGTTGTACCACTCGTTTTAGCTAAATACAATGGCTTGCCCTTCCATAAAACATTTTCTTTCCCTTCTTTTATCTGATTGATATACCCTTTAATCTGTTCATAATCCCTGATAGGCACAGCAGCCTTAAACTCTTCATAAGTATTTACCTCATCAAGTTTATGCTCTTTACCAAAAACAGTCTTCCTTCCTATCTGAATAAGGTCTTTCAATATTGCATCCTGCGTAGCTAAAGCATTGGCAGCATCCTTCTGTGTTTTTTTGTATATACTATTTGCAAATGGCAGCGCCAGCAGAGATTTAAGATTCATCTAACCTTTTTATTAGAACGCAAAAATAGTGTTGTTGACCATGGATATTTACACAATATTATTTTTTAGCAAAACGTATTGTTTTATTCTTTTATAAATACATTAAAATAAAAATCCCCGCTCACTTTGCAGTAAGCAGGGATTTGTTATTTGTAAGCTTGGGAGATTAATATCCGCCCATGCCGCCCATATCAGGAGCACCATGACCCATTTCTTCTTTCTTAGGCTTGTCTGCTATCACACATTCTGTGGTTAACAACATACCTGCAATTGAAGCAGCATTTTCCAATGCTACACGGGTAACCTTGGTAGGATCGATAACACCGGCAGCCAATAGGTTTTCGTAAACTTCGGTACGTGCATTGAAACCAAAGTCAGCCTTGCCTTCCTTGATTTTTTGTACAACGATAGAACCTTCGATACCACTGTTGATAACAATCTGACGAAGAGGCTCTTCGATAGCACGTTTAACAATTTGGATACCGGTTGTTTCATCAATGTTTTCTCCCTTGAAGCCTTCTAAGCTTTCAATGGCACGGATGTAAGCAACACCACCACCTGGAACAATACCTTCTTCTACAGCAGCACGTGTAGCATGAAGTGCATCATCAACGCGGTCTTTCTTTTCTTTCATTTCTACTTCTGTAGCAGCACCAACGTACAACACAGCAACACCACCGCTCAATTTAGCAAGGCGTTCTTGTAGTTTTTCGCGATCGTAATCAGAAGTTGTATTTTCTACTTGTGCCTTAATTTGATTAACACGAGCCTTGATGTCTTCCTTAGTTCCTTTACCACCAACGATAGTCGTATTGTCCTTATCGATTGTGATAGAAGATGCTTGACCCAAATAAGTTAAATCAGCATTTTCTAATTTGTAACCTTGCTCTTCGCTTACCACTGTACCAGCAGTAAGGATAGCAATATCAGTCAACATTTCTTTTCTGCGATCACCAAAGCCTGGAGCCTTTACAGCAGCAACCTTGATAGTACCACGCAATTTGTTTACCACCAATGTAGCCAATGCTTCACCTTCTAGGTCTTCGGCAATGATTACCAAAGGACGACCACTTTGAGCAACTTTCTCTAAGATATGAAGGATGTCTTTCATGGCAGAAATCTTCTTATCATAGATTAAGATGTAAGGATTTTGCAATTCAAC
>JANYEX010000272.1 GCA_025359725.1 Chitinophagaceae bacterium | reverse complement strand
GTCTTCTATCAAATACCGCCTTATATGCTGCTCGGCACCGCCCCTAAACAATACGCCATGCGGCAACACAATAGCCATTGTGCCATTGTCTGCCAAATGATGAATCTTGTGTTGCACAAAGGCAAAATCGGCTTTGGTGCTCGGGGCAAGTCTTCCGTATTGGCTAAACCTGTCGTCGGTGGTAAACAATGGGTTGGCACTCCACTGTGCCGAAAACGGGGGATTGGCTACTATGGCTTCAAAATATAAACCTAAATGTTGGGGCCGCTCCAGGGTGTCTTCCTGTTTCAGGTCGAATTTTAGGTAATGCACCCCGTGCAATATCATATTCATGCGGGCAAGATTGTAGGTGGTACGGTTTAGTTCCTGGCCATATATCTTGCCTATTTCTTGCACTTCTTTGTTCACCCTTAACAACAAACTACCACTGCCACAAGTGCCGTCGTATAGGCTTTTTAGTTTGGTTTTACCAGTGGTAACAATACGTGCTAACACGGTACTAACCTGTTGTGGGGTGTAAAATTCGCCCGCCTTTTTACCCGCCCCACTAGCAAATTGGGCAATTAAATATTCGTAGGCATCGCCCAAAACATCTATTTCAGTATCCTGTAATTTGAAGTCTATTTTATCTAGGTGGGCAAGAACTTTAGCAATAATCTCATTCCTATCTGTGGGCGTTTTGCCTAGTTTGGTACTGTTCAAATCCATATCCTCAAACAGGTTATCAAAATCATCCTCACTCTCCGTACCCATAGTAGATAGTTGGATATTGATAAGGATTTTTTGCAAGTCTTCGATAATGAAATTGCTTACCCCTTCAATGTCGCTATTACCACGTTTGGCAACCTCACTGAATAGTTCGGACGGCTTTAAAAAGTAGCCCAACTTTTCTAATGATTCTTCCCTAATGGCTTCAATGTATTCTTTGCCTTCGGCTGAATTTTCGTTGATGGATTTGAAGCTGATATCATCTTCTTTCAGGATGGAATTAGCGTAAGCATCCATCGTTTCGGATAGGTATTTATAGAAGATAAAGCCTAAGATGTAATCCCTAAATTCATCCGCACTCATCTTACCACGTAGCGTATTGGCAATATTCCAAAGCTGTTGTTCTAGCTGTTTCTTTTGTTCGTCACTCATATTCCCATCGTTTATAGATTGCGATAGTACTGAAATTATTTGATAGGTGGGGTAACCCATACTGAAAAGGGTATAGCCCTATACCCAAAACAGGTAGATTTTTTGTAACTGAAAATTTCTTTTGCCAATCATTACAAACGATTATTGTTTCTTTGTAATGAATATTGTTTGTTTCAAATCAAATAAAAAAAATCTAACGATGAGTCAATCGCCCATTAAAACTGCTTTGCTATCTTTCGGCATGTCTGGCAAAGTATTCCATGCACCTTTTCTTTCCGTTAGTCCAAAATACATGTTGCACGGTTGCTGGGAACGAAGCACTAAGAAAATACAAGCGTTTTATCCTACAGTAATTTCTTACAACTCAATAGAGGCTTTACTTGCCGATGATGAGGTGGAACTGATTATTGTAAACACGCCCAACATTACCCATTACGATTATACCAAAAAAGCATTGAAGGCAGGTAAGCATGTAGTGATTGAGAAGCCATTTGCAGTTACTGCAAACGAGTGTCGGGAATTGATAGACATTGCGCAAGCATCAGACTTGAGATTATCTGTTTATCATAACCGAAGGTATGATAGCGATTACCTAACGGTGAAAGACGTTTTGAAAAAGAAGTTATTGGGGAATGTGGTAGAAGCTGAATTGCACTTTGATCGGTTTGTAGAAACATTAAGTTATAAGGCTCATAAGGAAACCCCCGTAAAAGGTGTGGGTATATTGTACGATTTAGGCTCACATTTAATAGACCAAGCATTGCAATTGTTTGGTTTACCCTCTGCTGTGTTTGCAGATATAAGAACAGTTAGACCCATCAGTAAAGTAGATGATTACTTCGAATTGATTTTGTATTACAATACTTTGAGGGTGCGTATAAAAGCAACTGCATTGGCCAAAGAACCGCAGGGATATATCATACATGGCGATAAGGGGTCGTTTATAAAGCCAAAAACAAACATACAGGAAGAGGCATTGGCAGAAGGCAAATTACCAATAGGCGATAATTGGGGGGAAGAACAAGAAGAAGATTGGGGAACACTGAACGCAGAAATAAACGGGCAGTTTGAAAGAAAGAAAATTCCATCACTACAAGGAAACTACACAGATTATTTTAATGGATTATTTAGGGCAATAAGAGAAGGAATATCATTGCCTGTACTGCCAGAGGAAGCATCGGAAGTAATAAGAATAATAGAAGCCGCCTTTGAGAGTAACAGAACTAGGCAAGTTTTTAAGCTATAATATTCCTACAGATTTAGAACGTTTGCGTAAATAAACACTGCCTTTTAAGCACACCATTCCTAATTAATAACTACACTTGCATGGTGAATTTATTTCATCGGTCATATTGAATAGTTCTACTCCTCTCAATTGAGGAACTTTTTCTTTTACAATTAAATAAATAAGAATAATGATTTTATCTAAACAAACATTGGCTAGTATTTCGGCAACAGGTATTAAGCTGCCTCCTAAAGATGTATTTTCTTTTCCTGAAAAGATATTACAGTTTGGCACAGGGGTTTTATTGCGTGGGTTGATTGATGACTTTGTAGATAAGGCAAACCGTGAGGGGATATTTAATGGAAGAATAGTGGTTGTAAAAAGTACCAACACTGGCGGTACAGATGCATTTGCAACACAAAATGGTCTCTTTACCCAATTAATAAAAGGGATTGATAACGGCAACAAGGTGGATGAAGTTATTATTAATTCATCTATAAGTAGGGTATTAGCTGCCAGCGATGAATGGGATGAGATATTAAAGGTTGCGGTAAGCCCAGACTTGAAAATAATTATATCTAACACCACAGAAGTAGGCATCACGTTATTAGCTGACGATAAGGTGGATGCGGCACCGCCTAAATCTTTTCCGGGGAAGTTACTGGCTGTATTATTAAAACGCTACGATGCTTTTGGTGGTAGTGCTGATAGTGGCTTTGTAATTGTTCCTACAGAATTGGTAGTGGATAATGGCAATAAACTAAAAGCTATTGTAAAACAATTAGCTGTAAATAATAACCTTAGCGATGAATTTATTAGCTGGATAGACACTGCTAACGATTTCTGCAACTCTTTGGTAGATAGGATTGTACCGGGTAAACCAGCTGCGGCAGAACTAAAAGCAGCCGAAGAAACGCTTGGCTATTCAGATGATTTATTGATTATGAGCGAGTGTTATCGTTTGTGGGCTATTGAAACATCGAGTAAAAAGTCTAAGGAAATATTATCTTTTAGCAAGGCAGACGAAGAGGGAGTTGTTATTGTACCAGACATCAACAAGTTCCGTGAGTTGAAGCTTCGTTTATTGAATGGCACCCATACTTTCTCAACTGGTTTGGCAATTACTGGCGGCTTTACGACTGTAAAGGAAGCAATGGCGAATGATACTTTCGCCCAGTTCATCACAAATGTTTCCAATACAGAAATGGCACCAGCCATTCTTAACCAAAACATCACTTTGGAAGATGCTCAAGCATTTGCAGGAAAGGTGTTGGACAGGTTTAGGAATCCTTTTATTGAGCATTTATGGATAAGTATTTCTATGCAATACACTTCTAAAATGAAGTTGCGTAATGTGCCAATTCTTCAAAAGTATTTTGCTTCCAACCAAACACCTCCTAAATACATGTCGCTTGGTTTTGCTGCTTATATTTTATTTATGAAGGGCGTTAAGAACCCTGATGGCAAATACATTGGAAGCCTTAATGGAAAAGAATATACTATCACTGATGACTATGCGGCTACCCTTAGCGGTCATTGGGAAAGCACAACACCTGCTACAGTGGTGAACTTAATATTAAAGGATACAAGTTTATGGGATACTGACCTTTCTGCATTTGGTGGTTTTGCAGAGGCAATCATCTTGCAGTTAGAATCATTAATTGAAAAGGGATTTGAAGCAACGGTGAAGGAGATATGAGATATGAGTATGGGTTGCTGATTAGTAATTGGTTTGATTAGAATAAAATTTAATGATGAAACAATTTGTTGACGAAAATTTCTTACTGAAGAACAAAACTGCCGAGACACTGTATCATGATTATGCCAAGGCAATGCCTATTATAGACTATCACTGTCACCTTCCGCAACAACAGATTGCAGAGGATATCAACTTCCAAAACATTACTCAGGCTTGGCTTTACGGCGATCATTATAAGTGGCGAGCCATGCGTACCAACGGTGTTAACGAAAGGTTTTGCACTGGAGACGCTTCCGATTATGAAAAGTTTGAACAATGGGCGGCTACCGTTCCTTACACCTTAAGAAATCCCTTGTATCATTGGACTCACTTAGAACTGCAACGTTATTTTGGGGTTCATAAAATCCTAAACCCTACAACTGCTAAGGATATTTATGATTCATGTTCAGAGAAGCTTCGTTCGCCTGAGTATAGCGTAAAGAACCTCCTTAGAAAGATGAATGTGAGGGTTGTTTGCACCACAGATAATCCTATTGATGACCTTGCCTTTCATCAGCAATTAAAAGATGATAATTTCGAGATTCCAGTACGTCCTGCTTTTCGACCAGACCAAGCGATGACTGTTGATAATTCAGCAAAGTTTATTGCTTATGTAAATAAGTTAGAAACGGTTTCCAATAAAAGCATAGCTAGTTACAACGATTATGTAGATGCACTAAAAAGCCGTCACGATTTCTTCCACTCAATGGGTTGTAATGTTAGCGACCACGGATTGGAAGAACTATATGCGGATGATTTTACTGATAGTGAGATTGCTGCAATCTTCACAAAGATTCTTGGTGGAAATGAATTGAGCGATACAGAACAACGCAAGTTTAAAAGTGCCATGTTATTACTCTTTGCAGATTGGGATTACGAGCGTGGCTGGGTGCAACAGTTTCATTTGGGTGCGCTGCGCAATAACAACAGCCGGATGTTAAGAACACTTGGCCCCGACACTGGTTTCGATAGTATCGGCGACTTTAAACAAGGGCGTGCTTTATCTGCTTTCTTATCTAAATTGGATAAAAATAATAGGCTAGCAAAGACCATTATCTATAACCTAAACCCAGCAGATAATGAATTGTTTGCTGCCATGATTGGCAACTTCAACGATGGAACTATTGCTGGAAAAGTGCAATGGGGTAGCGGTTGGTGGTTTCTAGACCAAAAGGACGGCATGACCAAACAGTTGAATGCCTTGTCTAATCTTGGGTTGATAAGTAAGTTTGTAGGTATGCTTACTGATAGCCGTAGTTTCTTATCCTTCCCAAGACACGAATATTTTAGAAGGATACTATGTAATCTTTTTGGGGAAGAAATAGAAAACGGCGAACTACCCAATGATATAAAATGGACAGGTAAAATCATTCAGGACATTTGTTACTACAACGCAAAAAACTACTTTGGCTATTAGATAAAGTCATGGTTTTATTATAGGCAAAAGGCTATCTCATCATTTTGAGATAGCCTTTCGTACTATTTCCCTTGCCAATTAAATCTTTATTTATTTTCTTACATTCTTTTCAATACGGGTACTCCCCTATCCAGTTGCCAGCGGGAAAGTAATTGGCTACTACCAGCAATCCACCCGTTGAACAATACGCTACCCCCACCCCCATTTCCCTTGTTGTTTTCCAGACCATCTGTGTGTAGTGACCAATTGGCTTCGGCGTTTGTTTACCAAATTCTTGATAGTAATAATCCTTCTTTTCGCTTAGCCAACCGACTGATGAATCGATGGGTTTGTAATAATCTGACGAACTACCCCACCACAGATTCTCCCCCAGGCTATTGCCTTCGTTATCCTTGCAAACACTATGTTTCATGGTGCAATGGTTATGTACCGATAGATATTCTGCCCATTGCTGTGCGTAATTAGCCAGCTTAGTACTCCATGCCAGTGGCTGCGCCCCTACTTCCTGCCTTGCCATATTGTGGTGGTTTAATATTTCTTGCGCAGTAAAACTATTAAGAAGACTACCCGTAATATGGGGAACGTTTTGGTAAAATATGTTTGACATAAAAGAGGGGTTAGTTATTGTCTAGTATTGGTTATAAATTAGTAAGCTGACCCTATAAAAACAAATGCTTTCCAAACAGGATGTTCTTTACACCAATAATTTCATCTATCTCATCCCAAAAAACGTGCATACCATTTGTTTTAAAGTTTTTGCGCTGTTCTGATGTTGCTTTTAATAATTTCTTGCCCCATTTCGTAGGAACATAAATAACCCTTCCATCGCTAAGCTCAAAAGCCATTTCGTCTTTTACAAAAGCTACATTCTTAATGGAAAGCAGTGAATTATATTTCAATTCGGAAACCCAATTGAGGGAATGATTATCGTTTATAATTGTTGCAGTATTAATTGAATGCGTTGTTTAATTGTAGGCATTGAAATGTTTTATACGAAATTAACCTAAACAAATAGATGATGGTTCTTTAGTTTTCCTTGGCAACAATAAATCGCAATATGCAATAAAATAAAGCTTCGAGGCTACAAGTCATCGAAGAGCTGGAGCTGGTAATCATTTTATTAATTACCCAACTAAAATAATCTATACGAAAGTTCATCCCTCAAACAAATATATACTATCCCCCCATCACTGTAAGTAAATCAAATTTTATAAGGAAGGCTTCGCTTCGAGCGAAACCTTCCCTACCCTATCATTCAATCATTTGTGTAAACCTTTTTATCAGTAGATGACCTCTAAAACGAGTTTCAACGTCATCAACAAAATAGATAGGTACTAAAACTCGAGTTTCAGTATGTATTTTGATATTAGCGATGATGAAACTCCTGTTTCAGTCCATTAGTAAGTAATAATGTTTAATATACTCGTCACATTCAGGTTTGCAACACATACTTTTTTTCTTTAAACACATAGATTTATGGAGTCATAGAAAGCATAGCTTATGTTTTGTTTCTATGTTACCTATCCCACTGTGTGTTTAATTTTTTATTTACCTTAAAAGGAGAATGTGTTTAGTATAACCTTCCCCCCACGGGACTCTTAATAACAAGCAAAAAAGTAGATTTTAATTTCCAAAGAGTTCTATTTTTTTTGGGGGAAGAAAAAACTAAGATTAAATATTTTTTAGTTTATCAGTCTTTTACTGCGGGATGCATAATGTAAGGTTATTTATTGTGGTTATCATTGCTAACCACACAAAGTAAGACGATTTACTGTGGTTAGCAATATCAAGTACATAAAGTAGAGTTATTTACTGTATCCCGCAATTGGGGAACGCAATACGCTCAGATACATAAAAACGTAGCCACCAACAAGTTTATATTCTTTTAATTGTCTCCCTTGCTTACATTCGTCGCTGTTTATATTATAACTATCAACTGCTACTATGATGAGGTCTAAAGAAGTAAATCCGCTGGAAATATGGCTTGATAAGTGGTTTTATTTTCTGTTGTTTTTAGGGATAGCAGTGAATGCCTCGGGGTTACTTATCACTATTCTCGATTCGGATGCTACGCTGTATGCTTGTATTGCCAAGACCATTGCCCAAACGGGCGACTTTATAAACCTTAAAGTACAAGGAAAAGATTGGTTGGATAAACCCCATTTCCCTTTTTGGATGGCGGCAATAAGTTACAAACTATTTGGCATCAATACCTTTGGATATAAACTGCCTGCCTTCCTTTTCTGGGGCATGGGTTGCATGTACACCTACCTGTTCTCCAAAAAATGTTATGGTAAAAGCGCGGCACAACTGAGTGCCTTGATGTACGTAACCGCTACCCACCTATTTATTTCTAACAACGATGTGCGGGCTGAACCTTATCTAACAGGGCTTTTGATTGGGGCTATTTATCATTACTATTTGGCTTCCATCAATAAGCAATGGTGGAAAGATATAATTATCGCTTCGCTTTATACGGGTTGCGCCATGATGACTAAAGGGCCTTTTATACTGATAGCCATTGGCGGCGGATTTATTGTTGAGTGGATTGTTAAGCGTGACTGGAAACAGTTTTACAGCATTAAATGGTTGGTGGCAATTGTTTTGGTAGTGCTATTTACCCTGCCAGAATTATACTGTTTATATACACAGTTCGATTTGCACCCAGAGAAAATCGTGTTCGACAGAACAGGTGTTTCGGGTGTACGATTCTTTTGGTGGGATAGTCAGTTTGGTCGTTTCTTTAACAATGGTCCCATCCGCGGCGATGGCGATAAATTCTTTTATTTGCACACTACACTTTGGGCTTTTCTGCCTTGGAGTCTCTTGTTTTATATGGCATGTGGCTGGAAGTTGTCAAACATAAAAAAGAGTAGTTCTTTTAATGAGTATATAACTTTTGGTGGTGGCTTATTGATGTTTTTTATATTCTCAATGTCTAAGTTCCAATTGCCACATTACCTCAATGTAATCCTTCCTTTCTTCTGCGTATTCACCGCCCAGTATGTGTTACAGATAACTATGCCTTCGGTAAAAGAAGCCGTAAAATGGATACAATACGTGTTGATAGTTGCCATGTTTTTAGTAATGGGGTTATTGCTAATATTCTATCGACCAGAGCAGTACACAATAGCCATTGCCATTTTTGCCATAACAGCCACGGGTTGTTTGTTGTTGTTTAATGACAATAGATTTGTAGGTGTAATAGGTAAGAGTTATGTAGCTGCCATCGGGGTGTTTACCTTTTTAAACTCCTGTATTTATCCTTCGCTGATGGAATACCAGTCGGGCAGTAAGGCAGCAGAATATGTAAACAATACATTCTCTACTGTAAGCGAGGCTACTATGTTCAATGAAAATTCCTATTCCTTTACTTTCTATACTAATAAGCCTATATTCTTTGGCAATATAGATACATTGAAAGCAAGGGCGAAGCAGGCACCAGTGATGGTTTACACAAACAAACAAGGGTTAGATTCATTAAAAGGCGCAGGTTTTAGTACCAACATCCCCAAGAGTTTTAATTTCTTCCATGCCAGCGAATTAACCGGGGAATTTATTAATTATAGAACAAGAGATAATGAACTAAAGCAACACTATGTTGTGAAGGTGAGTTATAACGTTAACCGTTACCCGTATTCAGTTGACCGTTAACCGCCACTGTTCTTCGATAAACGGAATACCGTAAACGGTTAACAAACAATAATTGCTACATGACTAAAATAACTTGGATTTGCAAACCCTTCTCTAATCTCACTCCCAATGAATTGTACTATTCGCTGCGGCTTCGTAGTGAAGTATTTGTGGTAGAGCAGAACTGTGTTTTTTTGGATATGGATAATAAAGACCAAGTTGCTCATCATTTGTTGGGTTATGTTGAGGATGATTTAGTGGCTTATACTAGATTACTTGGCCCTGATACTGCCTATAAGTTAATGAGCATTGGACGAGTAGTTACTTCACCAAAGCATAGAGGAACAGGAGCAGGAAGAGCCGTAATGGAAGAATCTATTAAGTGTTGTTACGAGTTATTTGGTAATGAAGACATCAAGATTGGCGCACAACTATATGCGAGAAAGTTTTATGAAAGCCTAGGCTTCAAACAGAGCGGTGACATTTATCTGGAAGATGATATTGAACATATTGAAATGATAAAAGAGTTTAAATACCAAAGTTTCTCATGCTAAGAATTGCGCCCTCAGGATGTGCTGGATTTACAACTAATTCTTGCCTTCTAGGATGAATCAGTACATCCATTTCTTCCATAGGAATTGCCCCAAGAAGTGGTTCACAATCACCAGGAAGTACCATAGCACTACGGTTTGCGAACTTAACCATCACGGGACCAACAAAATCATATTCGCTAACACTTCCGTCAGCCAGCCAATAAGGTTCTTCTCTTTTCTATAAATGAGAAACCCATTTGTTCTTGTATATGTTCGTTAATAGCCATTTCATAAGCACCGCTATCCGCCATCATAGGTATAGTCGTTTCTCTAATTTCTTCTTCACCAATATAATGATGTTTAGCCATTGCAACATCATCTGCGTTAATCAGCTTAATTTCTGCGCAAACAAGTCCCATAATTTTATTTTGAGTGACCATAGTGAATAACTCATAGATGGTAACTAACGAAGTTCCATTTTTAAGAACCTCTCCGCTAGTTTGCGCCAAACTCGCTACAATCTTCGTGGCTGCCGCACGCGTTTCGCTTCAATAAAAAGCTTATTTACTACACTCATCTCACATTTTGCACCTCAACACGCCACAGGCGTGCACTAGCGGGGGCTCCCTGGATACAAAAACCGTTTCTTTCTTGGTAAGTTAGTTCTTTCTCAAAAGCAATTTGGCTTGTTTCGGTCTAAAAATCACGTATTTCAAGTAACGAATCATCTCGTGCAAGTAACGAATCATCTCGTGCGAGTAACGAACCATCTCGTGCAAGTAACGAATCATCTCGTGCAAGCAACGAATCATCTCGTGCAAGTAACGAATCATCTCGTGCAAGCAACGAATCATCTCGTGCAAGCAACGAATCATCTCGTGCGAGTAACGAATCATCTCGTGCGAGTAACGAATCATCTCGTGCGAGTAACGAAATATTTGGTTTAGACAAGGAAATACGCAGAAAAAGCTACCTAAGAAGCGTAAAAAAGCAGTGGGGGCGTTAGTAAAAAAGCCCTCGAAGCAAACTTCAAGGGCTTATTGTTATTAATCATTAACCATTAATCATTATTTCATTTCCATTTTCAAGAACCTAGCCGTATGGCTTATTTTATTCTTAATCATAGCTTCTGGTATGCCTTCAAACAGTATCTTTCCACCACCATCACCACCTTCTGGGCCAAGATCTATGATATGATCAGCCATCTTTATTACATCTAAATTGTGTTCTATTATCAATACAGAATTACCCCTATCGACTAACTTATTTATTACTTCCATCAGGTGTTGTATATCCTGAAAGTGAAGCCCCGTAGTAGGTTCATCCAGTATATAAAAGGTCTTCCCTGTATCCTTCTTACCTAATTCGGTACTCAACTTCACACGCTGCGCCTCACCACCACTTAATGTTACTGCACTCTGACCAAGGGTAATATATCCCAAGCCAACATCTTGCAACACTTTTATCTTTCGATATAACCAAGGTACAGGTTGAAAGAAGTCGGTGGCTTCATCTACTGTCATGTTCAAGACATCACTGATTGATTTCCCTTTATATCTTATTTCTAATGTTTCTCTGTTATAACGTTTGCCATTACATTTTTCGCAAGGCACATACACATCGGGCAGAAAGTTCATTTCTATTACACGCATACCACCTCCCTCACAAACATCACACCTGCCACCCTTTACATTGAAAGAGAAACGACCTGCATTGTACCCCCTAATCTTTGCTTCGGGGATGGCTGCAAACAAAGTTCTTATATCAGTAAAGAAACCACAATAAGTAGCAGGATTACTGCGAGGGGTACGCCCAATAGGTGATTGATCTATTTCAATTACTTTATCTATCGCTTCTAATCCCGTAATACTTTTAAATTCCATCGGGTTGGTACGGCTGTTATAGCAATGTTTAGATAGAATTGGGTAGAGGGTCTCGTTGATTAAAGTTGACTTACCACTGCCACTTACACCACTTACAACAATCAACTTTCCTAATGGGAAAATAACATCAACACCTTTCAGGTTATTGCCTACAACGCCTTTTAATACTAAATTCTTACCATTGCCAGCCCTTCTTTCCTTAGGTATCTCTAAACCCTTTGTTCCGTTGAGATATGCTGCTGTATCACTACCACTTTCCAATACTTGTTGTGGGGTACCTTGGGCAACAATATTACCACCGTGCCTGCCAGCTTTGGGGCCAATATCCACCAGATAATCCGCCGCCAACATAATGTCTTTATCATGTTCTACCACCAATACGCTGTTGCCAATGTCCCGAAGGTTTTGCAAAGCCATAATCAATCTATGGTTATCTCTTTGATGTAAACCTATACTGGGTTCATCCAATATATAAGTGATGCCCTGCAACTGACTACCTATTTGTGTTGCCAACCGTATCCGCTGACTCTCGCCGCCGCTTAATGTTTTTGATGGGCGATTGATGGATAGATAAGTCAATCCCACATCCAATAAAAACTGTAGTCTTTCTCTTATCTCCTTTAAAATATCCTTAGCAATAGTATTCTGTTTGGTCGATAATCTTTCTTCTAAGCCTGTAAACCACACCTGTAGTTTATCGAGATTTAGGTTGCTTATCTCTGCAATGTTCTTCTCATCAATCTTAAACCACAGACTTTCCTTACGCAATCGTTGTCCATTACAACTAGGGCATTTCTTTAATTCCATAAACTTTTCCACCCATTCCCGCATGTGCTCGGTACTATTTACCCCTGCAAACCAACGTTTTAACATGGTGACTATTCCCTCAAATGCAGTAGTATAAGGATCGCTTTCAGGAATATTTTCAAAGTCTAATACTTCCTCATTGATACCTTCCGAATTACCATATAAAACAAGATTGAGGGCAGATGGGTGTAATTCACTAATTGGTTTATCTATGCTAAACTTATTCTTTTTGGCTAATGTTTCAACGCTTTTAAATAACTGTGCTTCTCTTTTTTCACCTAAAGGAACAATGCCTCCCTCCTTTATCGACTTACTATAATCTGGAATAATTGCCTCCATACTAACGGTATAAACATTACCCAAACCTTTACAAGTAGGACAAGCACCATAAGGCGAGTTGAAGGAAAAGGCATTGGGCGATGGCTCTTCATAACTAATTCCTGTATCCTGACACATCAATTGTTTGGAATACATAACTGCTTTAAGCTCTCCTTCAAAATCTTCGGGGGATGTAGCAAAAGGGGCAACAAACATCAGTTCCTTACCCATCTTCAAAGCTTGTTGTACACTCTGACTAAGACGTACTTTCATCTCTTCTACCACAGGAAGGCGGTCTATCACCACATCAATGTCGTGTATTTTGTATCTATCCAACTGCATTTTTGCAGTAATATCTAACAGTTCTCCATCAACCCTTACCTTGAGGAATCCTTTCTTCCGAATGTCTTCAAATAGTTCTCGATAATGCCCCTTTCTTCCCCTAATCAATGGAGCAAGTATCACTATCTTCTTATCCTTGAATCTAGTAAAGATATTTTCTACAATCTCTTCTTCGCTAAACTTCAACATCTTTTTCTCCGTATTATAACTATACGCTTCCCCAATTCGGGCATATAACAACCGCAGGAAATCGTATATCTCTGTAACCGTGCCTACTGTAGAGCGGGGGTTTTTACCTGTGGTTTTTTGTTCAATAGAGATCACGGGACTGAGTCCAGTAATTTTATCTACATCTGGGCGTTCCATATCGCCCATAAACTGACGGGCATAGGCACTAAAACTTTCCATGTAACGACGTTGTCCTTCGTTGTAGATTGTATCAAATGCTAGCGATGATTTTCCGCTACCACTAACGCCCGTAAAGACTACCAGTTTATTTTTTGGAATAGAGATGTCTATGTTTTTCAGGTTGTGTTCCCGCGCACCAAAAACCTCTATATATTCTGTAGGTTCAGTTTGCTGTTGATTGATATTTGTATTTACCGTTGCTACCTTCTTTGCTTTTGCCATAATAATCTTGTCAAATCAAATGTAGAACAAAAGCAGACGTATTTAGTTACGTTAAAGGATGAGAATGTTTTTTGGAGAAAGTTTTGTGATCCTATTGAACAATAAATAAATATGGCTAGAACTTAGCTGTTTGCCTCATCCTAGCCACACTCTTTATAGATACTAAAGCTTAAAAGTGACACCAACCTTGCCGCCAGAGAAAGCATTTCCTCCACCAAACTCTAGGTTTACACCAAACTTATTGGTGAAATAATACCTTCCACCTACCTGCGCACCAAGTCCTAATCCTGAACTATGGTTGCCTTGATACCCATTGTCAGCAGCCGACCAAACATAGAATCCTAGGTTCAAACCAGCATAAAGATCAAAATTTTTAGGGATGTTCAACACACTATTAAAATGGTAGTTAGCATTACCAGAGATGCCAGTAATACTACGCCTGTAGTAACCATTGTTCCAGTTTTCGTCGTAAGACCTAAACGACAACTCACCACCTACTGTTACATTTCTTGCTGCACCATAATCAACGCCCAAATAAAATGGGATACCCCAATCTGAGAAACCTACACCTAAATTCAACTGAGCTTGACCAACCGGCACAGTGCCTTGACCCTTAGAAGCACCAATTAAACCCATCATAAGAACTGCTAAATAAACCTTTTTCATAACTAACTATTTTACTATATAACTGAATTGTTACGGTGCAAAGATACCTGC
>JANYEX010000267.1 GCA_025359725.1 Chitinophagaceae bacterium | reverse complement strand
TGAGCTTGTCGAAGTGCAAACAGGTTAAACATATCATCCCGCCTTCGACAGGCTCGAAAATCAGCAAGACTGTCTCCCTGAGCCTGTCGAAGGGCAAACATCTTCAAAATATGTCTATTGATTTTTAAACAATTAAACCACTTGTCATTAGCAGCTTGTCGAAGTGCAAACAAGTGAACATATCATCCCGTCTTCGACAGGCTCAGTCTGACAGGCTTATTTTCGATGTGCATCTTGACAAGTTTAAGATGATGTCATTGTAAGGACGGGAATATGGATAGATTGAATTTCCGAAGAGGTCTATTATTTTGTCACTAACACCTTGAAAGACTTTTTATAACCACAAGCATCGTAGGCAGTTACAATGTATTCACCTGCGTAAAGTGTGGCGGTTTCTATCAGGGCAAGGGTACTGCCTTGCAATATTGTGCGGTTAACAACACGCTCACCTTTTATATTGGATATTACTAAATGTATATCGCTTTTTACCAAATCGTTGGCTTGCACTATCAACACATCGGAAGTAGGATTGGGGAATACCTTCAAACTAAATGGCTCTTTGTTGTGCAATACGTTGATGGTGTTTGAATATTTGAAACTATTATTTATGTCCCATTCTTTTAAGCGATAATAACTTATCCCCGCAGATGGCTGTTGGTCAGTAAAAGAGAAATTCTTTTCGGAAGAACTAGTAAGGCTTCCAATCTTTTGGAAATTATTCCCGTCGGTACTTCTTTCAATATCAAAACCTTTACTACCAACTGCATTTGCAATTGTCCATTTTAATAATGTTTGGTCATTGAAAGCACTCCCGCTGAACGACAATAGATTAACTGGTAATGTGCTGCCGGTATATTGCTTCACCGTCTCGGTAATAGAAGTAACTTGTGCCTTGGCATATACCCCATAAAAAGTTGGCCCAACTACATAGGGATAAGCAGAATTCCAATTGGCATCTACCGTGGCAAAATAACAATACGTACCGTTGGGATACTCAGGTGTTACACAAAACCGTCCATTATGCTCGTCTAAATAATCTGGCGTTGATGTGTTTGTTGTATCATAATAATAATCTTCCCTGAAGTATCCCAAAAAGTAAGTTGTACCAATATTGGGACCAGATGTAACAGAACTACCATCGGAATAAGTATTTCTTTTGGTAATATTTCTTAGTCTATAGCTCGATTTTATGCGTACTATTCCCCCAGTGCCATCAACATTTTTGTACCCATAAGCACCATAAATAGGAAACCCATCGTAGGTGAAACCAATTAATGGCGAATGTTTGGTACTATCAATTGTATATAACCCATCAGAGTTATACAAGTTACAAACAGTAGAAATAGTTTTTAAATCGAACTTAAAAGCACTCGGATTTTGGTGATGATGGTAATTAGTTCCGGCAGGATGCCCTTTGGCACAATCGAAACCTGCTAGCTCCCCAATGATAGCATCCCTATTCCAAACACCATCTCCTGGTGCACTACCCGGACCGCCCGCCAAAGAACTTGTAGAACTTTTCCATGAATAGCCATCCCTGTAATCAAATAATGCAACACCGTTTATAAACACACCAATATCGCCACCAGTAGTGCTGGTATGGCTGCCTGTTTGCACTTTAGGACTTAGAGGGATCTTGAAAATGGTATTCTGACTTCCTGCATTGTTAGGGTTTTTGTCAAAATAAGGCCCTGTTGCGTAGGCGGGCAATCCGTTGGTTCTTATATAGGCATCGGTTGCCGAGTAGTAAATTGTCTTTACGTTGGCAGAATCAGTATCCGCCACAGGGGTATAAGTTCCTTTTACATAATGGCTCGCTTTTACTCCTGTGGTGTTTAGTAGCCATGCTGTAATGGCGGGATTAGTTTGGGCTTTACCCAAAAGGGCAGTAGCAAGAATGGCAAGCAGTGTAGATGTTTTTTTCATGTTGTTTTGTTTGTGTGCTTATGGTTAGACGCCAAAGCCGTTATTTTCCTTTGCTACTTATTAAAAATATTTTTCGGGTAAGAATATTGCTCGTTATATAAAAAATCTTTATCGGTAAGGGTATATAGAAAAGCTATGATGTCCACCTTTTCATTTGAAGTAAGTACAATGGGTTTATCTAATTGTTTAGATAAAGATTTTGTTCTCACAATTCCATTGGTGTAATGGTCTAAAACTTGTTTTAGTTTAGTAAATCTACCATCGTGCATATATGGATAACTAAACTGAATATTGCGCAGCGTAGGTACTCTAAACTGCAAATAATTGGCAGAATCTTGGGTAACCCGCATCCTTCCAACATCTTTTAAAGAGGTATCTATGGGCAGTCCATTGTTCTCAAACTTGTTGTTAGTAAACAAAGGCTCTTTGTGACAAGAGGCACAATTAGCCTGAAATAAACGGTAGCCATTCGCTTCTTGGTTTGTAAAATAGGCTTGCTGTTGCATCACACTATCATATTTTGCATGGCAACTAACTAGCGTGAGCATGAATTGCGAGATAGATTTTAGTAAATGTTCGCCAGTAATGATACTATCGCCAAAGGCAGTATAAAAAAGCTTTGGGTAGATAGAATTATGTTGCAATTTAGATACTACATGCGCCAGAGACTCGTCCATTTCTGTAGGGTTACTCATTGGTGCTAGTGCTTGCATATCGAGATGGTTAACCGCACCATCCCACATAAAAAAAGAATTCCAAGCTAGGTTCATCAGTGCGGGAGCATTTCTAAAGCCAGTCTTATTATCTATGCCATGACTAAGCGAATGATCCAGATGTGTAAAAGCCGCATATTGCGAATGGCAACTAGCGCATGAGATAGTACTATCTCTGGATAAAATAGGGTCATAAAACAATGCTCTGCCTAATTGAATTTTATTGGTGGCAAGCGGATTCTTTGTAAAATCATAAACTGGTTTAGGCCATTTGGCAGGAACAATAAAATCTATATTGCCAATTACTGTGTAAGCTGTAACAATAAAACTTACAAGCAGTAAAAGGGCAACTGTTTTTTTCATTACTTAATTTGTTACAAAGTAAGGCAATAGCCACCAGTAGCTGTTTTTTGTTTAAATTGAGCAGGTTAATTTTATTATTCATAAGACCTCTTCGGAAATTCATTCTAGGCAACAAACTACTTTCAAAAACAGTAAATCGTCCTCTCGAAGCACGAGAAGTGTAACTAGATTAGTGGAAAATTGCCCTAACTATTTGGATATTCTTTGTATTTTATTAGATTTCTCGTGCCTAAGAATGACGTGAAGATTAAACTTCATAAGAAACTCATCGAAAATCAGCTTGTCAGACTGAGCCTGTCTAAGTCGGGATAATAACTTTAACCTGATTGCGCTTCGGCAAGCTGAGCGTGACAACCCTGTTGATTTTCGTAGTGTACATTACGTCATTCCCATTTTTTTCTGTGCGACAGATGAACCATTCGAAAGGACGGGAATATGGAGAGATTTAATTTCCGAAGAGGTCTATTGTTTTATCACTAACATCAGCTAGTCAAGGTGTTCGAATGCTATTCGATGATGTTAGCGAAGCGCATCTCGAACTGGCAGATAAACGGGATATTTATCTCGCTAATACATAATAACCCCTACTTCGGAAATGAGTTTTGCATCGGCTAGTGTCAGCTTAAATAGTCACCCGTATTGGCTATAAATATAATAGGCT
>JANYEX010000266.1 GCA_025359725.1 Chitinophagaceae bacterium | reverse complement strand
ATTTACGTTTATTACGAATTCATAGAACAAAATCTGTTCACTACTAAAAGTAATTATTGGGTAGATGACATGGGACAATTACATTTACGCCAATTAAAATTAATTGAGGGACACTATGCAACAAGTAAAAACAAACATTTGCATCATCGGTGCGGGACCAGCTGGAACTTCAACTTCCATCTTTTTGAGTAAGTTAGGTATCGAACATCTTATTGTTGATGCGGCTACTTTTCCCAGAGATAAGGTTTGTGGCGATGGGCTCGACATGAAATCTATAAGGATGCTTAACCATATTGATCCAACTATTATTCCTGAAGAGATAGCAAAAGATATAAATTTCAATCCTTCTTGGGGTATGCGCTCTATTTCCCCAAAGGGAAAAAATAGAGACTTTTATTATACCCCAGAAGCTGGTAAAGAGTTTCAATGCCCATTCTTTGTTACCAAAAGATTTCACTTCGATGATTTCCTTATCAAGAAAATAGATACAAAAACAGCCGATTTTAGGCAGGGGACTAAGGTTAAATCTATTGTAAAAGAAGGCGATAACTGGAAGTTGATAGCGGCTAATAGTAACGGCGATTTGGAAATAACATGCAAGCTACTGGTGGGTGCAGATGGCGACCACTCTACTTTACTAAGGTATCTTGGCGACAGAAAAATAGACCGTAACCACTACTGGAGTACGGTTAGGCAATATTGGAAGAATGTTGAGGGAATGCACGAAAAGAACCTATTAGAGTTTTATTTTCCGAAAGGCAAACCAATGGGATATTTCTGGATATTTCCACTTGCAAATGGGGAAGCTAATGTTGGGTATGGCATTACTAGCCAGATTGCCGCCGACCGTAACTATAATGTACGCAACACTTTTAAAGAATTTATTAGCAGCGACCCTGCTATTGCCCACCGATTTAAGAATGCAGAACCTATTGGCGAGGTTGAAGGATGGGGTATTCCTATTGCTTCGCTGAGAAGAAAAGTGGTGGGTGATGGATGGTTGCTAGTTGGCGATGCCGCATCAATGGTTTCACCCAATAGCGGCGAGGGAATTGGCACAGGAATGATGACGGGCTATATTGCCGCTAAGTTTATTGCGAAGGGGTTAAAAGCTGGCAATTTTACTGAATCTACCATGGGTAATTATAGCCGAGAGGTTTATAAAAGGATGGAAAACGAGATTAAAAGCTATAATTTCTATCTGCGCCATGCTGGTCTTAGCGAGTACTTAGTCAATACCTTTTTGGGCGATAACTTTTTCTGGCAACTACAATTCAAACGCTCTATGAAAGGATGGTTAAAAACTGCCTACGAAAAAGAGGTAGAAGTAAATCTGGATTAATTACTCATTTCTTGTTGCTTTAAAACTATTTTTTAGTGCAACGGAAACATTTTCCATTGCACTAAGAAACTTTTCCATTGCACTAAGAAACTTTTCCGTTGCACTGGAAAACATTTCCATTGCACTGGAAAACATTTCCGTTGCACTGGAAAAAATTTCCGTGCTAACAGGCAAAATCTTTTTAACATTTGAAACGACTAAAAAGCCCCTTACAACTTAATATTTAACGCTGCCACCACATTGGTGCCTGCCATCGGGAAATAATAATTGCCATTGGAATATGCCCCACTGTACACACCCGGGTATGTTGCCCCATTAGGCTCGTACAATCGGTCTAAAATGTTGTTTACTTGCAATATGATGCTTGTTTCTTTTATCAATTTTCCTTTCAAAGTATAGATAGCCCTGAAATCTTCGGTAAAATAATCGCTTACATTACGGCTCTTGTTCTGTGTATTGTCCAAATACTGCCTGTCAACATACTTACTCAAGAAGGTTATTTCCAAGTGTTTGCAAGGCAACAAGTTGATACTTGCAGCAGCAATTTTACTTGGCGAAAAAGAGATATTGGTATTGCTATGCGCAACTACTGAGTCAAAGCCAGGAATTACGCTGTAATTATCATCATAACTATAAATATGCTCAGTAAATTGCTTTATTTTATTGCTACTGAATGTTAGGTTTCCTGTAACGTTTAGCCAATTAGTAACCACTATACCCCCTTGCAACTCCAAACCTAAACGATAGCTTTTCGGGGTATTTATTCTTATCGTATTACCCACATCATCCAATTGCCCTGTCAATACCAACTGGTCTTTGTAATTCATATAATAAACCGTTGCACCGTAATTATAGATACTGGTTTTCCTTTCGGCACCCAATTCAAAGTCATTCAGTGTTTCGGGTTTTGGGGTATAATCCGTGGCATTTTCAAAGTCTGTTCTGTTGGGTTCCTTGTTTGCCACTGCCCAACTAGCATACAATTGCCAAGCATTTTTGGTGTAACTAACACCCAATTTAGGATTAAAGAAGTTCCAATCTTCTTTCACGTGCCTTGTTGGGTCGGCATTGAAACCATCCATGCGGTGCATCACATGCTTATACTGCATATCGGCGTATAATAATAAATGATTGGTTAATTGATGCTCCCATTTAGCATAAATGTTCTCATCCGTTTTCAAGGCATCGTTGTTATAATATTGATAGTTAGGCGTGAAACCACCATTTTGCGACCAGATCACATTACCATAATGTCCACCTTCATACCTTGTCCATCCACCGCCAACAATCAATTGGTCCTTTCCTTTTTTATACTGAACGGAAACTATCTGTCCATAATATTTATTATCCAACCATTGTTGCCTAATCAAATCTGCAGTGTCCTTGCTATTGATGCCATAGTTCGCATAAGGCGTATATGGCTCATATTCCTCATAATATCCTTTACCAGGGGTCAAGAAAACAGCCGTATTGAAAGACCAATTGCTATTAAATGAATGATTGAAAAACAATTGGTAATGGTTCTGTTGATAGTTGTCCGTTTGGTTAGGGTAGTACTTGCCATTGTATTCATCTCCTTCTGGGTTATACGTTCTATGTACTGGCAACGTATCTTCCGGCACACCATACCATGCCTGATAGGTTTTCTCTTTTCCGGAGAAAATATTAAGCCTTAATGAAGAAGTCTTGTTGATATAAGCAGCAGAAAAAGCAAACGATTGCAAGTCAGAACTTGCCCTATCCATATAGCCATCACTCTTGATGCGGCTCAAGCGAGCATCAATTGTAAAGTGGTCATCAATCAAACCAGTACCTACTTTAACGGTATTCTTTAAGGTATTGAATGAGCCATAACTATTGTTTATCTCGGCATAAGGCTTGGCAATAAATTCATTCGTTTGCAAGTTGATGCCTGCGCCAAAAGCACCTGTTCCGTTGGAAGAAGTACCCACGCCACGTTGTATCTGGATAGAACTAAGCGATGATGTGAAGTCGGGTAAATCAACAAAATAAACCCCTTGGTCTTCCGCATCATTATAAGGAATACCGTTCAGCGTCACGTTTGTACGTTGCGCATCTACACCTCTTATGGTTATGTGTGTGTACCCAACGCCATTGCCCGCATCAGAACTAACCACTGTACTAGGTGTTTGATTGAGCATTACAGGCAAATCCTGTCCCAAATTACTCTTTGCCAGCTCTTCTTTGGTTAAATTTGTTTTGGTAAAAGGTGCTTTGTCACTTTCCCTGACCGACTTTACCTCTAAAGACTGTAGAAAAAGAGGCGTGTTTTTCAATTGGATGATTAAGTTGTTTTGATTAGCGGATGCATCTATTTGTTCGGTTGCATCACCATAACCAATATTAGTCACCACTAATTCATAACTACCAACATGTACCTTTTTAAATACAAACCTGCCATCCTCATCGGCGATGGCTACCGTGTTTCCTAGTTTTACACTAGCCGCAGCAAGCGGTTTTTGGGTTGCTGCATCAATCACTGTTCCGATAACGGATACTTTACTTGTTTGTGCGATGGAATAAAAGCTGATAATGATCGCAGCCATTGTTCCCATGAATTGTTTCATTTCTTTTGTTTTAAAAGTTAGAAAAATTGTGGGAACAGAATAAAAGTCGCTAAGTGGAGAGAACGTTCTAAGTAGAATTCGCCTTCCCTTCGCAGGCATTACCCTGTTCAGGTTCAACGGGTATTATCTCAGCTTTTGCAGTGTGGAGCTCTCACCCTGCAAATTAGCACCCCGAGGAATTTGAAGCAAAGTAAAAGGAAAGTTTTTAAATATGAGTTTTTAAATATGAAATTGGGCGTATAAATATCCTTTCTATTAGCAGGTGTTCCGTATGAATTAATAAGCTAATCTTATAACTTGAATAGGCTAAAACAAAAAAAGGCTACCCTCTCGGATAGCCTTTTTTATAACATTTAATTACTTCAACTATTTCTTAGAAACACTGTCTGCTGGGGTAGCAGCTTTTTGTGCAGTAAAGCTTTTTTTCATGTCTTCCAAACCCTTCAGATAGCTTTCTGCCATCCTTTTTTCGTCTGCCATGTTATCTGCTTTTTTGCCATCCAATGTATTGTAATACTTAATCTGTTGCTCCAAATCTTTCTTTACAGAAGAATATACCTTGTTTGCTAGGTCTTTATCATCTGCTCTGTAGCAAGATTCTAGGAACAATAAACTAGTACGGTTGTGCATATTGCCACGGCTTACCAAACCATAAGGGAAGTTCTCTTGACTCATACCCTTATCCGCCTTTTCTAATAGTTTGCGAGCGTCTTCTTTTCTATTTTTAGTTACCAAATAAGAAGCTAATTCACCATAAGCAGAACGGATAGTTAATAGGTGACGACGGTTTTCTTCGTCATAATAAACACTTGGCAAATCTGCATTACCAAAGCCAAACTTGTTCATCATCTTATCCAAAGCCCAATCTGCGTTCCACTCGTCGCTTTCTACAGGAACCAAACGATAGCTTAACCCATCCTTACGTAAGTATTTACCAAAGCCTAATTCACCAAAAGAAGAGGTGAAATAGATAGGGCGTTTCCAATGATTGGCAGCTATAATATTCAATACAGCTACATCATTTTTAAAGATACTATTCTTAGGAATATCAAATTTAAGTTCATTAACCACGCTGTCTTTTGTTGTAACAGTACCATTTGTGCGTACAAAGTTTTTATCTACTGGAACAGACAATTTATGTACGGGGAAAGTATTGATAGCCTCACCTTCTCCACGGCTCTGAACTTTATCCGCATCATCACTACCAACATAGTTTCTCATGATAGAATCTAAATCGTAGTATCTGGTATCAGGGTAAGAAGAATTAGCCTGAAAGGGAATATAATCCCTCTTACGTCCTTCAATCTGATCTGAATTGTAGATTACATTAATAGAATCACTCTGATTTACTTTATAACGAAGTTGATTTATATACCAGTCTATACCCAATAAACTATTGTTTATCACCCTAATATCTGGTCTGATACCTTCTACTTCTTGCGCATACCACAATGGATAAGTATCGTTATCACCAAAAGTGAAAAGGATAGCATTAGGTGCACAACTTTCTAGATAATCCTTAGCCAAATCTCTTGATAAAGTTTTCTTGCTACGGTCGTGGTCATCCCACTCTTGCTGACCCATTATTGCAGGAACTGCCAACAAACAAGTAATGGTAGCCAAAGAGGCAGCAATAGTTTGAGAAACTTTTAGCTTGCTAAACCATTCTGTGACCATCAATACCCCCAAACCAATCCAGACGGCGTAGGCATAGAAGCTACCCGCAAAGGCATAGTCACGCTCACGTGGCTGATAACCTGCTTGGTTTAGGTAAAGAATAATGGCTATACCTGTAAAGAAGAATAACAGGAAGTTAATAAAACCATCGTCCCCTCTCTTTTTAAATTGATAATAAACACCCAACAAACCTAGCAAGAAAGGAAGCGCAAACATCTTATTGTGCGACTTATTATTCTTTAAACTATCAGGCAAAGCAGATTGGTCGCCATAGATAATGTTATCAATAAAATCAATACCAGTAATCCAGTTACCGTCGCGTACATTACCTACAAACATCCCTTCTATATCATTCTGCTTACCACTAAAGTTCCACATGAAATAGCGGAAATACATCCAATAGAATTGATAGGAGATAAAGAAAGAAAGGTTATCACCCTGATTAGGGGTTCTGTCATAACTGCCATCCTTATTCTTGTTGATGTCTAGCACATAAGCATAATAGTCGGCGTGGTTTTGGTCGTTACTTGCATCCCAAACACGAGGCAAAACCATTTTATCTTCTGGTGCATATAAATAATGACCATCCTTGCCTATTTCTACATATTTATCCTTTCCTTTTTGATATTTAGTATTAGTAGTTTTATAATCTATTGGTTGTGCTGTAAACTTTTGTCCGTACAACAATGGGAAATCACCATACTGATCACGACCTAAGTATCCCACCAAACTCAAAGGATTATCAACATTATACATATCTACTGCAGGGTCGGCATTACTACGAATCATGGTAGTAAGATAAGAACTATACCCAATAAGCATAAACGCAAAAGACCATAAAGCCAAACGTAAGTAAGCCCATCCTTTTTTATCGGCAATACGCAAACCATACCAGATACCTACAGCTATCAATAAAAACGCAAACGTAAACCCGGAGAAGAAAGGAAGGCTGAAACTGTTTACAAACATCCTATCAATATAACCTGCAAAGCCAATGCTGTATTGAATTACACCTATCTGAACAACACCCACTAGTACGCAACCAATCAAAAAGAAAATGTAGGTACCACCGTAGTATTCTTTCTTTGTCTTGTCAATTTTTTCAACAAGAAACAATACCGCAACAGCTAATATAGTTCCTAAAATCATCAACCCAGCAACGGTAGAATCGGCTGCAACACGGTCAGTAGATTCACTATTCGCACTAATCAAAGCAAGAACAAAAGCTACTATACCTCCACCAATTATCAAACGTAAAAACCAAGTACGGATTACCTTGTAGTTAAAAGTATTTTGTTTCTTATAAAAATAAACCATCACAGTAGCAGGGATAGTCAACAAGCTCAACAAGTGTACCCCAATTGATAACCCAATAAGGAAGAACACCGCCACAATCCAACGGTCGGCACCAGGTTCATCGGCCTTTTGTTCCCACTTAACGATACACCAGAAAACTATTGCAGTAAAGAAAGAACTCATCGCATAAACTTCCCCTTCTACCGCACTGTACCAGAAAGCATCGCTAAAAGTATAAGCCAACGCACCTACTGCACCAGCACCCATTATGCTCCAAGCTTGGTATGGGGTGATAGTATCGGTAACATTTACCTTCATTATCCTACGGGCAAAATGGGTAATAGTCCAGAAAAGGAATAAGATAGAGAAGCCACTACCCAATGCACTCAACGTATTTACCGCCTTAGCAGCCGTTAATGGGTTATTGCCAAATAAGATGATAAAAATTCTTCCTAATAGTATAAAAAGAGGGGCTCCCGGTGGGTGAGGTATCTGTACTTTAAAACAGCTACTTACAAACTCTCCACAATCCCAAAAGCTTCCACCATACTCTGAGGTTAGGATGTAAACGGTACAGGCAATAGCGCAAACTACCCATCCTGTAATGTTGTTGACCTTACTAAAATTCATTTCCTTTCTTTTTTTGTATAATACTTGGGGGCAAACATAGCTTATTGAATGGAAAAAAGAAATAATACCCATCAAACAAAACGGTGTACAGATAATAGAATTGAAAAAAATGCAAATTATTTAACAATATTATCCTTCAAAGAAGTTACAACACTTTTTTCCGTTTCCTTTGCTACCCACAATCTAAATGTGAGTAAACTGAATTTAATGAAAAAAATAATTAATAAAATAGCCTTCCTCATACCTTTTTTTGCTTTTGTTGCCTGCGGTACTACAGGTGTAAAAAACGATGCACCTAGCAATAATACCCCAACGGCTAATGAGCCAGCGCAAATACAATACACCATTACCAACCAATACCCCCACGATACCAGTACTTATACAGAAGGACTAGAATTTAACAATGGGAAGCTCTACGAAAGTGGCGGGCAATATGGTAATAGCAAGTTGGCATTGGTAGATTTGGCAACGGGGAAATCTGTACAAAAAACACCTTTGGATAAAAAGTATTTTGGCGAAGGAATAACCATTCTTAATAATAAAATTTACCAACTTACCTGGAAGGAAAAAACCTGTTTTGTGTATGATGCCAAAACATTTGCCAAGCTAAAAGAGTTCTCTTATGATGGTGAGGGTTGGGGCATGACCAATAATGGTAAGCAGCTAATAAATAGTGATGGCAGCAACAACCTTTATTTCCGCGACCCAGAGACTTTTAAAGTATTGAGTATTATAGGTGTTAGCGACAATAATGGCCCTGTGGGCAATGTAAACGAGCTAGAATATATAAATGGATACATACTGGCAAACATCTGGCAGTCGGATGTAATTATTAAAATAGACCCCGAAAGTGGGAAGGTTATAGCCAAGGCAGATTTTAGCGGCACAAAAGAAAAGTACTTTCCAGAATCATTAGACAAAGCCGAAGTACTAAACGGCATAGCCTACGATAGCACTACCAAACGCCTATTTATTACGGGTAAATATTGGCCCAAGATATTTGAGGTAAAGGGATTGACGGATAAATAGGGAGGAAGAATCGGGAATTGCAAAGAGAAATCGCAAATCGGTAGGAACGGTAGTCGCAAGTAAGCAACCCCACTTGCGATTTCCGATTCCCATTTCTAATGCGTTATTATTAATCGGCAGGAACGGTAGATGCAAGTAAGCTAGTGTAAGCCAGCAGCAGTGCGGGCAGGGTTTTCGAAAGATTGTGTAATGACGTATCGTAAAACTTGCTGAGGACGATGGCAACTAACACACTATCCTCAGTTTTTATGTCCATTTGATTTTCCATGTACTTCCAAATCCTTTCCATTGTTATTTTTTTTAAGATGAATGAATATATTATTTAAACAAAAAAACCTATTTGCTATGGTTGGGAAATCCCAATTGGGTTAAATTATACTGTTTATAATGGTTGGGAAATCTCAACCCTTACAAACAAGACCGTTTGCTACAGTTGAGATTTCCTAACTCCTGTAAAAGAGACCGTTTGCTTCGGTTATGATTTCCCAACCCTTATAAACAGGACTGTTTGCTTCGGTTAAGATTTCCTAACCCTTATAAACGAGACTGTTTGCTTCGGTTAAGATTTCTTAACCTCTATAAACTAGAAGATTTGTCCTAATTAAGATTTCTTAACTGCTATAAATCGTCTGGTTTATTCCAACCACCAAACCAGCACAACGGCAAACGCTCCCGATGCCCCCAACCCACAAAACAAAACCCAATACTTTACTAAAACTGAATAAGCCGCTAGTCAAGGTATTCAGATGCTGTTCGATGATGCTAGCGAAGCGCATCTCGAACTGGCAGATAAACGGGATATTTATCTCGCTAATACATAATAACCCCTACTTCGGAAATGAGTTTTGCATCGGCTAGTGTCAGCTTAAATAGTCACCCGTATTGGCTATAAATATAATAGGCT
>JANYEX010000261.1 GCA_025359725.1 Chitinophagaceae bacterium | reverse complement strand
GCAGATTTTGGCGTAACGGACTATGCCAACTACAGGTATTTAACCCTAGTAAACCAAAATACACTACCGGGAACTTTCTCGGTAACGATATAAAGAGGAGTTAGGATAACGAAAAATCGGGAGGAACGGTAGGAACGAAAGACGCTAGTCTGATTGCTTACTTGCGATTTCCGTTCCTACCGATTAATGATTCTTCCTAGTGATTTCCGTTTTTTACATAAAAGAGAAAGGGTATCTCAAATTAATGAGATACCCTTTCTTATTTTCAGGAAACCTTTAATCCTTATTGAACAGGATAAGCAAGGCTACCATGTTCTAATAAATCCAAACCACCTTCTTCAATGTGTTTTTCAACACGAAGACCCCATGGATTAGGTAGTAATTTGATAATCCACATCATTACAAATGTTACTACAAAAGTAGCGATTGCAATAGTGAAAGTACCAATTAACTGAGCTTTCAATACAGAAGCATCACCGTGATAGAACAAACCAGCAACAGGTGCTGAATTATCTGCACCCGTAGGGCCAGTTGCACCATATTTACCAGAAGCGAACAAACCTAAAGAGATTGTTCCCCAAAGACCCGCAAAACCGTGTACAGGAACCGCACCAATAGGATCATCTATACGTAAATATTCTAGTAATACTATACCCAAGTAAACTACGATACCAGCTATACCACCCAAAAGAACTGCTCCTAATGGATCTACCCAGTAACAAGGACAAGTGATAGCAACTAGACCACCAAGTACACCGTTACAAGTAAGACCTACATCGAACTTTCCTTTTGTATCGCCAAACCAAAGACCGAAGTACATTGCAACCATACCACCAGCACACGCAGCCAAAGTAGTGTTAGTAGCTACACGACCGATACCTTGCATATCAACAGCAGAAAGTGTAGAACCTGGGTTAAATCCATACCATCCAAACCATAGAATGAAAGTACCTACAGCACCCAAAGTCATACTGTGTCCAGCCATTGGCCCGCCGCCATCGCGTTTAAATACACGACCCAAACGAGGACCAAGAACAATAGCACCTGCCAATGAAGCAATACCCCCAATAGTGTGTACTACAGTAGAACCAGCGAAATCTCTGAATCCTTGACCAAGTGTAGGTAAGAAGTTACCAGTAGAACCCATTAAAGCTAAGAAACCATCTGGTCCCCAAGCCCAGTGACCAACGATTGGATAGATGAAACCAGTAATACCGATACTATAAAGGATGTCACCTCTAAAGCTAGTACGACCAATCATCGCTCCAGATACAATTGTAGAACAAGTATCAGCAAAAGCATATTGGAAAATCCAGTGTGCAATTACAGGGATACCGGTAGTTAGATAAGTGTCTGGTGCACCTTGTAAGAAGAACCAGTGTTTACCGATGAAACCATTACCATCGCTAAACATGAAAGAATAACCAATAGCCCAGAAAAGCAAACCACAAAGACAAGTATCAAAAATACACTCCATCAATACGTTTACAGTTTCTCTTGAACGAGCAAAACCAGCTTCTAACATAACGAAACCAGCTTGCATACCAAATACTAGGAAAGCCGCTACTAATGTCCAGATGGTATTAGCAGTGTTCATCAACATTGTTTCATGCGGGGTATAAGTTTCTCCAGCTGAAGCGGGAGTAGCTATCATACCAGGCAACAACTTCATTGCAGCCAAAACGACTAAAAGTCCCAGAATTTTTCCGGTAAACAGCGTTATACCTAAACGCCAGTTTTTTCCTTTAATGAATCTCTGAATGAAATTCGGTGTGGGTGTTGTGCCAATCAATTCCATAATAGTAGGGGGTTTAAATTATAAAAAAATATTTTTTCACATTTTTTACATGCTTGCCGCTAAAATAAGCTTTTTTCTTTAAATAAAATCAAATATAAAAATAATTAATTTGAAAAAAGACCTGAAATGGCATTGTTTTTTGCGAAAAAGAACAATTTCGAGTTATTCAACTTGATGAAATGCAATATTTCATGCATTTCACCAAATCGAACAAAAATTATAAATAATTAGAATTTGTAAGTAGCTGCCAAGATAAAGCTTGAGGCCGATTTAGCACTCTTACCGTCTTTATCAGAGAAGAAGCCATCTTTATCAGAATTGTCCATTCTTATTTCAGGAATGATAGTCAAATTTGCCAAATGGATGTTTGCAGAAAGTGTAGTTGACATAACACTATTTCCATTAATTAAGTATTGAGTCATAACACCAGCTGTTGTTGGAGTCTGTATTTTAATTCCAGCTTTATCACTGAAATACTCTTCACGCAATGTAAACCCAATTTTACTTGAAGGATCATAGTTTAAGTACAAAGCATTGCTACTCCAACTACTCATAGCACCCAAACTGTCTGGCGCATTCTGGAAAGTTCCATCGTAGTTTAAGCCCCATTTGCTACTAAGAACAAAGTTTAAAACTAAGTCTGTTTGGAATAAATCCTTTCCTGCTTGAAAATTAAGATACCCTTTTACTTTATCATTTTTTGTACCAGTGCTGAACTGAGCAATTGCCACTTTATGAACATCAGTAACAGTTGAATGGTCTGTTGCATTAGCAACTCCAATCATAAATGCAGACTTTGCACCTAATGTATAGTCCGCCCTTAAACCAGTATGAAAAAAAGGACCATTCGAAAAACCATAACTTGTACTGTAGTTACGATTTGCATAAGCATCTAATAATTCCCATCCAACGTGTGTAGCCCATTTACCCATGGTAAATTTCAACTTACTAGTAGCTTGGTAACTAATATATGCTTGTTTTACAGCCGCTAATGAGCCAGCATCATTGTATGAAAACTCAGCGGCTCTTCTTCCAAAGCCCAAATCAAGCGTAGCACCCACTTTTCCAAAACTATGGTCAGCACGTACTGAAGCCATACCTAATTCGAACGAATTTTTGGAATTAGTAAAACTT
>JANYEX010000242.1 GCA_025359725.1 Chitinophagaceae bacterium | reverse complement strand
ACTGCTGGAGGAGAAAATTAAATACTTAGAGGCAAGGCTAAAAGAGGTTGGATAAACGGGGATTGATGAGTAGCATCTTTTTTATATGTAAATCTGAAAAATTAAAAAAGTATCATGCCTGAAATAAGTAGATTTTATGGGTTGGTGATTTATATGTTTTTAATGACCATAACCCACCTCATTTCAAAGTGAAGTATAGTGAATTTGAAGCCAATATCTATATTGAGAATGGTGCACTTTTAAATGGGGATTTGCCTGTCAGTAAATTAAAGTTAGTTCAGGCTTGGGCTGAAATTCATAAAGATGAATTGTTGTTAATGCAGGAGAGTAAGAATCGTCTCGCGCAAGTCTTCGAAGGATGAATTGTGTGTATTAGTCAAACCAGTTTCTAATTGGAATAGGATAAGGTAATTCAGTTTCAGCTTGCCGAAATGCTGTAGCCTCGCCTTCGCTAAGATTGGGAATAAGTCTAAGTAAAAGTTTATGCCCAATACCTACGCTACTTAAAATTAAACCAATAAATTTGTAGAACTTATTTACTGATGTTAGCAACAAACAATATTGATAAAAAGATAATCACGCTACTTCCTGCGCTGAGTACCGAACAAAAGAAGGCGGTATTAACTGTTGTAAAAAAATTTGCAGAATCACATGCCGAAGCATGGCAAGAAGATGAATACAAGATAGAAATGGATAGAAGATGTGCCGATTATGAAAATGGGAAGGTAAAAACTTTCACAATACAAGAAACTATTACAGCCGCTAAGGCAAGCTACGCCAATAAGAAAAAAATGAACAATGCCGTATAGCCATCGTTTACACCTGTTGGCACACAAAGACATTATGGACGCTTATGAGTAGTACGAAACCCAACAGCAAGGATTGGGTGATAAGTTTGCAGACGCTGTTGTTAAAAAAATAAAAACCATTACCAATAATCCATTGGCAAACAGCATTAAAAGCAATAAAGATTTTAGGGAGGCATTGATTAAAACATTTCCTTTTATTATAGTTTACAAAGTGTATGAGTTGAAAAAAGAGATATTTATAAGTTCCTTACACCACGCAAGTAAACATCCGAGACGTAAATTTAGAGAATAAACAGTACAGATTAAACTATTTATAACCGCTGGCGTACCCCAGCTAGTCCCTTTCGCCCGCTACCATCTACCAGAGGTACCGCAATTTTCTATCATTGCCATATACCACAAGTCAGCGTCATATTTTCTATTAGGTTACTTACAAATTTGGCACGAAGAAATTATTTCCATCTGCCTGAGAATAATTATTATGTTACTATTAAATAATAAGCTTACTATTGCAGTAGGTAGCATTAAATAAAACGATTGCTATTGCCTACACGATTTGTCATAGCGTTTAAAGTTAACAATTGCCTACAACGGCAACTACTTAAAACAAAGCAACTCCCGCTTCGCTTTTTAGTTTTAATTCATTAACTTTTTAAACTTACAAATCATGTCTCAACAAATTAACATTACAACACCGCTTTCGCCCGCAAACGTTACTGCCATCAAAGCAGCCATTGCCGCCGTTAATGTATTAGTTGCCCCCATTGATATTGCACTTACCGAAACGCAAAAGAAAGGGCTAGTTTCGGTAAGTACCAACCGTGCTTCCGAACTTGAGGCAATAGAAACTGGCCTGATGGAGGCTTTTCCTCAAACAATTACTGCACCAGCTACCTTGGTCGAGTTTCTGGCTCTGAAGCAAGAACAAATAGACAGTAATACCCTGCACGGTATGGCTATTGCATTGGCAAACACATTTAGCTTGCACAGCGATATTGCTGGCAACAATATGATGCTGATGGGTATTGGGGTGATGGATGCTGCCAACATTTTGGGTAAAACAAACCCTGCTATCAAAACTGCAAGGCAAACAATTGTGACCAACCATTTAACCCACAGCACCCCAAAAAGCATCACTACTTTTTCTATTGCACCATCAGCAACGGTGGAGGTAACTGGTTTGAAGAAAGGGAAAAAAATAATCAACAACGGCACCACCATCCTTACCGCATTGGTAAAAGGGGGCAGTGCTGCCGATACAATTACCATCAACCCTGGTGATAGCAAAGATGCCCCTACAGGATGGGTAAATGTTACCGTTACCAACCTTAGTGCCACTACCGCAGGTAGTTTTCAGGTATATAAAAGTTAGTTTCAGCTTATTAGTATTACCTATTTGTGAAGCCTCTCTTGCAAAAGGGAGGCTTTTTTGTGCTTTATAAGATACTATTTGGGGTGCGGAAGTTGACATTCGAATATCATGTTGATGACATTCGAATATCATGTTGATGATATTCGTATATCATGTTGATGACATTCGAATATCATGTTGATGATATTCGAATATCATGTTGATGACATTCGAATATCATGTTGATGACATTCGAATATCATGTTGGTGATATTCGTATATCATGTTGGTGATATTCGTATATCATGTTGATGATATTCGTATATCATGTTGGTGATAGAAATTTCTTGTATAAAAGACACATAAAGGACTACCCAGTTTGTGGGAAGCCTCTTATACAATTGATTATTCTTTGTTTCTTTTTGCTGTAAGATTGGCTTACACCAAATGTGGCAAGGGTGATGTAGGATTGCGACTGTTTTACGGCGGTTTATATCCATTTCACATATACACGTATTAAAAAGACCTATAAAGCTTTTAAACTCTATAGGTCTATTGAACTAACAAAACCTTATTTAAAATTTCAACCTAGTTACTTAATAAACTTTACTAAAGACATCAGGCCACCTGTGATAGTTATTATCTGAATAAAACTGGTGATATACATTGTCTTCATCATTTCATTTTTAGACTTTGCTAACTTAACTGAATTTATTTGTTCTTTCAATTTGAATTGTTCATCCATGTGTATCTGCAATGAAGCTATATCCTTACTCAACAAATCTTTCGTTTTTACCGAAGAACTACTCGTTTCCTGCTTCACATAATCAATCAAAGAAGTCGCTTCTCTTTCCCCAACCTTTTCTTTCAGGAGCATGAACAATTGTATGTCAGAAATTTCTATTGTCATTACTTATACTTTGTTCAATTGCACCTTCTCAAATTAAGACTTGTATAATATTGGTAAATGTAACTTAACCTATCAATTATTCATTATCGATTCTCCATTACCCCTTGTGCCTTTTGCTCCAGCTTTGGCGCAAATCCAGCGTGGCAGGGTATTCTTTGTTCACCTCCAATGGTGGAGGATCGAAAAGAAATGGTATCCTGTTCTCTTTAATGTAATGCTGCACCGATGTCAATGAATCCCTGTTGGGTAAGCTTCTGGGTTGTAAAACTATCTCGGAGATATGTTCCTGCAAAGCCTCTGGGGTGAATCCTTGATTCCAGAAACGATTTACACGTCTAGACTCTGCCTCGTAACTATTTACCGGGAAGGTATCGTAGCTTCTACCACCTGGGTGAGACACATAATAGGTACAACCACCAATGCTTCTACCATTCCATACATCCACTATATCAAAAGTAAGCGGAGTATCTACGCCAATAGTTGGATGTAATGCACTCGGTGGCTGCCAGGCACGGTAACGAATACCACACACATATTCGCCCTTTACATCGGTAGCCCTCAATGGAACCCTTGCGCCATTACAAAGCAATATGTAACGCGCTTCGTTCATGCCGGTAAGTTTTACCTGTACCCTTTCCAAAGAAGAATCTACAAAGCGAGCTGTACCGCTACTGCTCATTTCTTCGCCCAATACATTCCAAGGCTCAATACCCATACGTATTTCAAGTTCTACTCCTTGCACCTTAATGGTACCGTAATGTGGGAAGCGGAACTCGAAGAATGGTTCAAACCAACTGATATTGAATTGATAATCTGCACCATTTAAGTCTTTTACAACCTGTATTAAATCTTCTCGAACGTAGTGAGGTAACATGAATTTATCGTGTAGTTCTGTACCCCAACGTACTAAGTCGTGCTTGTATGGATTATTCCAGAACATGGCTATCAATCCACGAATCAATATCATCTGCACCAGACTCATCTGTTTGTGCGGTGGCATATCAAAAGCTCTCAATTCCAATATACCCAATCGACCAGAAGATGAATCTGGAGAATATAATTTATCTATACAGAACTCTGCACGGTGCGTATTACCCGTAAGGTCAGTTAATAAATGCCTAAACAACCTATCCACCATCCAGAAAGGGATATAACCACCTTCGGGAACTTGGCTAAAGGCTATCTCCATCTCATACAACTTCTCATTCAAGCCTTCGTCAAAGCGCGGTGCCTGACTAGTTGGTCCGATGAAAGAACCAGAGAAAAGATAGGACAACCCTGGATGATGCTGCCAATAAGTAATTAAACTGCGCAACACATCGGGGCGACGAAGGATGGGACTATCACTAGGCACAGCACCACCAATGGTAATGTGGTTTCCACCGCCTGTACCCGTATGCCTTCCATCAAGCATAAACTTCTCAGTTCCTAAGCGAGAATAGAAAGCTTGTTCATAAAGTGTATTGATATTGCTTTTCAACTCTTCCCAGTTACGAGACGGATGAATATTAACCTCAATAACACCTGGATCTGGTGATACCACCATACGTTCCATGCGGTAATCCCTTGGTGGTTCGTAGCCTTCTATCCTTACAGGAATATTTAATTTCTCGGTAGTTGCCTCTATAGATGCAATCAAATCGAGGTAATGTTCTATATAATCCAATGGCGGAATGAAGATATAAATGATACCTTCTCTAGCTTCCACACACAAACTCTTCTTGATAGTATAAACCTCAAACACTGGCTCATTTCCTGCTGGTTTTTCTTCTTCCTTTTTAGGTTCAGGCTTCTTTACCCCTTCCTTTTCTTTTACCCCTTTCTTTGCTTCTGCATCTTTCTTCCGCTCTTCCTCATATTGCTTTAGCCTGTCTGGAGGTGCTTCGTGTACACTCACTTCGCCATAACGGCTTTCTATGCTTTCGTGGTAATCTTCTAACGCTGGTAGTTCCTCGAATAAACTTCTTTCTACCTTTTGTGGTTCTTTTTCTTTAGATACCGCTGGCAAAGAATCCAATGGCAAACGTAGCCCTACTGGTGAATTACCAGGGATTAAGAATAAATGAGACCGATTTAATTGCCACTGACAGCTACGCCATTTCTGGTTCCAATAGTTCCATTCTAATGGCAATACGAAGCCTGTTGGATTTTCCAAGCCCTTATCTAACAGTGTAGCTAAAGTTCTTCTTTCTATACTATCTTTCAAGTTTGCCTTGAATGGGTCAACATTAACAGGCAATTTACCTTCTGTCCACAAGAAGTAAAAAGTATCCTCATAAGCAGGCATCACATTATCAGTATGAACCGCCAAACGTTTTGCTAGTTCCTTTGCAACGGCTTCTGCTTCTACGTGTGTATATTTCTTTTTATGGGTTTCAAGTGCCATCAGGTTCTTGTTCTTCCAAACAGGCAATCCATCCTTACGCCAGAATAACCCATATTGCCAACGCGGCAATGGCTCACCCGGATACCACTTACCTTGTCCATAATGCAACATACCATCCTTGCCAAACTGATCCCTCAACCTGAATATTAAGTCATGCGCCAGATTACGTTTGTGCAAACCATCGGCAGTGGTATTCCACTGAGGGTCTTCCATATCATCAACGGAAACAAATGTTGGCTCCCCCCCCATTGTCATCCTCACATCACCCGCAAATAAGTCTTCATCTATCTGATAACCAGTAGCATCTATTGCCGCCCATTGCTGATCGGTGTATGGCTTAGTTACCCTTGGATCTTCGTGGATACGGGTAACGGTATTAGAAAACCCAAATTCTATTTCACATTTATCTGTAGCACCAACTACGGGGGCTGCACTCGTGTAGTGTGGCGTACACGCCAACGGAATGTGCCCTTCACCAGCAAATAATCCTGAGGTAGGGTCTAATCCTATCCAACCAGCACCAGGAATATATACTTCTGTCCAAGCGTGTAAATCGGTAAAATCTTGTTCAGGACCAGAAGGGCCATCTAATGATTTAATATCAGAAGTTAATTGTACCAAGTATCCTGAAACAAATCTTGCTGCCAATCCTAAATGACGCAGTATCTGAACCAATAACCAGGCACTATCCCTACAAGAACCTAGTTTCTTTTCTAGGGTTTCTTCGGCTGTTTGCACACCCGCTTCCATCCGGATAGAGTAGCTGATGTCCAGATAAACTTTTCTATTGATAAATACTAAAAAGTCATTGATGGTTGTTTCTGGTTTTACTTCCAAGTTCTCCAGCCATTCCATCAATAATGGGTCTTCTTCCATTATCTCAAAGTATGGAATCAATTCCTTTTGAAGGTGTGGCGCATACGTAAAAGGAAACTTCTCGGCATACTCCTCCACAAAGAAATCGAAAGGATTTATTACCACCATGTCGGCAATAACTTCTACCTCTACACTCAGCTCTGTCGTTTGCTCTGGAAATACTACACGTGCCTGATAATTACCAAAAGGGTCTTGCTGCCAATTGATAAAATGGTTCTTTGGCGTAATCTTAAACGCGTAAGCTTCTATCGGTGTACGAGAGTGTACCGCAGGGCGCAAACGGAAGATATGCGGAGATAAAGAGACAGGTCTGTCGTAACTGTAAGTTGTCTTGTGATTAATCGCTACACGTATAGCCATGTTGTTGCTTGTTTAATTCGTTTATCGGCAGCTTAATCGTAGGGGATGAAGTAAACCTTTTTTTTGGTACAATACTAATTTTATCTAATTTATTTTTATTTCTTCCTTCTAAGAAGCTTAATTGTAGCTGTTCTGTGTAGGCTACTGTTCATTTCTACCTCATATTTGTCATCACCATCAGTCAGTATCATGGTGGCAGTATTGGGCGGTATCAACCCTTCATTATTAGCAAACATGCACAATTCGTTAAAGGGAAGACTATCATTCAATGTTAATTTTAGCTTTATAGGGGTATGGGTAAGCATTGTTTCCTTTAAAAGAAGATTACCATTCAGGAATACACTTATTGAGTCATAGTCGATCACTCCATTATCTGTAAATTCTAGGTTGATTGTCTTTGAGTTTACCGTCATTTCTTTGAAGAAATCCTTAGGTCTCTCTTCAAATTGCTTCTTAGTCAGTTCCACTATTGGGTCTTTTGCTAGCGCAAAAGTATCTTGCTTGGCTGTTTGAGCTGCGGCAACAGAAGCTTGTTTGGCTTCATCTATTGGAGTTATAGCATCATTATTCTTTTCAAAATCAAATGCAATCTCTGGACAAGTATATTTATATTGAGGCTCGGCAATAAACTTTCCTGCCAAATAAGAACCCACCCTCGATATACGCAGCAAGAACTCACCATTCATATAGCAATCGACCCCCGTCTTGGTGCTTGTAGATGAATGCAGAATGACAGGAAAAGGTTTTATAATCATATAACGAGAACTCAAATCGAATACTCCCTCAATCTTATTTGTAAAAAGACTATCCCTAAAGTAATAATTAAACTCACCCGTAAAAGTCCTTCCTTTTTGTTTTATCCTTAGCTCGCCCAGATAGTTGTTGGTACTGCCTTCTATTACCACCGTGCCGTTACTGTACCAATTACCCTCCAAAGGCCCCGCCTGTGCAAATAAATTTCCCAACCCAAATAATCCAGCCAACGATAAAACAAACCCAAATAGTTTATCCATAGTTTGCAAACTTAAATAAATTAGTTGTGGTAAGTATAAATAAGTAATTGCTTAAACCTATAGAATAGATATTGCTTAAAGTATGTTTGCCTGTTGATTTACCAATTAGCTAGTCAGAATGCTAAACAAATAACCGTCCGTGACAATATAACTACTTATTAAGCCGTTTAAGTTTATGTTATAGTGATTATACTAAGATATAATATTAGATTTGCTCAAAATTTCACAATCAAATTAAATTGATTACAATGCCATCAATGATAAATAAGTTTAAACTTGGGTTAGTAACAATACTTCTTTTACCTGCGTCTATTTGCTTTTCTCAGAAGAATAGTCCATGGAAGAAACTATCTAACCATACCGAATCCGATGTTTATTTTGGCTTAGGAAGGCACGTTTATAGTCTTACCAATGGACAAGGATATTCTGTTTATTTAAAGAATTATGGTCTAAATACAGTAGTTGTATCTGGCAAGGTGGTTGCCAAAACACTTTGTGGAAATGAAGTATCTACCAACTTTAGCACTACGCTATTGCCTAATCAGGAATCATCTGGGGGCAATTACGCAGATAGTTCAAACAGTCAGACGGGTGTTGTTACCAAAGATGATTGTATTGGAAAGAAGACATACATTAGCCCTAAATATGCTGTTATAAATAGGATACAAGACGTTTATCTTACGGATGTACAGGTGAAAAATACAACATCAAATACTACAATTATCCCAAGTGTAAATCAATCTCAAACTATTACACAAACAGTTACACCCGTTCTGCAACCTGTAGTACCAATAGTTAACACGCCTAAGTATGTTTTACCTAATACAAAATATTACAACGACTCTTTAACTTCTATAATTGGCTTTCTTAAAGATAGAAACTTGCTTTTACAAGATTCTATCGTTAACCTCAATTCCAAATTTAATAACTCTGGTGTAAAAAAGGATAGCATTATACGGAAGGTTGAAATAAAAAAAAAACCTTCTTTTCCAATTTTAGTCATTAAGCCTTATGTAGGAATAGGACTAGAGCATATTCCCTTTATTGTAAATCAGGATAGCGTTATACAGAACTCATCTACGGGTGCTTCAACTCACCCTTTGCTAACTGCGGGATTGAACTTGAGTTTTTTCGACCATTCTCCAGTTTCTCTAGAATTTAATCCTTATGGTAGTTATGGTATAAACTTAGGTAGTGGTATATGTGGTAACCACGCTGTTTTGGGTGCTCTGGCAAGGGTTTTAGCTGGCTTAAAATACAATGCCCCAATTAAAGTATTTGTTGAGGGTGGTTTTATTTATAGAGTAGGAAGTTGGCGCAAGAACTTAACAGTTGCTAACCCTTTAGTAGCGGGTTCTCATCTTAAAACCCAACAAACTGCTAGCTATGAATACAGTGTTTTTCATATTGGTGGTGGCATACAATATCAATGGAATGGAGGAAATGCTTACATAAGACCAGGGATCATGTTTGAAACCCCTTCTCAAGGTTCTTCTGTTGCAACCCTAAGCCTTGATGCTCAGCTAAATAAAAGCTGGGGCTTTGGCATTAACTACGGTGACAACTATTACACCGCAGGCTCTATAAAGCATCCATTAACCTTTGTTGATAATAGCCAGCAGTATTTTAGTCTTAAATTATTTTATAAATTTAAATCGCTTTAAAATACAATTGATTTAAACTACATTTGTTATAACAGACAGTTTTATTACTCAATATCTATATCCATTGATTAAATCTTACTTAAGAAAATGAATTTACAAACAGTAATCGTGGACGACAGCGACATCGTCATTTTTTTACACAAAGAAATCTTGTCCTTGAGTAAGTTTTCAATTTCCCCATTATCCGCAGTCAATGGTCAGGTTGCACTCGATTTAATCCATCAAACTAGCTCCGAAAACAGTGAATACCTTATTCTTTTGGATATAAACATGCCTGTAATGGATGGATGGCAGTTTTTAGAGGCGTTGCAACACACGGAATTAAAAAATCACTTATACGTAATAATTATTACTTCTTCTATCGACGCTGTCGATAAAAAGAAAGCAATGCAGTACCCTCAGGTAATTGCTTTTAATGAAAAGCCCCTTACTACAGAAGATTGCAGACACATGAAATCTATCCCTCAAATCAAGCATTTTTTTGAACAGGAAGTAAACTAGCAAAGAAGTTTACAATTGTTTTTACTGTGTTTGGATCGCGATAGATGTTACTATGCCCCAATCCCTTTGTTATATGAAAGGTTACATGCGGTAATCCCAAAGCTTTCACAGGTAAAACGTCTTTATAAGGGCAGATGGCGTCTTCCTCATCATGTAGCCAAAGAGTTGGTACAGTTACTTGTTCTATCGCCCTTCGGGTATCAAAATAACTAACTGGCAATTTCCCAATTTTAATAATCAGTTTATACATTCGTTCCTTCACCTTTTCGGGCAAGGAAACCATTTTAGAGAAGCTATCAATTGGTCGGGTTATTTCCACTGCTGGGGCAATCAACACCAATCTCTCTAGGTTAGGTAAATGTTCGGAGGCTAAAGAAGCCGCCAATCCACCAACCGAATGTGCCATTATTCCATAAAAAGTACCAAAGGTTTTCTCTATACGTAGTATAGCATTCTTGTATTGAAGTGAGTTTATTGTTTTTCCATCGCTTATTCCATGCCCAGGCGCATCGAATGCCATCACTTCAAAACCTTTTTTCCTCAATGGGCGAATATATTTCTCGAACCGATAGCTATAACTATCAAACCCATGAAGTATCAATATCTTTTTATTGACAGAAACCTCACTTTCGGGTTCCCAACACCATCCTCTCAACGTCAAATTACCTTCTATTTCTATACTTATTTGCTCTGCCTTTTCGAATATTAATGGCATCGCCCGTTCTGGCTTTCCACTGAATGGAGTACAGAAAAGTTTGAAGGCACTTCGGGCTGCTTTCTTGGGTGCAAAGAGCCCTAGCAGCCTGAATTTTAATTTATAGTAGCGTAAAGCAATTTTTTTAGTTAATTTCATTTTCTTAAGTCGGCAAATATATGAATGTAGTCATCATCGGAACGGGTAACGTAGCATCAGTTTTAAGTAAATTATTCATAACCAAAGGACATAAAGTTATAGAGATAGTAGGGCGAAACCAAAATGCAGCAGCAGAATTGGCTAAAACATGCCACTGTAATGCCAACACAAACTTTACTTTAATCACAGAAAAGGGAGATATCTACATCATTGCGGTGGTGGATACTGCTATTGAAACAGTGGTTAAACAACTTTCAATGCAAAATAAATTGGTGGTTCATACAGCAGGTTCGGTATCAATAAATGTATTGAATAAACCCAATAGTGAGTTTGGTGTGTTGTGGCCTTTACAAACATTGCGTAAGGAAATGAAAGAAGTTCCAGAAATTCCTTTTATAATTGATGCTAACAACGAAGCCACTTACACTACCCTACTAGCATTTGCGAAAACTCTTACTGATACTGTGTTTAGGGCTAATGATGCAAAGCGTATAAAGCTTCATCTGACAGCCGTTTTGGTTTCTAACTTCACCAATCACCTCTATGCTTTGGCAGATGATTATTGCCATACGGAAATGTTAGACTTTAAATTATTACTTCCTCTAATTGAAGAAACGGGCAAAAGAATTAAGAATAATGCGCCCAAAAATGTACAGACTGGCCCTGCAATAAGAAGGGACCAAGTCACATTAAACAGCCATATCAATTTACTGAAGGGTTATCCGCAGCTACAAAAATTGTATCAGTTAATGAGTGATAGTATCAAGGATTTGTAGGCTTTCTACATAAAAGAAACCTCTGAAAACTATTTATTCATTAAAACTCTTAGTTAATTGTTTTCAACCTATCATGGTTATGAGAAAATTTAAGAGGTTAGAGATTATTTTTTTTATGAGGACATTCTCTTTACAAGTTTATCCTCATTTGATGCTCTGTTAGAAAGATTGGACAAGAGGATTGATTTTGAGATTTCCCTTTGGCTACCCTATGGGTTTATTAAAGATATCGAATTGCAAGTGTATTAGCTACGAGCTAGGCATTATGTAGTATTATCTGGCTCTATTCCTGCTAGTAAATTTGCTATTTACATATATATCCTCAACTTCTTTATCAGTTTACCCCAATTATTAATTGGTTATTGGTGGTTCGATTGTAAAGCAAATCTATGATAGTCAACCGATATATGCCCTGATGCTCGTTGGGTTCTTTATGATTTGTGTTGCCATCAGTTGCCTCTTTATCTGAGATACTGGCAACGTCAGGTATAAACCTAAAAAGCTTAATTACTTGTTTTTAATCAATCGGCTATAATGGATTGAACTTTACATTTTAAGTACTACTAATGACGATCCATTATTTAGTAATAATATTATGTCAAACTTTGTTAATCGCCCTTTACAATTACGCACCGAGCGAGCTGGGAAGAAATGGGAATGACAAACTCTAATTATGCCTGAGCCTGACAATTAACCTTATTTCCACAATGAATAAGATATCATTGTTATCTCTTTCTAACCTGCTTGGTGTATTGTTTTGTAGGGTAATTAGTCCCTAAATAAGGCAACGCATCTTCGGCATAATAGACCGAAGAAGCTGTGTAGGAAAATGAGTAGAAGACAAGGTAATACGAATGCGCTTGGGCAAAAGAATAGGCTAAATAGTTATGTTGGGAGTACTCCTAAAAGCTGTAGCAATAACGGATGACTTAATATGAATGTTCCGCAAAGTAGATTGAAGGCTACGTAAGCCATTAGGAACCTTATTCTATTCTTTTATAAACTTCTCTACTTGCTTGCTTCTATTTCAAACTAAACTTCGCCGCTAGTATTTTACTATTAAAAAACCCAAATCCATGTAGATGAAAAGTTATTTTTAAGTATCCAATAAGGTAGGTATATCAGTAACCAGCCCAATAAAATGCAACCTACTGTTACCTGTGATTATTTCCTTTACTTCGCCCCTACTCTTACTTTTATCTAATTTATTTGAATTGCACTAAATAAAAAATATAAATGACTCAAATTGGTATCATATCAGACACGCATAGTTATCTTGATAATGCAGTTTTTAAACACTTTGCCAACTGTGATGAGATTTGGCATATTGGCGACTTTGGCGATGTATCCATAGCAAAGCAACTTATGGATTTCAAACCAACTAAGGGTGTTTATGGCAACATAGATGCTAGCGATATAAAAGAATTATTCCCGCTTTACCTAAGTTTTTATTGCGAAGAAGTAAAAGTATTAATGACGCATATTGGTGGTTACCCCCCCAAATATAACCCTGCTAGCAAGTCATTGATTAAAGAACACCAGCCACAATTATTTCTTAGTGGGCATTCGCACATCCTTAAAGTGATGTATGATGATAAAATCAATTGCTTGCACATTAATCCTGGGGCTGCGGGCAAACATGGTTGGCACCAAGTACGTACGCTTATAAGGATAGTCATTGATGGTAAAACTATTAAAAACTGTGAGGTTATTGAACTTGGCCCTCGCTAACCTAAAAAATGAGGTGCTTCTATAAACAATAAAGTCATTAAGCCTAATGACTTTACCATTAATTTTTACGTTTAAGTAGATAAAAATTTCCTATTCTATCGTGTTCCAAACAGCCTGATTTACTTTTATTGGGTACTTCTTCTTCAAAAAAGCAATCCACTCTTTCTCTAATATTTGCTGATAATCATTGGTTACTGCCCCCTTGGCATCTTCAAAATTGCGTTGCTCTTTTTGAGGATGCGCCTGAAGAATATAAACAAAGGTAAAATTATCAGAATTTGTATTCTTCTCCGAAACACTTTCCCAACCATCCTTATTTTCAACAGGTTGCTTTAAGGGAAATTGCGTAATCTCAAATCTACCACTATCAGCCGTAACGTCAGCCCCAAAAGTGGTGGCTATATTATGCCAGTCGTCAGGTGCTTGCTTTAACTTATTAGCAACTAATGCCGCAAGTGGTTGTGTTTTACAATTTACAACAATGGCATTCGCACTTTCCTTCCAAAAATATTCTTCTTTGTGCTTGTTAAAATATTCTTTTAGCTCTTCGGGATTAGTAGCACTTTTACTCCACACATGCCTATCCATTGCAGCAAATAATACATTAGCCTCATCAAATTCTTTGCATTGTGCTTTCATGGCTTCACTATACAATTCCAAATTATCAGTGTAGTATTGCGTGCAATTGTTCTCGATAAATTTCTTCATCTGAGCCGTATAATCTGCATAAGGGCTAGTGGTTAACCCTGCAATATATACCGCCCAATCTGCCGAATAAATCTTTTTCCTTTCAAAAGAAAACAATACGGTTGTGTCCGAAATCTTCTTTATTCCATTGGTTATTTTATTTAGAATATTGCTATCCGTATATTGCTTAAAAGCCATCGAATCGTAGTGCCATTGCTTAAACTTAGTTTCTGGTAACCATTTATTGTACAATAAATTCTTTTTGGCTATCGCTAGTCGCTCGTCTTTTTCTATAATCTGCTTGGTTTCAGAAAGCGCATCTGCGTCGTCAGCAGAAGTTAGCGCAGGCTTTTTATCTATCAGCTTAATGATATGATAACCAAATACAGTAGCAAATGGCTTACTTATATCGCCAACATTCTGTAAGGAAAATACTGGCTTCTCAAAGTCAGCATCATAATCGCCTACACTTACCCAACCTATTACACCATCATTTGGTACAGACCTAATGTCGCTACTTATTTGGTGCACAAGTTTCTCAAAAGAAGCACCTTTCTTTAATAGATTATAAATACTATCGGCATAAATAGAATACTCATTTACCTGATCTTTCGAAAACCCTTTTGGTGTGGCTATTCTTATCTGTGCAATTTTTCGCTTACCCAAAGCAGGACGCTCACTAACATCTTTAAATATATGATAACCAAAAGAGCTTTTAAACGGTTTTGAGTAAGTGCCTGGCTTCAATTTGTAAATCTCATTCTCAAAATTGTATGAAAGGGTAAACGCCGTTACATTACCAATATCCCCTTTTGCTCTTTTAGTACCCTCATCAGTTGAATATTTAGCAGCTACCTGCCCGAAATCAGCACCCGCTTGCAGTGCTTTGTAGGCCTCTTGTATCAGCTGGTAGGCTTTTACAGAATCCATTTTTACATTTACTTCTATAAAAACTTGCGATACCCTAATATCTTTTCTACTTCTTTCTACAGCTTCTTTTGTAAGTTTTTGAATACCGGCTTCTTCATTAATTACGTTATCAGCTATCTGCTTTTTAAAATTCTTGCTTTCATCTTTAAAAGAAGGTTGTTTATTAAGCTCTTCGTCGTACCCAGCTTGCACTTTTAGCTTATAATTAATGTACAAACCTAGGTACTCATCCAGTGCTTTTCTACGGTCTTCTTTCGATGGTGGATTACGATTAAAAGCTGTTAGAAAATCATTCTTACTTACTGTTTTATTACCATAAGTAAACAATGTCTGACCAAATAATAGGTTGCCGATAACCAATAATGCAACCAACGACAAGTAATGTTTCATAATGAACTTGTTTAAACTTTTATTTTCCTCAAAAATATAGCTGTAATGCACAGCCAAAGCATACTCCACCAGTTTCTTGTTAACTTTTCATACCGTATGATAGTTCCTTTAAATGCGTCCATCCAAGCATTTGACTGCTC
>JANYEX010000216.1 GCA_025359725.1 Chitinophagaceae bacterium | reverse complement strand
TAAATCCCGCTTGTAGGGCAGGTAAAATTTGCTTGGCAAAGATATGGGGAAGGGAAATATGAGATATGAATAATGAAATATGAGTTCTTTGGGGTATGTATCTAAAAAGTGCAGCTCATTCCTAGATAGCATCTCTTTAATTCCATCTCGAAGAAGTCTACATCTTTTCAGCACCGTGAAAACAAAGTATTATACAAAGAAAACAGCTATAAAATTTTATGATGATAAGGGAATTATTGACCAAGAGAAGATGTATGAAATAGATAGTAATAGAAAGTATTGTACTTAAAAAGAATATAGTAACGATGGTAAGGTAACTGGCTCTACAACTATAATAACCATGAGCCACAAGGGAAAGAAAAAAAAATTCAAATCACTTCCTTAGATAAATCAGTTAAAGAATCTACTTATAAATACGATGATGAAGGTAATAAAATAGAGAGTACTTCCTATTTCTATTAGAACAATACGCACACATCTTACATAATAAACAGCTACAAATACACTTACGACGCAAAAAGTAATTACGTTACCAAGATTATATGGAGAGAAGGTGTGCCTATTATAAAAGTGGATAGGGTTATTGGCTATTATTAGTAATTTATGCCTACTTCTTCCTCACACTTCCCCTTCTTCTCAGTATAGAATATTTATCAAAGACTATCTTTCATACATTTTATAGCCGCCTTTGGCAAGTCTATTTTAAGACTCTAATGTTGTTGCTTTTCTTTCTATGTATTTACACAAATAACATGGATATTTTGCCAATAACACTAATGTTATTGGCTTTTGTTCCATGTATTTGGTTTAATAACATAGAGGTTTTTGTTAAAACATTAATGTCTTAAAAGATACTTGCCTACTTGTTGTTTAATGTTCTATAACCTCGGATAATAGTTGTAGTCTTTTGTTGGGATATTCATGGTGTTTGGCTAATAATAGGTGAAGGAGGCTAAACTATTATGCTTTATGGATTAATAATGTATTGATTATGGGAATGAGTAGGTTAGTTTTGAATAGATTGATTAAAGATATAAATAAAAAAGTATGAAAATTTTCCTTTTGGATGATTACCACAGGACTAATAAGAAGAATTACAGTAAACTACTAACCAAGGTTTGCAATGGAGTGTATGGGCATACGAGCAACTTTGCAGATCCTCCCATCATTGAGGACGATTTTTTGCTGCTAGTAAAGACTTATCGCGATAATAACGACCAATTTGAAGCAGGAAATAGGGAATATAAAGCTGCGTATGATACCTCTAAAATAAAAATGACGTCTGGGCTGGATACTGTGAAAGATTATGTGGAAGGCTTACCCAACCTAACAGTAGTTTTGGGAAACCTTTCTGGGTTTACCGTCAATAAGCAAAGTCTTTCGGAAAATGTAGTACCCGAAAAGCCCGTATTTAAAGAGCTCGCACGTTTGGGGGGGGTACAATGGTTTTCTATGTTGATGCGGTAGATAATGCCGAATACTATGGGGCTTTTTTGATAGAAGGGCCTAAGCTTCCCGAAGGAAGTACCTTTGCTAATGGCATATTAGAGATGCCTGAAGGAACAAAACAAAGGGTATTTTGGCATACATTAAAACAAAGGGTAAAAGCATTTTACAATCTAACCACCGGCAAGGAATATACCATCTATTACTTTGCAGGAAACACAGCAGGGGTAAGCACCTTGAGCGAGGGAAAAACCTTTACAGCATCCGATATTTAGAATACCTTGAGGTAGAGGCAAAAAAATACATCCTTGAACAAGGATGTACGGATTACGAATTCGAAAGGTAATAGATTAATTGTTTTACAGAGACAAACACCTATTGTAGTACTATTACTATTTAGATTATTTAGTTAATAAGTAATTTTATTAGAGATGGGTTGTTAACAAAAGTGAATATTGTTGATACAATAAAAAGCTATAAACGTTGCTTTAGTTGCGGTATCATGCCGTGTTTCCAACTGTTAAAACTGTTGTTTACAATATGTGTGCGAGCCTCGGTTACCAGCCACAAATAAAAGGAAAGATTGTGAATACTGGCTATTTGTAGTGCCAATATCTCGTTTGATACAAACAAATGCCGTAGGTAAGCCTTGCTGTAATAGTTGCTGGTAGGGCAAGGGATGCCATCATCAATGCAGCTAAAGTCGGTAGCCCATTTCTTGTTACGGATGTTTATTACCCCTTTGGATGTAAACAACATACCGTTGCGCCCATTGCGGGTAGGCATTACACAGTCGAACATATCCACCCCCAACGATATATTTTCCAATATGTTCCAGGGTGTACCAACGCCCATTAAATACCGAGGTTTTGCGGCAGGTAATACACTACAGCAGAGGTCGGCAAACTCATACATCATCTCCTCTGGTTCACCCACGCTTAGTCCGCCAATGGCATTGCCAGTGGCATTCTTACTTGCAATATATTCGGCAGAGGCAGTGCGCAAATCCTTGTAGGTACTTCCTTGCACTATAGGAAAAAGATTTTGTGTGTAACCGTATTTATCGGGGGTATCATCCAGTCTTTTAAAGCACCTATCCAGCCAACGATGGGTAAGATCCATACTCTTTTTGGCATAAATATATTCGCTAGGGTATGGGGGGCATTCATCAAAAGCCATAATAATGTCGCCACCAATACTACGCTGAATGTCCATTACGCTTTCGGGGGTAAATAGATGCCTACTACCATCAATATGACTCTGAAACAGCGCACCTTCCTCGGTAATTTTCCTATTGGCAGCCAAAGAAAACACCTGATACCCACCACTATCGGTAAGAATAGGTCTATCCCAACCCATAAACTTGTGCAGCCCTCCAGCAGCTTCTAACACTTCTGTACCGGGGCGTAGGTATAAATGGTAAGTGTTGCCCAGTATTATCTGTGCTTTAATCTCTTCTTTTAGTTGTAATTGTGTTACTGCCTTCACGCTGCCAACCGTACCCACGGGCATAAAAATAGGAGTGTTTATTGTGCCATGATTGGTAGTTATAGTACCCGCACGTGCCTTACTATCCGTGTCGGTGTTTATTAAGTTGAACTCAAGTGCAGCCATTGGGCAAAAGTAATAGAGTTATTAGATATTATGATTGATGAATTAATAGGCTACCAGTTTCAACTCACAACTCAAATTTGATATCTCATAGTTCATATCCTATTCCCTTTTGCCCATCAACCCAATAGCCGAAACTATTGTCCAACAACCTTCGAGTATTATAAAAGGAAGGTACTTTAATAGAATAGAAGCAAGGCAGGCAATGCTAGCACCAATAAGGTTTAGTATTAGGTAAATAAAACTATCTTTAGTAATGATATTCCTCAGATTAAGGAAATAAGCAACCAATAAAATGGTAACCCCTGTAAAGCCAATCCAGTCTGTTAGTGTCATAAGTAATGAGGTGAAGCTAATAAATTAATTAATTGTAAATTACAATTTTTCCTTTTTTAACACTAGACCTCATTCCAAAATAAATTAGGCCGTTGCATATCTCAAATGGAAGGTGTTTTCTTTTAAATTGACAATAGCAGCAATTATCAACCATATCTTGTGATAATTTACTATTTATAATTGATAAGGGTTGAAAGTTGGAGGTTGAGAGTTGAATACATAATTAGAAAAATAAAAATTTATCGAATTGTAAAGGATACCATAAGGTTGTGAAAGGAAAGGGATACTTGGACAATAGGATATAACGGGGCGTAACAAGAGTTGGTCAAGAAACATTATTTAGCTGATGCAGTTGATGCGTTATTGAGTGGGAGAGAGAGTCAGGAGAAAAAGAGACAAGGTCTATTGGTTACCAGATATATTTTAGAAAATAGAACACCCCCAAATTAAAAAAGCGAGCTAATGGTTTGTTACTAGCTCGCTTTTTATTTACACGAAAAATATTTATTCGTTAATCATAGTCCTGATAGTACTTGCTATTTCCTCAGCATTAGGCTTACTAAAATAATCGCCATCACTACCATATCCTGGGCGATGTGCTTTGCCAGTAAGGGTTCTAGGGGCAACATCAATCCATTTATAACCACCTTGTTCTTCCATTACTTTGTTGTACATATAAGCAGCCGCACCACCCGGAACATCTTCGTCAATAAAGATAATACGGTTGGTTTTCTTCAGCGAAGCCAATATTAGATGGTTAATATCGAAAGGAAGTAGTGTTTGTACATCTATAATCTCGCAACTGATACCTTCTCTTTCCAAACGTTCTACCGCATCATAAATAATACGCAGCGTAGAACCATAAGAAACGATAGTGATATCATCTCCTTCTTTGATGATTTCTGGAACACCAAGCGGAATGGTTAATTCTAATAAGTTAGCAGGCATTTTCTCCTTCAACCTATACCCATTTAAGCATTCTACCACTATTGCAGGATCATTCCCTTTTAGTAATGTATTATACATACCCACTGCCTGTACCATATTGCGTGGTACACAAACGTGCATACCTCTTAGCGAATTTATGATCATACCCATTGGGCTGCCACTATGCCAAATACCTTCTAATCGATGCCCGCGAGTACGGATAATAACCGGGCAACTTTGCTGTCCATAAGTTCGGAAGTGCAGTGTAGCCACATCATCTGTTAACGGTTGAAGCCCGTAAACCAAATAATCTAAGTATTGTATCTCAGCAATAGGGCGCAAGCCGCGCAATGCCATCCCTATAGCCTGACCGATAATAGTTAATTCACGAATACCCGTATCAAAAATCCTGTTTTCACCATGCTTCAATTGTAATCCTGCAAAGCCTTGGTTTACATCGCCAATCATTCCTACATCTTCTCCAAAAGCAAATACAAAAGGATTATTTGTAAATAATGTATCGAAATATTTATTTAGTATTTCATAGCCATTAAACTGTGGCGCATCAAAAGAAACCAAAGGCTTTACTATCTCAACCTTGCTGATGCTTTTCGGCCCTTCGTTATACAAGAAAGTATTGTAAAGCTTTCTATTCTGCTCCAACAAGAACTCATAATATTTCTTGGCAGTATCAATATTAGGAGAATGTGGCGCAGCATCTAAAGCCAAAGCTAAAGTACGCATGATATGCCTACGGAAATGTTCGGGGTTTTGTTGCAGTGTATCACATAGTTTGTTAAGGTGATTTCTAGTATCTATGTCGTTTACAATAATTCCCTTTATTATCTCAATAGTCTTTTCTACCTGCAATTTCAGTGGAAGTAAATAGTTATCCCATGCTTTATCTCTGCTTTCTCTAGCCTTATCTTTAGCAGCCAATTCAAAGGCTTGCAACTCTTCTTCACTGCCTAAAGCATTCTCCAATATCCATTCGCGCATCTTTTTAATGCAATCCCAATCTCTTTCCCACTGTAGTCTTTCTGGTTTTTTATATCTTTCGTGGCTACCACTTGTGCTATGTCCTTGTGGTTGAGTAACTTCTTCCACATGAAACAAAACAGGAGTGTGCGTTTCTCTTGCTTTCCGAACCCCTTCTTCAAACACCTCGCACATACCTGGGTAATCCCATGCTTTTACTTTGTATATATGTATCCCGTTAGTGCCATCAATCTTTTGAAATCCTTTAAGCGCAGCAGATATAGAACCTTTTGTAGTTTGTTGCGACTTAGGAACTGATATACCATAACCATCATCCCAAACAAATATTGCCAAGGGAACTTGCAACACACCTGCTGCATTAATCGCTTCCAAAAAGTGTCCTTCGCTTGTACTAGCATCACCTATTGTGCAAAAGCAAACTTCGTTGCCATTGTGACTAAGATGTTCGTACCTTCTTAAATGCGGGGTATTCCTAAAACACTTCGAGGCAAATGCCAATCCCAATGCACGCGGCATTTGCGACGCAGTAGGAGCCATGTCAGAAGTAATATTCTTTCTATTTGCTAAGTCAATCCAGTTGCCGTTCTCGTCAACATTGCGGGTAGCAAAGTGAGACACCATCTGTCTTCCTGCGCTAAATGGTTCGTTCTTTACATCTGGGTCAGCATATAACTGCGCAAAAAATTGATCGGCACTAGCCAAACCAGAAGCAAACATAAAAGTTTGGTCTCTATAATATCCCGCCCTGAAATCGCCAGGCTTAAAGAACTTCGCCATCGCAATTTGCGCTAGTTCTTTTCCATCACCAAAAATGCCAAACTTAGCCTTGCCTGTCAACACTTCCCTTCTTCCCAAAAGGCTTACCTCGCGACTAAATATAGCCATACGATAATCGTGTAGTACTTCATTCCTAAAGCCATCGTAGGAGAGCATGTCATCCTTGTAAGTCAAGTTTAAAGATTCTTCCATTGTACAAATATAATTAAAGTGATGCTCTAAAATCGTATGACTTTTCGAGCATGCAAAGATGAAAAATTATCAGTCAATAATATAAAAAAATATTAAAGTAGTGTAATTCTAAAAAAATGGCTTGATATTTAGTTAAATCCAATAATAAAAAGATATTTTTACACCTAAAATTAAAAGAAGATGAAGAAACACACACTTTTGTTATGCGCTATTTTGGCGTTAGCTACTGTTACCAAAGCGCAAATTCAAACAACCACAACACCTGGTGTTATTGATGCAAAAAAAGACATCAACACCATTTTGCAGTTTACAAATGCAGAATACAACTTTGGCAAAATCATATTTGGCAAGCCAGTTGAGTATCAAGTAAGCGTAAAGAATATTAGTATCGACTCTGTTACCCTCGAAAATGTTCAGGCGGGCTGCGGTTGCACCACACCAAAGGGATATACCAAAGGCGAAAAGATTGCCCCAGGTGCTACCAAAATAGTTACCCTAGGTTTTAATGGTGGTACAAATGGTTCTTTTACAAAGTTTGTAACGTTCTTATTTAGTGGTGGCTTGCAAAAACAAGTTACTTTCCATGGCGAAACATACAAACCAGCCGAACAACCAGCACCAGCAAACGATGCTACACAAAAACTTAAGAATCCAGCTAATTAAAATTATATGAACAAGTTATTATTGGTTATCGGTTTAGTATTTTGCCTTAAGCTATCGGCTCAGAGCGATATTAAGTTTAAGGAGTTAACGCATAGTTTTGGTAAGATAAAGCAAAATAAGCCAGTAACTTATTTGTTCTCCTTTACCAACTTGGGCAACAAACCTTTGATAGTAGAAAACGCAATGGCGGGTTGTGGTTGCACAACACCCGATTATCCAAAACAACCCATCGGTAAAGGAAAAGAAGCCAAGATAACAGTTACATACAATGCAGCAGCATTGGGAACATTCAAAAAAGATGTGACTGTTAAATTTGCCAACCACCCCGAGCCTGTAGTTTTGGTTATTGAGGGAGAGGTTTTAGCAAAAGGTGGTAAAGAACCAATTATTGCTCCAAACTAATATATCAAGGGTAAAGTTTACCCGTAAAATGGCTGCTTAGTTTTAACTAGGTAGCCATTTTTATGCTACTTACTCAACATCTTTTTTATCCAAATAATACTTATGCGAATCAAGGGTTGAAAATAATGTATTGGGTATATAAGAAAGTGAAAGCAAAATGCGTTTTAGTAATGTGTTCGAAGCAAAACTAATCGCCCTCTACTTTTACCTATGCTAAAGGTACGGCAAAGAATTAAAATATCAATATATGCGCCATAAGTAAGTGCATTAGGATAAGCTAGAGGCTGTATAAAAACGATTGCCATAATCCTTGTGGCAGATAAATGGACTATTACTACAGCCGTATTATTAATCATTCATAATTTTTAGCGTTTCTTCTATTCGTATCTAGCCATGCAAATGTTTTTTCAACAATCCATCTTTTGGGTAGTATTTAAAAAGTATGCAGTTCATCCTTTTTGATGATTTCTACCAATAAATCATTCCTAAAGGCACTTATCTATAGCCAATCCAATGTTTGATTCATATAAATACTTAAATTTTTTTAAACCCTTTTAGGAATCATGCTTAAAGTTTTGAAATCATGCCCACTCATTAGGCAATTCACGAGAAAAAAAATATAATTAATTACTTTTTAAATAGATAATCAGCTGTTCACTCAGCCCTATCCTATCTTTTTCTTATATTTTCTATGGCGAAAAATACTTTTCGAGGAGCTAGAAATACGTTTCGAGAAGCTAGAAGTACTTTTCGAAGAGCTAGAAAACCTTTTCGAGTCATTCGAAAACCTTTTCGAGTCATTCGAAAAAATTTTCGAGTCGCTCGAAAACCTTGTCGAGCCGCTAGAAAAGTAGTTTTTGTAATGCTTTATTTCAAGAAAAGACCTCTTTGTAAAAAATTTTAAAGAGAAAAATAAGTATGGCTAATTGAATATTTGCTAAAAGAGTTTGTTTGCTTTTATTGCCCCCTGCTTTGTATGCAGCAAACAAAATGAAACTTTAAGTTAGCAAACAGGCTTCCTTAAAGTTTCATTATAAAATCATCAAAATACACATTTATTTTACTAAAATAAAGTCGAAATATTCCATCTGATACTAATGTCCGCCACCGCTTACCTTAACATCGTAATCTATACCTTGAGCCTTTAAAATTGCCTTTGCCTTGATAGCATAAAAAGCCAAATAAGCAAAACACAATACCCCAACAATATAACTATACTGAATACCCAAAATATGGTCCGATGCAACAAAACCTTGTATAAGACTAATAATTCCACCGCCCATAATCATCATAATAAGCAAACTACTTCCCTCGTTAGTATGCTTATTATGATGATTATGGGCGGTGAAATTATTAGTCTTATACAAGGTTTTGTGGCGTCGGATCATATTTTGGGTATTCAGTATAGTTATATTGTTGGGGTATTATGTTTTGCTTATTTGGCTTTTTATGCTATCAAGG
>JANYEX010000019.1 GCA_025359725.1 Chitinophagaceae bacterium | reverse complement strand
TCAGTTTTACCAACACCGGTAGGTCCCAAGAAAATAAAGCTACCAATTGGTTTCTTAGGATCTTTTAGTCCAACCCTATTACGTTGAATTGCTTTAGTAACCTTGCTTATCGCATCTTCCTGACCAATTACCATTCCGCGCATATCCTCACTCATCCGGCGAAGCTTTTCTGTTTCTGCCTGCACCATACGTTTAACAGGAATACCAGTCATCATACTGATTACCTCTGCAATATTGTCTTCAGTAATCGGATACCTTTTATGTTTGCTGTCTTCTTCCCATGCACCCTTTGCTTTTTCCAACTCTTCGCCCAATCTCTTTTCCTTATCCCTCAAACTGGCTGCCTCTTCAAAACGTTGGCTTTTCACAACCTTGTTTTTCTCAACTTTTACTTCCTCTATCTGTTTTTCTAGTTCAATTATTTCCTCTGGTACATTAATGTTTTTTAAGTGTACCCTTGCACCTACTTCATCCAAAACATCTATGGCCTTATCAGGAAGCAAGCGATCCGTCATATATCTGTCGCTCAACTTCACACAAGCTTCTATGGCAGCCTCATCATAATTTACATTATGGTAGTCTTCATATTTGCTTTTGATGTTGGTCAATATCATTATTGTCTCATCAACACTTGGTGGTTCAATCAATACCTTTTGGAAACGTCTATCCAAAGCACCATCCTTTTCAATGAACTGTCTATACTCATCCAATGTGGATGCACCAATACATTGCAACTCTCCACGAGCCAATGCAGGTTTAAATATATTGCTCGCATCCAGACTACCACTGGCACCACCGGCACCAACAATCGTGTGTATTTCATCAATGAATAATATTACATCCCTGTTTTTTTCCAGCTCATTCATAATGGCCTTCATGCGCTCTTCAAACTGTCCACGATATTTAGTACCGGCGACAAGTGCAGCCAAATCAAGGGAGATAACCCTTTTATCAAACAATACCCTACTTACCTTCCTCTGAACAATACGTAAAGCCAACCCCTCCACTATGGCGGTTTTACCAACGCCTGGTTCACCAATAAGGATAGGGTTATTCTTTTTTCTTCTTGATAAGATTTGTGAAACCCTTTCTATTTCAATTTCACGTCCCACAATAGGATCCAGCGTACCGGCTTCTGCCATCTTAGTAATATCCCTACCGAAATTGTCGAGCACAGGAGTCTTACTTTTTGCTGCAGGATTCGCTTTACCTGCCGCAGGATTGCTTTTAGGTTGTTGATAACCACTACCGCGTTTTTCATCATCAAACTCCTCGTCGCCATCATCAGGGAATTCATTTTTGGGATTGATGGTACTACCAACCATTCCCAATTCGTTTCTAAACATGTCGTAATCCACGTCAAACTGATTTAAGATTTGTGTTGCAATATTTTCCTTGTTTTTCAAGATGCTTAGCATCAGATGTTCCGTTTCTACCAACGGGCTTTTCAATGCCTTGGCTTCCAGAACAGTCACCCTAATCACTTTCTCCGCTTGCTTTGTAAGTGGCAGGCTATTGATATTTGCTATGTGTTTACCGGTTTTATCCTTTACAGCAAGTTCTATTTCCTTACGTAGTTCGTAAAGATCCACGTTTAGTCGCTGCAATACTTTAATTGCCGTATTCTCCCCATCTCTTATCAATCCCAATAAAAGATGTTCTGTACCAATGAAATCATTACCCAACCTTAAGGCCTCCTCTCTACTGAAGGATATGATTTCTTTTACTTGAGGTGAAAAATTATTATCCATGTAATTATTTTATTTTCAAATGTACAGATGTACAATAATAACGAATATTTTTGAAGAAATTAGTTGAACTTTTATTCACACTTGTTAATCTGCAAAAAAAGATGAGTTTCAAAATTGATACCAAGGAAAAATTTCATGTGATAACACTATCAGAAACACACATTAGTGACATAATGGCTACAGAATTAGAAAATGCCTGTCTTCCTGTACTACAAACCGCAATGAAAAATGTTATACTAAATCTAAGTAATGTTACTGGTATAGATAAAGGAGTAACGCGAACAATAGTTGAATTGCAACAATTATTTTATGAATCCAACGCTAGTTTTGTTGTTTGCCATCTATCGCCAACAATTGAAGCTGCCTTTGAAGAAGATGAATTGGCTGACTTCTTAAACCAAACACCTACAGAAAGTGAAGCTTGGGACATTGTACAAATGGAGGAAATTGAAAGAGAACTTCTTGATGGCGACAACTTCTCTTTTAAAGAATAGAACATTTAAATAAAAAAATATTATTATTGTTCAGAATATAGTATTTTAGATGCGACAGTAATTTAATTTTTAACAACAAATTCAATTTTTAAACTCAATGTTTGGAGTTACTATTTTAGGCAATAATTCAGCAGTGCCAGCTTATAACAGGCATCCAACAGCCCAAATAGTAACTATGCAAGACCAATTATTACTTATTGATTGTGGAGAGGGTACCCAAATGCAGATTGCTAGGTACAAGGTTAAGTGGGGAAAGATTAAATACATATTTATATCTCACCTCCATGGCGACCATTACTTTGGCTTAATTGGTCTTATTACCAGTATGTATTTGCTTGGCAGAAAGGATACACTATATATATGTGGTCCTACTGCCCTTGAAGAGATTATTCATCTTCAACTAAAGGTTGCAGATACAAAGTTGCCTTTTCAATTAGTCTTTATACCATTACGCGAAGATGGTGTGGTGGTAGATGAAAGTAAATATACTGTAGAGTGTTTTGCTACCCAACACAGAATAGAATGTAGGGGTTTTATTATTCGTGAGAAAAAGAAACCACGAAAGATAGATGTAGAAAAAGTACAACAGCATAATATTCCCACTTCTTTTTACGAAAGACTTCAACACGGAGAAGACTATACCAATAAAGAAGGTACGTTAATACAAAACGAATCACTCACGGTTGCTAATTCGCTAGGAAGAAGCTATGCCTTCTCTGGCGATACATTATATGATACAAATATTGCCTGTAAGGTAAAGAATGTAACACTGCTGTATCACGAAGCTACCTACCTAAAGAACATGGAAGAGAATGCAAAGCTTAGGTATCATTCCACCACACATCAGGCTGCTTCCATAGCGGCACAGGGTTGTGTAGATAAATTGATTATTGGACACTTTAGCAGCAAGTATGAGCATCTGGAAGTGTTTCTAGAAGAAGCCAAAGAGATATTTCCCAACACATACCTTGCGGTAGAAGGTGCCACGCACAGGCTATAATCAAACAAATTTCAAATTTTAGCAATTTTGTTTTGGCTGTTCAATCTCATACCCCTATTTTTGCAATCCGAAAAAAGAAGAGGGAGTTTAGCTCAGTTGGTTTAGAGCATCTGCCTTACAAGCAGAGGGTCGGCGGTTCGACCCCGTCAACTCCCACCAGTACCAGTAAGGGTTTCAAGAAATTGAAACCCTTTTTTTGTTTTTTTAAGTATACTTTCATTGGTTGCTTATCTTCAAAAATTCTAAAGTTTTGCTCCCTAATTCTCCTTGAAATTGCCACTTTGTCAGGATAATGCTTATCAATTGCACTCACGGTTTTTTGATAACCCGCAGAAGCGGCTAATTTTGTTTGAGTCTGCAACTTGGTAAGAAAAGTTTTTCGTAGGTGTCTAATGCTAAACGTTTCTGGAAGCCCTGCTTTTCTTCGATAGAATGTAAAAGAATGACTCATTGCTTTTGCTACACTACTTCTGTTCATCTTGTTATCACTATCAATTAAATATATATCCTTACCAATGTGTATCTTATAATTAAGCTCAATTAGTAACTGCTCTAATTCTGGAGTTATAGGTATAAAGACTAATTTCTTAGCCTTGTCACCATTAAAGTTATGCTTTCTCTCATACTTTAAATCAACACCCGTTAAGTAATCCAAATCACCTTTATCGTCCAATTTAATATCAGAATACTTTAAGTTCACCACTTCTTCATTTCTCATTCCTATAAATGCTGAAAGCTTGAAACCAGCAACGGTCTAAGGACGATACCTGTTTTTTCTTTCGTTACCAACAATTTGAATTGAATCATCTGGCGTGACAACTGATAGCAATTTTAAGAAAATCATTATCACTTACACTTACAGGGTTGGGTTCTTCATACTTCAATGTAACCTTTCTGCAAGGATGCTCCATCTTGTACCCTTTCAAATCAACAAGAAAGCTAAAGAACCCTTTAACAGGTTTAATTTTATGATTGAAAGTATAAGTTGATTCTTTTTTATTCCCTTCCGCTTCATAGTATTTGCCAAACATAGTTTTAGTAATTTCTATGATTGGCTTTTTAGAAGTGTCGAAACCATTTGAATCAAGGAAATCCTTGAATAGAATCAAATAACGAACTGTCTGCTTTATATGCTTACTTGAGCGATGTTTCCTCTCGTGAAAGGCTACATCAACCTTCTCCAAATAATCACTATACATCCAAATACAATCCTCTAACAATTCACTTGGCTTTACTTCCTCTTTCTGATTAATGACTAGGCTTAATGGGTTTTCTAAATCTTTTCTCCAAGTTAATAGCTCAGAAACTGCATCATCATACTATGTGCTTTTCAGGTCTTTAGTTTTCCTTACACCATTAATCTTAACTACTGCCTTGTAATGTTGTTTTTGAATTGGGTGCGTACACCCTTTATATATACTCAACACAATGAGGTTAGCTACAAAAGCACCAATAAATTACCACATAGCCACATAAGACACATACGAAAAAGAAAGATAAGCAACGTTGCACTCATAGTTAACATAGATTTAAGCTTGCTAAATGTCTTTTTTTTGTGTACTTATGTAAACTCATATCAAATACTATGTGCCTTATGTGCCTATGTGGTAATTTTTAAATTGTTGCAAAGCAGAATGTGGTTAGTATATTGTTTGTGTTAATTCAATTGAAACAATAGCATAGTTCGCTTAGTATTGATGAATCAACAAAAGAGTTGCTTAATACTAAAGACTAACGTAACCATTATCATGAAAGTCTAAGCCAAGGCATTAAGCGTTATTACTAGCACGCTGAACGACCCTTTAAGTCCGCGGAACATGCCCCCTAGTCCTTGGGGTCATGCAATTAAAACTTACAATTTATCCCCAAAAACTTTTAATAGGGCTAGGAAGCTTGGTTTTGGCAGAAGGAAGCTTAATTCAGTGCAAATAAAGCTTAATTTAAGCCAAACAAAGCTTAATCTAGCCGACATGAAGCTTAGTTTGAACGATATGAAGCTTAATGTGGGCAATATAAAACTTAATCTGAGCCAAATAAAGCTTAATTTAGCCAAAACGAAGCTTAATCCGAACTAAACAAAGCTTAATCTGGCGCAAATGAAGCTTCCTTTTGGCAAAACCAAGCTTTCTAGTCAAAAGGCAACTAATTGTACCATTTAAGGGGGTATAAATAGCAAGTATTTGAGCATCCCTACAACCAATAATTAGTTGTGTAACATTAAAAAAATTACCACATAGGCACAATAAGTACAAAGTATTTAATATTAGTTTACATAAATACACATAGATATGGCATATAGCAAGTTTAAGTATATGTGAACTATTAGTGTAACGTTACTTACCTTTCTTTTTCTTATATGTCTATTGTGCCTAAGTGGTAAATTATTGGTGCTTTTGTTGCAAGCCTCATTGTGTTTAGTATAAACCCTTGTTTCGCGGACTGGGGGTGGTAGTTTTTATAATGTTGATAGATGGGTAAATAGGCATTTGAGGATACCGCGGACTTGGGTTATTGGTAAGTGTAAATATATAGATATAATAAAAGCTGATAAGATGGCTAGCGTGGCAATTCCCATCTTGAGGGATGCCCGTAGGGCGGGGTAGTTTTTTTCTTTTATCCATAAACCTCCATTTAGTCAAATTATTTTTATCCAATACATGTTTTGTATTAAACAATACCCCACCTTTGATAGATATGGAAAAGAAAGTGTCCGTTGAAGATTTGTATGAGAAAGTTTGCTTTCCATAAGAAAAAATATTTATAAACTATTTTTTGTACCTATTTTAAACACCACATAATATGAACTTAACTCGAGCTGTTATTCATGAAATTATAAAGGTTCCTCAATCAAATGGTGCAAACTCTTTTTTATCTGAGGAATTGTTACCAATAACTCAAGACACAATAATGTTAGCGTCTAATTTAAATGCTGCTTTTTCAAGAGAGCATAGTAGTTATGGAAATTTCAAAAAAACAGAAAACTTATTCTTTGACGAATTCCAATTACACCAAAATACTAAAACGGAAAATAGTTTCCTAATTTACACAAAAAAGGTGACTAGTATTTTATCCAATCTGTTAGGAACTATTTTTTTTGCGAAAGGAGGTTTTTTTGTTTTTTGTGAGTATAGTTTGAACAGTACAAATTTTATAGGAGTGTATTTAGTGAGAGATATGGAAGGTGTTTTATTTAATAAGGATAATGATACACATACATTTAAAATAAATTCAGCAAGATATTTGGACACTAATAAATTAGCAATGGGGGCTAGAATAAATATAAATAAACTCACTGATGAAGATAATAATCATATAACATTAACCAAAAGCCCTCAAACAGATATATCAGACTATTTTATTGATTGGTTAGGTATAACTCGACCAGAATCAAGTACAGATTTTACAAATAAATTGTTTAACATTATAACTGACATTCAACTTCCAATAAATCCTGCTACAGGAGTAGAATATCGGCTTAATGAATTTAGAGAGACCGCATATAATCTTATAAAAGCCGCACCAGATAAAATTGTTAATTTAAGAAATTTGAGCTCTGTTTTTTACGGAGATGAGAATATAATTATTTCATTTGCCGAAGAAAAGGGATATGAACTAGATCATGAATTCCGTTATGATGGTAGAGCTTTAAATAAATTTAAACGAATAGAAGTTAATAAAGACGGTATTAGATTAAGTTTTTCAAGAGGAGATTTCACTGCAAAGAAAGTATATATTTCAGAAGATGATGCTGAGCTAGTAATGATACGATCAAAAAAATTAGTTGAGTCAATAAAATCTCAAATTAACATGCAATGATTTCATCCATAAAATCATTTATCAATACACTAAAATCTTCAGATAATCTAAATATTGATAAAGAACGCTACACGTTGACCTTTCCAAGTCAAAATAATGCACCTTTAATAAATGAATTAACCAATTTTAATATTAATATAGACGAGGTAGGACATGGTAAACACGAAATAAACTTAGATGATTTACCATTTATTTTTTTTCAAAATAGAAATGATTTTCTGGAAAGAATTTCAAGAAACAGTTGGAGTAAATCCATTTTTTCATTTGAGGAAGATATATATTATTCAATAGAAAATGATGAAACGTATAAGTCATGGTTTTCAACCAAAGATTATTACTTAATCAGAAATAACTACTTTGCTTATAAGCTTCTCTTGTTTTTAAAAACTCAAGAGCATAATGAAAATTCCGCTTTCTATTTTGTAGATTATATGAACTGGGATACTTATCATCTTGTTTTAACATCTCTTAAAAAGGATGGAAAGATTGAGGTATTACTTCCCAAAGCGGGTATTGATATTGATGAAAATATAAATCTGCCTAGTTCTGTCAAGGAGTTTATCAGCTCATTCGAAGAGAATAATAAACATTTTCCAAAATTTATTAAAGCAGAATTAATTGGCTGTCTTTCAAAAGTTGAAAAAAGAAAAAGAGCAAATATTCTTTTTATGAAACTCGAAGAGATAATGTATCTCGCAAGTCAAAATTTTGAAATTTACATTCACGATTTATCAATAGAAAATCTTAAAAAAGATTTTATAGAATATAAAAATAAATACTTTATACAGCTTAGAGATATCCTAAGTAAGCTTACTAGTCAGCTTATTAGTTTACCAATTGCAATTGGAGCTGCTGCTTTTAGTACATATAAAGTGAGTGATTCTAATTATACAATACTATTAATCTTAGTGGTATTTTTACTCTATATAGGTTATACCATTTTTCTATTAAAATTACAAAGAGAGGATATAGAAGATATAAAACTTAGTTTTGCTACTGATTTTCGTAACCTTGGTGAAAGCCCATTTTTTATTCGATTCCCAAACGAATTAAAAGAATTTAAAAAAACAAAGTATAATCTTGAATCAAGAATATCTAGCCTAATTCAAGCAATAGATGTATATTTTATGTTGTTTACAATAAGTAGTGCATGCTTTATTATTTATCTAGAAAATCAACTAAAAATTTCTTTTATTGGTATTTTTTGGACATCTCTAATTTTGATAGTTGGATTAACGTCAATTTATATTTTTAATAGAACTTTACTAAAAGATGAATAATGAGTTGGTCTAATGTTTACTACATCCCTCACTCAAGGCGTCCAAACGATGACTTGTATGTATAAATCGAGCAAGAAAGTTACTGGAATACTGCAAACCTCTACCCCATTCTATTAGCACCTCTCAAAGAGAGAAATTTGCATACTAACCATACAAAAAAGCAGCTTGGTGTTTATGATAATAACTATACAATACCAATAAAAGGTTGAAATAGCTGTAAATAAGTGCCGTTAGGCACTGCATATTTGTAGAACCAGCAATGATATATACATACAAAGTCCCTTTGGGGACGATATATTGGGAAATAAATGAGCCATAAAATATCCTTAAAGGACTAACAAAATAAATATTTCGTACCTACGGCACTATTGTAGGTTGGTATACCGAGTTGCTACCGATATAACGTCCCCAAAGGGACTTTAAACCCTCAATTTGTACATATTAATAGAGTAGCTTTCCAATTGTTTAGTTTCTAATTAAACTCTGTTGGGTTGGCAGAAAGCCATAGGGAGGCTTTGCTAGAATAAATACAAAACGCATCGTTATCCTCTGGGGACTAAAATATTTAAAAGTATTTTGTAATACTATCAAAACTTTCTTATATTTACATTCGATTCGCTTATCAGGTGACCTCATAGCCTCTTTTTAAATTTTTAAAAGTATTAGGTTATGTACACCAAGTTTCATAATCACCGTTCTATCCCTCTACATTATTATTGGATAATTGATTGCTGCAAAAAGG
>JANYEX010000148.1 GCA_025359725.1 Chitinophagaceae bacterium | reverse complement strand
TCGCAGGCACTTGTGCCATTTGGGTGTGCGTGTTTGCCAGAAATACTGTCGGCAAGGGTAATCACTTGGTGCAACCTCGCACCAGCATTCACCTTACCAATGGGCGTACTCGCTGGCATCGGAAGGTGCGGATGTGGACCGCCCACTTCTGGAATGTTCATCGTGTCCCTATCGGTTTGGTTCAACACGCTTTCTGGAATATCCGCAAAAATGCTTCTCAAAATTACCTTCATCTTCATCTCGTCTTTATCCTTTGTTGCCACATTGGTTTTAGTACTTGTGGCGGCTGTAGTAGCCAAAGGATAATCGACAACCCAAAGGGCGTATTCGTCCGTTAACAATGTTTTGTTGGGAACGGTAATCAATAGTCGTCCAAAATTTAGCAGAATATAAGCTACTACTACCTGAAAATAGATGCTCAATGCTGCTTCTTTACGTGGGAAAAATGCCATTTTTTTATTTTTTATTTTGTTAATCAATAACTTTAAAACCATTAAATCAGTCGAAATAGACCTTAAATAAGCCAATTACACGCTTTTTCTTTGTTTGTAAGGTGTTACGGGCTTTCCGTAAAGGCTTACGATGTTTCCGTAAGGGTTTACAATGTTTCCGTAAGGGTTTACGACGTTTCCGTAAGGGTTTACGATGTTTCTGTAAAGGTTTACGATGTTTCTGTAAAGGCTTACGACGTTTCCGTAAAGGCTTACAATGTTTCCGTAAGGGCTTACAATGTTTCCGTAAGGGTTAACAATTTGCCCAATAGTTAAGGCGGCTCTACCAAACCAGTAGCAAAAAATAACTTTAGGGCAGAAGGAAAAGTAGTTTTATCGAGAGGCAGAGAAGTATTGTGCAAAAAAGTAGAAAGGTGGCTGCGGCAAGCAATATTGGAAATGTGGTGGATGAGGTGTTTGGTGGATGAAAAGAGAATTGGGATGAATAAAATGAGGGTTATTTTGTAGAAGTGCGGACTGAAACCCATCCACGTAAAAAACGGGGGTGGCGTGGAAGCAATCTGCGGAATTTTTCTATTGGTAAACATCGTATTGCAATACTACGGAAAGCATATTTGGCAGGTGGCATAAGGTTGTTAACAATCATGTATATCAATAGGGCTTTTTCTTAAACATAAGTCCCTATTTATTGGTCAAATACACCCCGTTTTGTATGATAGTAAGCTGACTTCTCTAAATAAAAAAAGCCCGACATTGCTGTCGGGCTGGTTAGTTAATCACTGATAGAAGGATTTCAATTCAACCTAAAACTTATTGTTTAACAATTTTCTTTGTGTCAACGGTTTGTCCATTTGCTTTTGCTACGATTATATACGTTCCTTTAGCAAGGCTCGAAATATCGAAATGGATAGTACCGCTTTCCTTTAATTTACTAGCTATTTGTTTGCCAGAAACATCATAGATATAAACATCCAACGCACCTTGTAACGACGTTACATTTACAAAACTGCTAGCTGGATTAGGAAATACTGAAATCATATTCTTAGCTGCAAACTTCACAGAACGAATAGGAGAGTAGCTGAAACCAGTAGCACTCACTTGCTTGATGCGGTAGTAGTTGACTTGTGTAGCTGAAGGACTCAAATCGACAAAAGAATAGTTTTTGCCATTACCTGCATTTACACTTCCAAGTGTTACGAACTGACCACTAACTGTTTTTCCTTCAATTTCATAACGAGTTACGTTTACTTCGTTAGCCACTTCCCAATTCAATACTACTCTGCTACCATTCGCTTTAGCTTCAAAATCAACAAAGCTTACTGGCAAAGGCGTATTTACTGGTCCTACATAACTCGCACCAAGGAAACCTCTCCAAGGGGCTTGCACATAAGGAAAGTTTGTTTTGAAAGTAGTATCGTTGTGTGTAACACCCGCATTGAAACTAAGCACACTTACCAAGTTTGTAGTTACTGGACTAGGAGAAGTGCCTGGGATATAATCATCGTACCACAAACCGATAGCCGCCAACGCAACACCAGATACAGCTTGCAATTCGATGGTAGTTACATCATCTTCCAATCTTCTACCATTAGGAAAACCATCCATGTTTGGTATAAATTGTAGGGAAGCATTCGCGTTAAATCGAGCATCAGTCAAACCAAGAACTGCCGCGTTTACAATACCCAAAGAACTGAAATCCTTACTGTTTCGTGGTGTAACAGGCACAGCCATATTCAAGCGCAACATATCACCCAATGTAGGCAGGAAGTTGTTGATGAATGGTTTGCCAGCAGCCAGTGGGTTGCCGCCTTTGCCTGTAGCCAATTGATAAGGAATTACATTTGGGACACCTGTATAGAAGATGGGTAACAAATCCACAGCACGTGGACTCATACTATCTGGCAAAAGGATTGTTCCGTATAAAGCATCATCCAAAGCAGTGCCTTTTACGGCAGCAGAGCCTTTTAATCCATATAAACCTTTCTTGCCATTCCTGAAATCGAATGAACCAAGAGATTTTGATTGGATACGAAGGGCAGATAAGCCAGGAACCGCACCACCAAACTCAGAATCATCCATGTACAAAGCCAATTCAGGATTCTTGAAGTAAGGAATAAAGTCAGCTTCGCCAGCACTGTTTGTAGCTATTGCATTCCATTTGTCTTTTTGACCAATAGGAATAATAGCCTCATTAGTTAACGGCATACCCAAACGAGAAACCTGAATCCAAGTGCCGCCTACTGTTGGCTTGCCGCCAGTAGAATCGAAAGTGGTAATAGAAGGACGGCTAGCACTTGCATAAACGCCTATTACAAATTCAGGATCTAAGATACTTGTAGCCTTATCCACAGTTTTACCAGCTTTTTGCAAAGTAGAAATAGGTACTTCGATAACCAATGAATGACAATTGAATTTAGCCAATCCATCTCTTCCCGTAGTTCTAAAACCACCTACATCGAAAGCCCCACCCAAATCAACGAAGAATGGGTCATCAACAGGGCCTGCAAATACTTTTTCGCCAGTAGTTGCGGTAGCAATTGCAGATTGCATCAGTGCATCATAGCTTGCTGCACCCAAACCAACCGTGCCATTTTCGATGGAACGAGGACCAATGTTTGGCGGAGGAACTACTCCATTGCTTACGATGGTAGTGAAAGTGACGCCACCATCAAGACTACGCTCCAAGATATAGGTCGTTTTTACATTCTGTTTACCCAAACGGATATTGAAGAAAGTGGTTGCATCTTCGTTTACTTGAGTGAAAGTAAAGCGATAAGTAATATCATCGGCAGAAGTAGCTGCCTCATTCTTTACGTGAATCTCATAACGGATATTCTCACCGAAAGTGTACCAATTAGGACCACCAGCCGGATGCTCGAAAGGAATGTAGTTGGCAATTAGCACTACATTGTTGGTATCAACCGGACTTCTAAATGCATATAAGTCGGTGTTATCAGCAAGGGGGTCATTAGAAATCAATGGTGCTTCCCTGTGCGATGAAGCCTGTACGTTGGTCTGACTTAAAAGCAGGCAAACCAAAGCGGCAGTAGTTAATCTTATAAATTTTTTCATAACATTTTATTTTAATGGTTAAAACCTTGCTTGTGTAGTGTGATCATAACCTCTCCAAGGTGCTTGCACGTAAGGGAAAGATGTTTTGAAAGTAGTATCGTTGTGTGTTACACCAGCAGTAAAGTTGAGTACATTCACTAACCTTGGCGTAACCGGACTAGGACTTGTACCAGGAACATAATCATCATACCACAAGCCAATAGCAGCCAAAGCCACACCAGATACTGCTTGTAATTCAATAGTTGTTACGTCATCTTCCAATCGTCTACCATTAGGAAAACCATCCATATTTGGTATGAATTGTAGAGAAGCATTTGCGTTGAATCGTGCATCAGTCAAACCAAGAACAGCCGCACTTACAATACCAAGAGAACTGAAATCTTTGCTGTTTCTAGGTGTAACAGGTACAGCCATATTTAAGCGAAGCATATCCCCAAGTGTAGGAAGGAAGTTGTTGATGAATGGTTTGCCAGCAGCCAATGGGTTGCCGCCTTTGCCGGTAGCCAATTGATAAGGAATTACATTTGGAACACCTGTGTAGAAGATAGGCAACAAGTCAACCGCACGAGGGCTAGTGCTATCTGGTAACAAGATTGTACCGAATAATGCATCATCCAAGGCAGTACCTTTTACGGCAGCAGAACCTTTTAATCCATACAAACCTTTCTTGCCATTTCTAAAATCAAATGCACCTAATGATTTACTTTGTATGCGCAATGCATTCAAAGAAGGAACTGCACCACCAAACTCAGAATCATCCATGTATAATGCTAACTCTGGATTCTTGAAGTAAGGAATGAATTGCCCTTCTCCCGCAGAGTTTGCTTTTACAGTATTCCATTTATCCTTACTACCTACAGCAATTACGGCTTCATTGGTCAGTGGCATTCCCAAACGGGAAACCTGTACCCAATTGCCT
>JANYEX010000145.1 GCA_025359725.1 Chitinophagaceae bacterium | reverse complement strand
CCATTTAACTGACAAGCTATTTCAGGAGATGACAACCTTGGGTGCATCACTTATGTACCTTGGGTGCATCACTTATGTACCTTGGGTGCATCACTTATGTACCTTGGGTGCATCACTTATGTACCTTGGGTGCATCACTTATGTACCTTGGGTGCATAAGTGATGCCACTACCATGCTTAGCAACCTATCAAAAGGTAGGGTAGTAGGGTAGGAGTAACTACATCTCGTTCTGTTTGCCCATGGCTGCCCTTTTCATTTTGTGAGCTACTTCTTCGCCAAGGTAATGGGTCATACGGTGTTCGATGAAATAGATAAGTGGGGTAAGAACGATGGCGGTGGTGAACTTGTAAATATAGTTCACCAAACATATAGCTAGTACCAATTGCCAGGTCCAGTCCTTGCCGAGCTTGAAGGCGATGAAAAGAACTACAAAACTATCTACCAACTGCGATATGATGGTAGAGCCTGTGCTGCGTAACCATACCCATTTGTCGCCAGTAATCTGTTTGATTTTATGAAAAATATATACATCCACAAACTGACTGACCAAAAACGCAGCAAGGCTGCCTACTATAATCCACATGCCTTGCCCAAATATATTGTTGAAAGCATCTTGCATATTGGGAATGCCACTGTCTTTACCTGTACCAAACCAGAAGTCCGCACCAGGCACTCGGATGGCAATATAAAACATGAGGAAAGCATAAGAGATAAGCGCAACAGCTATATAACTAATTAATCGCACAGCTTTAGGGCCATAGAATTCATTCACAATATCGGTAATGATAAACTCTAAAGGCCACAGCAACACACCACAGGTAAGGTTGAAAGCCATGCCGCTTTGTCCGAAAATGGTAAAGTTGGACGGATGAATACCTATTAGTTTTTCTAGCGAAAATATCTTACCGCCTATACATTCGGCAATAAGGGCATTGGCAACAAAAAAAGCTGTTATCATGATGAACAGCTTGGTAGGGCGATCTTTCAAAATGTTTGTAATCATAAATGAGTCGTAAGTAATTAAAATATGGGTAATAGATAGACCAACTGAAAAATAAGCATTGCCAGATTGATAAATAACAACCATCGTGGCGTATCTACTTTTCTTTTGCTGACAAACAGAAAAAGCCACAAAAGGTTAAGAATAATATTTAAAAAAAAGGATGCGCCCCAACCTAATGTGATAATTATTGAATTAACATCTTGGTTGGCAATAAAGTCTTTTGTGTGCCTCACCAATAGACAGTAAAGAAATAAAATATTGCAGATTAAACCAACCCTACTAATAAATAAATGTAAATGCGTACGCATAAGTATAATTGAGAATGAAAAATAGTATTAATTTGCCGCACTTACAAAACAATGATGATGAAGAAATTTAATTGGAAGCCTTTGTTGCCCCATATTGTTGCCGTTCTTACGTTTTTAATTTTATCTATTATTTACTGTAAGCCTGCTATTGAAGGTAAAGTGGTACAACAACATGACGTGGTGCAGTGGAAGGCAATGGCACAACAATCTTTTGAGTTTAAAGAGAAGCATGGGCATTTTCCTTTGTGGACGAATAGTATGTTTAGCGGTATGCCTGCCTATCAGATTGCGATGGATAGTAGAGATCCTGCTTATGTATCGGTGTATTATGTTCATCAGTTATTAACTTTTGGTTTACCTAAACCTGCTTACTATTTATTTTTCTGTTGCCTCGGTCTATACTTTTTGGTAGTCGTACTGGGTGTAAATCCATGGCTAAGTATAGCTGCGGGCATTGCATTTGGCTATTGTTCGTTCGACCCAATCCTTATTACAGCTGGTCATGATACCGAATTATTATCTATAGCTTATGCCCCTGCAATATTAGCTTCTTTACAACTAATCTTTAAAAAACGTTATTGGCTGGGCGGTATCGCATTATCTATTACCACCACGGGTTTGTTTTTCCAGAGTCACCAACAGATAGCTTACTATACCTTATTGATGGGAGTAATAATGTTTATACCCTTCTTGATTACCACTATTAAGGAAAAGGATTTTAAACACTTAGGTATCTCTGTATTGATAGCACTGGTTTGTGCCTCGTTATCGCTATTAACGGTAGCAAACAGTTACTTCCCAACCTACGAATACTCAAAGGAAACTATGAGAGGCGGGGGCAGTGGTCTTACCCTTGGAAGGAAAGATAAGGCTGTTAAAACAGAAGGGGGATTGGATAAAGACTATGCGTTTAACTGGAGTTATGGTATTGGTGAAACCTTTACCTTGATGGTGCCTAATGCTTATGGCGGGGGAAGTTCTACGGGTTTAGGCGACGATTCGAAGGTGGCTAATTTGCTACAGAACTCACCTGATATACCCCAAGGGGCTGTGCAACAATTATATCAGGCAGCGTCTTCTTATTGGGGCGACCAACCAGGTACATCTGGACCAGTTTATTTGGGTTCGTTCATTTGCTTACTAGGAATAGCAGGATTTGTATTATCTAAGAATAAGAATAAATGGTGGTTGTTGGGCATAACAATATTTGGGATAATACTCGCTTGGGGAAAGAACTTTCAGGCGGTTAATTATTTCCTTTTCGATCATTTGCCGTTGTACAAAAAGTTCAGATCGCCATCAATGTCTTTGGTAATGCCACAGGTATCTGTTTCGGTGATGGCAATAATATTTGTGAGTGAGTTTTTAGACATAACCGCCAAGGCAAAAGAAGAACAGGCAAAACTATTAAAGAACTTCTTGATAGTTGCTGGTGCTGTTGCGGCTTTACTTGTAGCCTTTTACTTAACGGCGAGCTTTAGCAATACAAATACAGCATCATTCAAAAAGACATTAGAAGGATACTTTAAAGGCAATGACACCTTTGTAAAGAGTTATATGAGTGCTTGGATTGATGATAGAAAAGCATTGTATTTAAAGGATATGCTTCGTTCATTGGGAATAATGGCTGTGGCTGTAGCGGCAATATTTGCTTATGCTAAAAATTATATCAAGAAACCTATTGTTATTGGGGCGTTTATTTTATTGGCAATGATTGATTTATTACCTATTGGTAAAAGATATTTCACTGATGAGAACTTTGTAGATGCAGATACTTACGAACAATCTTATCAAAAGTATAATGCTGATTTGCAATTAGATAGAGATACCAGTTATTACAGGGTGTTGAACCTTGCCGCCTTTAATGGTAGTGGTTTTAGTCCCGATGCTGGCAATTCATTTAATGATGCGTTATGTTCATATCACCACAATACCATTGGTGGTTATAGCCCTGCGAAAATGTCTATTTACAATGATTTGATAGAGTTTCAACTTTACAAGAACATTCAAGCTTGGGGAAGTAATTCTAATGCAAAAGATAGTTTCCCTGTGTTGAATATGCTAAACATGAAGTATGTGATAGTGCCAGACCAGAAAGACCCTAAGCAGACAATGGCTGTGCCTAATCCATACACGTTGGGTAACTGTTGGTTGGTAAAAGAAGTAAAGTTTACTAAGGATGCTGATGAGGAAATGCTTTCGCTAGATCATTTTAATCCTGCAACAACTGCCTTCGCTAATGAGAGCTTTAAGTCGGTGGTAGGTAATCAACCTTCTTATGATTCTACCGCTTCCATAAAGTTCATTCAGAATGATAACGACTATATCAAATACGAAAGCAATGCTTCTTCTAATCAGTTTGCCGTGTTTAGTGAAATATATTATACTCAGGGATGGAATGCCTACATAGACGGAAAGAAGACAGATTACTGCAAGGTGAATTATGTATTACGTGGTATGTCGATACCAACAGGTAAGCACGTGATAGAGTTTAAATTTGAGCCACCATTGGTTTATTTGGGTGATCAATTATCTAAATATGCCGCATACCTGTCTGTTCTATTGGTATTATTATTTGGCTTCCTAGAATGGAAAGAGTGCAAAAAGAAATATTAGAAGATATGAGATAGTAGATATGAGATAGTAGATATGAACTATGTGTCTTGAATAAAATTACATCTGCTATCTCGTATCTACTATCTTATAGTTTATAATTCATAGTTCATAATTCATATCTCATAGTTTGGATAGATTCATACCATACAAAGACGAATTAGGCGAATTGCTGCAAGCCCAATGTGAAAAGCTTTATACATTGATGAAAATAATTAATGTAGAGTCATTGGGGCTTTCTGCGCATGGTGTAGAATACTTTTTAGGCAGCCATTACAAACGTCTTTTCTTCTCTATACAAACCAGTGCACATTTGTTATACAACAGCATCAACCTTGGTAAAAAACCTGTGAAGGATATTGTAATAATGGATTATGGTGCCGGCATTGGTAGTCTATACATTCTTGCTAAGATGATTGGGTGCAAAAAGGTAATCTACAATGACATATTAGAAGAATGGAAGCAAAATGCCTTGCTAATAGCTAATGCTATCCATCAGGATGTTGATGAATACATTGTGGGTAATATAAATCAAACCCTAGAGGTTTTGGCGGCTAAAGGAATTGTATGTGATATAATCACTTCTAGAAATGTAATAGAGCATATTTACAGACTGAACGATTTTTATAAGATAATTGACCAATACCAGCCTCAGGCAATTGTTTATTCATCTACCACTGCAAACTTTAATAACCCCGCAATGAATTTGCAGCATGTGTTACTTCATAGGCGGATAGAAAAAATATATTTACAGCAAAGGGTTGAATTGATAAAACAAAAGTTCCCTGAACTTAATGATACAAGTATCCATAAATTGTCAATAGCTACTAGGGGATATGAAAAGAGTGAGATGATAGCGGCTATCGATAAGTATATTAATACAGGGTCAGTTCCTGCTAAGAACTATTATTACACCAATACATGCGATATGAACTATGGCGTATGGGCAGAGAATTTATTGCCTTTCCATATTCATAAAGCAATGGTAGCTGAGAGTGGTAGGGTAGGTATAATAAAACCAGGCTTTTGGGATACACATTACCAGAAACCTTGGAAGAGCTGGATGGGAGCTGTATTCAATTCTACCATTAAGTTTCATAAGTACAGTGGCTTTCTCTTAGCCCCATTCATATATGTGATTGCATTGCCTAAACGAGAAAAATAGTAACAATTGAAGAAAATCTTGTCAATCGTTTCGTATCCCATATTGCCTTACTTTTCTGGTGGGCAAAAGTCAATTGCACAGTTTAATGAGTTTCTAGGGAAGCAATCAGAACTAACCGTTATAAGCACTAACAATAATAACCATGCCCTTGCGGAAAGTTATACAATGTTGCCTTGGATGAGTAGCGGCAAGATAAAGTTCTTCCAGATTTCTTTATTCTCAAAGATTGCTAGCTACATAAAAGCTAATGGTATCCAATATATTATGCTCGAACATCCATACATGGGCTGGTTGGGTTGGTTGATAAGATGGTCGTGCAGAATTCCTTTGATTATCCATACCCACAATATTGAGTTCTTACGTTTTAAGTCTGTAGGTAAGTCGTGGTGGCCAATATTAATGTGGTATGAAAGGTGGGTGGTAAACACGGCTGACAAAGTATTCTGTATTTCTGAAGAAGACAGGCAATATATGATTGATGAACTTGGGGTAAATCAAGCCAAATGCCATGTAATTACTTTCGGATTGCCCTATTCAACTATACCGTCCGACAAGGTTGCTTGTGGCAAAGCGATAAGAGAACAATATGGAATAAAAGAATCGGAAGCTATTGTTTTTTTCAATGGACTATTAAATTATTACCCAAACACAAATGCAGTAAGGGATATAATAGAAAATATAAATCCGATATTGATAGAAAAAGGATTGAGTTATAAAATTATCATCTGTGGAAAAGGGTTGCCAGATGAATTCAATAGTTTAAAGGATTTTGAGGATAAGAATATTATATATGCGGGGTTGGTACCAGATATTGAATTGTTTTTTAAAGCAGCCGATATATTTATAAATCCTGTATTAAGTGGTGGGGGGATAAAGACTAAACTTGTAGAGGCACTAGGATTTAACACAACCGTTATCTCTGCCGAAACAGGGGCTTTTGGATGTGATAAAGAAGCCTGCGGTAATAAATTAGTTGTGATAAAAGACAACGATTGGCTTGCCTTTGCCAATGCAATTGTTCTTAAATTGCAAGAACCCATACAAACGCCCGATTCTTTTTATGCTAAATACTATTGGGGCAATATTACCAAAAAGGCATTAGAAGCCTTACCGCAGTAATTTACCATTCAATTTGAAGAGAATGTATTTAATAGCATAGCGAGCGTATTCCTTAGATAGATAAATAGCACAGAATAAACAGTAATAAGCACCCTTACCTTTTCTTGCACGCATTATTTCCAATTCATTTTTAATCATTTTTAGAATTAACTGCAATTGTTTTTCCTTCTGGGTGCTACCATTATTAATATGGACAATAGTGGTATCTGCAAAGAAATAGGAAAGATATCCTAACCTAGTAAACTGATAGCACCATAACTGATCTTCGCCGTACATAAAAAAGCGTTCATCAAGTTTATGGTCAGGCAGTTTGGAGAGTATTTCTTTTGGGAACATAAAGAATGCTCCATTAACCCAATCGCAATAAGTACTAAAGTCCGCATTAAAGTATTTTCCCAATAGTAGTTTAGCTCTCTTCCTGTAAGGCATCAATAATGGAATAAATCTAAACAAATCCAATAATTCCCAAGCAATACTCCTGAACCTTCTTGCCGAGTACTGAATACTTTGATTAGGATAAACCATTCTTACACCCAATGCCCCGATAACTTTATTGCTAAAAGAGGCGGCAGCAATAGAAATACTATCCTCTGTTAAATAAGTATCGCTGTTTAGCAACAAAATATAATCGCCTGTTGCCTTTTCAATCCCAAGATTATTTCCTTTAGCAAAGCCGCTGTTGTCTTTATTTTCAATTAATATTATTTCGGGAAACTTTTCATTAAAGAGTAGGGGTGGACACTCCACCGAGGCATTGTCCACCAATATTATTTCATACTCAACCTTGTGGGTATGTTGTATAACACTTTCAATGCAGTTGCAGGTTAGTTCAAAAGTGTTGTAATTAATGATGATGATAGAAACTTTCATAGTATTAATTAGTTTCTTTTAGAAGTAAAGTAACAAAGAAACATTAATGCCTTGGAGAATGCACCAATGCTAAGAAATGCTAATGGTATCCATTTTTGTAATCCTAACATCCTTTTTAGTGGTAGGGGAATATCCGTTTGCCAACCCGCATTCGTTATGTCTTTCTCTTCCCTGATGCTTACATTTCTTAGCAGCCGCCAGTAATAGTCGTACACCCAGATGTTATTAAGTATTTTTAAACCCTGCTTTTGCAACATATATAGGTTCTCAGGAATTTCAACCTCCCTAATTCTAGACGATGCCTTAGTTACTTGTACACTACTTATCCCAATGTTTATCAGCGGGGTATCAATAAAAATAAATTGATGATTAGATTGTAATGCCCTCATGTAAGCCTCAAAATCTACAACCCATTTTAGCTTTTCGTCATAATCAAAATCAAAACTACTTCTGTGCATAATTACACTAGGCGGACCAATAATATTTTCTCTAAAAAGGTTTAATGGGTTCTTTCTTACCAAGTTAAGAAAACTATCTTTTGCCGTAACAGTAGTTGTAGTATTTGTTTCCAACTGAACATTAGTGTATGCACTAAAAACAAAATCAGCCTCGGGGTTCTTTTCCAAAGCGTCAACCATCAACGCTAAGGCATTATCAGTAGCCAACCAATCATCATCATGAATCAATTTTATATATTGTCCCCTAGCTTGCTCCATGGCAAAGTTCCAGTTGGCAGGTGTTCCCAAAGAAGGGTTGTTCTTATAATATTTTATTTTCAGATTGCTTTCAAAGTATAAAAGGAATGTCTCCACCGTATTATCCGGACTGTCATCCGAAACAATTACTTCAACATTAGTGTAGGTTTGATTAAGAATAGACAATAGTAATCGCTCAAGATAACTTGTGTTTTTATAGGCGGGTATGCAGATGGAAACCAATTTATACATTTTATTATTCTTGACAATTCAAGCAAAATAAAGTATGTATCTACATAATTGCTAATAAAATGTCAACAGATACGATTTAAACACTTTTCTTTGCTTTCAATCACGAAATAGGGTTTAGTACTTTGGAAAAGAAAGGGATAATATATTTAGTCAGAAAGCGAGCCTTAGGTGATGTATTATGGATAGAACCAATTATTAATGAGCTAAGTAGCCAATACAAAAAAGTGGTGGTTATTTCCCGTTTCAATGACTTATTTCTTAATTATCCCGCACCAAATGTTGTATTTAAAGCTGACTTATCATTACTTGAGAAACTAGCATATCATTTTGAAAGAATATTAGGCATCAGCTTCTTTTTTATCAACCTAGAATTATCCTACGAGAAAAAGCCAAAGTTGCATGTGCTACATGCATATCAAACCACTGCAAAGCTCCCTATTAAAGATGTTTATCCTAATTTGTTTTTATCGGAAACAGAGAATATAATCGATAAAGAATTGGGTAAATATGTTGTTTTGCATATTGTTTCGTTCACAACCAAAAACTATCGTAAGGTTTTTGGAATTGATTGGGAAAGCGTTGTTTACTATCTTACACAAAATGGATACAAGGTAGTAGTAGTAGGGGATGAGAATAATGCCCTGCCAAACACCATAAATTTCAATAAATCGATAAGGCAGTTGATAAGCTTAATTTATAACTGTAGTTTGTTTATCGGTATCGACTCTGGCCCAAGCCACATAGCCACAAGCCTAAAAAAGTCTGCCATTATATTCTTCGGTGCAGTAAACCCACAGTACAGACATTTTACAAATCTTCTCAATAAAACCATTATTATGCAAAGTGCTTGTGAGTTTGCTGGTTGTTATCACGAAGTAACCAATAGCATTTATGGGCAAACCTGCAAATTGGTTGGCGATGTAGGCGTGCCTAAATGTTCCGTACATACAACAGAAAATCTCATAATAAATATTAATAAAATACTTGGCTAATTATGGCAACAATTAAAGATAAGATTGAAAGAAGGGTAAAAAAGGTATTGGGGATACATGAAAAGCATGGATCTGAAACAGCAAAAGTCAGACATTTAGTTTTGCCATACTGTAATGGATTAGGATGTGATGTCGGTTTTGGTGGTGACAAGGTTAAAAAAGAAAATTGCTTAGGCATTGATTTTAAAAAGCCTTATGCCCATGCTGGTGAGGACAAAGTTGATATAGCCTGCGATTTAAGTAAAGACGCCATACCTGTAGAGGATAATTATTTTGACTATGTATATAGTAGTCATCTGATTGAGGACTTTGAAGATACTGGAAGGGTTCTTTGGGATTTTGCAAGAATTACTAAAAGCGGCGGAAATGTGATATTAGTGTTTCCAGATCAACCCAAATACGAAGCTATCTGCAACGCAACAGGACAAGTATTAAACCAATACCATGTACACAAGAACATGGGATTCGATTATATGATAAAGTGTTTAGGTGAAATAGCAAAAGACTACGGTTTCAATTGGGAAATTCTTTTTAGTAGCAACTGCGAGATAGACTACAATGTAGTAATAGTTATAAAAATTATTAAATAATTCCTTCTTTTACAACTTCCGTATTGGCTCTAGCTTATAACCAATGGAAGCTAGAAAATTAATTAGCACCAACTTTATTGGATGGTGCTTTTTTTGTGCCTGTTGCTTTCCGTATAAGCATGGTATTGATAGATAATCCTCAAAATTGTTGGCTGTTAGCTGATTGCCATAGTCATCCGCAAGCTTTTTCAGTATAGTATCATTATCTAATAAAAATCTATTCTGATGTTTGGATAGTTTATCTTTTTGTGATGGCGAATAACCACTAAAATGAAAAAATAATAGGGGCTTACCGCTCAATGTAAAAAAACCATTGCTAGTTATCTCTAATTTTCGCTCATGCAGGTTCCAATAGGCAGCATTGCAACCTGGGTGTTGCAGAAAGCCCGTTTCTTTAAAGTATAAAGGCACTAGGTTTAGCCACAACTGATCTACCATCATCCCTTCGCATACGTTATTATACCCCTGTGTAGCTACCCGTTGCTGCCACCATTGCAAAAATTCCTTCGCTACAATCGTATTTTTAACCGCAAAGAACCCCCCATTATATAAACCAGAGTTAAGTACATCCCGTTCCATAGGATATTTGCCATCATCTGGAATAGGAATTACATAATGTGGTGATAATAAAATAGGATTAATAGATAATTGGTTTTCAATTGCTTCTAAAGAGTAGTAAATGCACATATCTGTATCAAAATACAATAACAAATCGGGATTATATTTACCCAAAATGAAATTGGCATAATAAGATTTTAGGGCACAACTCAACTCGAAGGGTGTGTACTGTGTTGTAAGTTCTTTTTCGTCATTAAGGGCAAGCTTGGATAGGTTTATAAATTCAAATTCTGGGTAAACTGTTATGTCAATCCTATCATTAACCTCATCCATCAATCCAACTATAAACGTATAGTCTGGATTATATTTTAAAAGAGATTTTCCTAAAACTATTATTTGCCCCAATCTATTTAGCGAACAAACTGTGTAAGCAATTTTCATTATCTCATCTTTTGTACAACAACAATATTGTTTTGATATAACCCACTGTTCTTAGGTAAAATTTTGCCTAGCGCAATTCCATAAATATTTACCAGAGGAATAAGAATAGCTTTTGCCAACGAAACCAAAAACGGAAGTGTTAGTTTGGGTAGTAATACATCGTGTAAATAGGCAATACGCATTTGCATTATGGTAGAAAAATAATCCCCCGCCTTATCAGTGGTAACTATCTCAAATCCATTCTTTTCAAGCTCGTGTTTTAGGGCAAATAAGGTGTAGCGGGCATAATCGTAAGGTTTTTCGTGTTCTGGCCAAACAAAAGGACAGGTAATAAGCATTTTGCCACCAATTATTAGCACCCTGTTTAGCTCGGGCAATATTTCGTTTAGGTTAAAAATGTGCTCAAAAACCTCACTAGCAAAAATGCTATCAAAAGAATTATCAGTAAAAGGCAAACTCTTACCATCATAAAAAAAATCTATTTGTTCGTTTGCGTGAGGGTGTCCTTCGTTATAAAAATCAACCCCAGTGTAAGAAGTTACATGACCAAATAAGGCTTTGTAGGGTTTAGAACCGCATCCAAAGTCTAATAATTTCCCTTGTAAATAATGAGCATGTGATTTTATTTTTTCCAGTAATCCTTTTCTTATAAAGTAATAAGGATGTGATAATGAGGGATTGAAATCTGAATTAATCATAAACGTGGCACTTTGGGGCGAAATATCTTAAACCTGAATCCTTATAACCGTGCAAACATAATTTTAAAATGGGTTCAATCAATAATTTAATAATCTAGTACTATTTGTAAATTAGTTGTTTCTGAAAGATGGATAAGCGTATGTATTTTCAACCAAATTTGTACCATTTATCCCCCTCAAAATACCATTTGCGCCTTATAAAATACCATTTGTGCCACAAAAAATACCATTTCCAAGACTTTTTTTCGAGAATTTGTCTTGGAAATGGTACTAATTGTCTCTTAAATGGTACTAATTATCTCTTAAATGGTATGAATTGTTTTGTAAATGGTATAAATCGTCTTGTAAATGGTATAAAATGTGTTCCAAATGGTATAAAAAAAACCTAAGATGCTATTTCTTAGCAGGTAAATAGATACAATTTATTCGGAAAAAATCATTTGTTACAGTCTGTTACTATTGCTTTTGGGTAAAATTTATTTGATTGTTACTTTAACAATTGCTTTTCCAATCGTTGCAGGATTAGTAACAATAATTACGCTACATCCTTTGTTCATCCCCAATTCTGTTCCTGCGGGTACAAGTGTAACTGCGCCTAATCCTTTTTTTCCTTTTGTAAAGCTAATATCTTTTGTACCATCATTTTTAAGGACTGAGCCAAGTTTAATTCCAGTAATCTTTTTACTCTTCAATGGTAAAAGCGTAACGGTTCTTAACGTTTCAGGTACTAGTGTATCTACCTCGTCAAAGCCCCACAATGCCACATCTTTTGGGTTATTAGGATATAAAACCATCAAAAAACCACCGATGCTTTTAAGATTTTGATAAGGTATTGCAAATTTAATATCTCTATCCTGCGTAGCTTTTACAGAATCTGCTTTTCGCTCTTCTCGGATAATGTCTGTAGCCAAAGAAGAAACAATAGCGGCAGACATATTGGTTATATTAACATTGTTGGTAGTTATGTACAGCAGCAAGGGACTGATGGCTGGCGAAATGTAAGAATTGTGCTTGGTTATTACAGCCTTACTGATGGCGACTCTATCGGTAAATGGGGTTGGATAATCAATATTGCCATTTACATCAATAGGTACACCCCAATCAGTTAGTTGCTTCGTATTTGTTTTGTACAATTTTTTTAGAAACTGCACCCCCGCAATAGTTTCTTTCCATACAGGTTCGTAGCTAATATCCCTGTCTTTGGTAGCTTTTTCGCTAAGCCATATTAGGCTGGTAGCACTACTATCTAACACCACCGCCGCTGCCCCTGCGGCAACATCTGCTGCAAAGTCAATATTGTTTTCGGTAAGGTAAAGATTCAAAACACTCGCACCAGCATCATTTTGGTGCTTTTTGTAGCAAGCCGTTTGTTCGGCTATCTTTTCTTTGAAACTTACTGGTTCATTAATTCTAGACATTTGTAATTTATTTTAGTATGCATTTTTTATTAAAAAAATGTAATTTACTACTCTTTCAATCAATATGGAATAATTATTATTTTATAATTTTAGTTTTATACTATAAATTATTGAAAATAAAAAACTTTTATTATTATTTATATTACTGCTTTACAGTTAGTTACAAACTATTGATGATTAAGAAAAGGCTATAATTGTGGTTTGAGAAAATAATTTAAACAATAGAAATTTTTCCTTTATTTTGCTACACCTAAACAAATCTTTATGAAACAAAATTTTACCAAAGCGATTTTAAACACTACATTGTTTATTATTCTTATCGTAACAAGCTTACATGTGTCAGCCCAAGTAAACCTTAGTAGTGGATTAGTGGCATACTATCCTTTTTCGGGAAATGCGAACGATTTTAGTGGCAATAAGAACAATCCCATTTTCAACAATGCAACATTAACAACCGATAGGTTTGGTAATGCCAATAGTGCCTACCGTTTTAATGGTAGTAACTACATAGACATTCCTAACAGTGCTAGTTTGCGAATGGGAACTAAAGCAAGCATAAGCTTTTGGGTTAAAATAAGTGGATTTAATACTGGAGTCTAGTCAAAAGGTACAAGCAACTAAAGGGTTAAATTCTTTTTCTGTAGCTAAGTTCAATTCTTTGGGTTCTGGTATCTACACGGTAAATATTACAAGTAGCAACAGTGTACTTAACAAAAAAGTAATAAAGGTTAAATAGTTTGACTCTTGTTTAGCATACAAAAAAGGTTGCCACTACAATTAAGTAGTTGGCAACCTTTTTTAGTACAATCCTTTTTCTCTATTTAGCTATCTCTATTTTAACTTTCTTATTCTTTATTTTTTCATCTCTTATTAGCTGCAATACGTTTCCTACCTTATTCTTTTTTACGGCTACGAAAGCAAAGAAATCTTTTACTTCTATCAACCCTATATCATCTTTGTCTAGCTGTCCTTTGTTGGATAAAAAGCCTACAATATCTATCTTATTTACTTTATCTTTTTTGCCTGCGGCGATAAACAGCGTTGACCACTTTGGCTTTTCGGGCAATGGGCTCTTTGCAGGAACATTCAATTCCTGAACGTCATCTTCTATAAAGGCGGGCAGAGTTTCGGTTGGCGACAGTATGACGATGGCTGTACCGCTGGCATCCATCCTCGCTGTCCTTCCGTTACGATGCACATATACATCTTGCGTAGCTGGCAGGTGGTAATGGATAATAAACCGGATATTGGGAATATCTAGCCCCCTAGAGGCAAGGTCTGTTGTTATTAAAACGTTTGCAGTGCCATTTCTAAACTTACATAAGGCACTATCACGCTCTTGTTGCTCTAGTGCGCCATGATAAAATTCGTTGGTGATACCTAGTTTGGTCAATAAATCGCTGGTACGGTTAACTGATTCCCTGTGGTTACAAAATACTATGGTAGAACGATTGCCCAGATAGCAAATCAACTTGAAAAGTGTATCTATTTTATCACTTTCTGGGGATAGTACTTTCTGAACTATTAGTTTATTAGTCGTGTCCTTTTCGGTAGGTAGGAAGTTTAGGCGCGCAGCATCTGTCAGACCAATAAAATCGGGAATATCAACCGTTTCTGTTGCCGAGGTAAGTATTCTTTTGTTAACCGAAGGAAGGCTATTAACAATAAAAGAAACCTCTTCTTGGAAGCCTAATTCTAAAGATTTATCAAATTCGTCCAACACTAAGGTAGTAATGGAATTTATGGTAAGATTACCCCTGCGAATATGGTCTGCTAACCTTCCTGGCGTACCCACAACCAAAGCCGGTGGCTGGATAAGGTTGTTTTCCTCGGTTTCGCGCTTGTGTCCACCATAGCAACTGGTAATTTTCAGTCCAGTACCCATTTGTTTAAATACTTCTTCTATCTGCTGTGCCAACTCTCTCGATGGTACTATTACCAAAGCCTGTGTTTGCTTGTTAGCAGCATCCAATAACTGTAGCACTGGCAACAAAAAAGCGAGTGTTTTACCCGATCCTGTGGCGGAAAGTAATACCACATTATGATGTTCGTTATTGGCTGTTATCGATGCCTCTTGCATCTCATTAAGTGCGTCAATCTTAAGATTGGAAAGCACTGTTTCTATTGTAAAATTAGTCTCTTGCATTGGTGGCAAACCTACGGAAGTTTAATTTGGGATTGGAAAACATATTCAAAGGAAAGAAAAAAGGTTACCGAAACAAGGATTTCAGGTTAGTTTAATAATGAAAACAGCCAACGTTATATCCTCGCGACATAACGTTGGCTGTATACTTTTGGAAAGATAAATTACTTACCTATTTAAAATTATCATTGGTAAGGTTAGCGTTTAATTTCACCTCTTTTGCCTTAAAGTCAATATGATAGTTTCCTAAATCACTCTTCTTATCATAAGGAATCTTTACTCCGCTTACATCCCTATAATCGCTGATGTCGGTCGTATTACTTGTTCCATCTTTTTCTACTACTTCCCTTACCTTAAGCCCCGTTTTCTCATCGTAATAACGTCTTACAATACCATTATCACCTTTATCTTCTATCACTACATAAGCAAGAGACTCACCAACTGTAACCAAATTAGGCCCTATAGTTAGTTTGGCTGTATCAAGATATAATTCCTGAAATATGTTTGCCCTAGTCTTGAAATCAATTTTTCTATCATCAGGCAATTGTACATTTTGTCCGTTCTGTACAACGAGGATACTATCTCCATTAACCACTATTTTAAGAGGCGTCATACTCATTGATGGCACTGTTATCTCTTGGTAATATTTATCTGGTGCTTTTTGTTTTACAGTCATCAAAACTTCTACGCCTTGTATGCTGCCAGCAGCTGTTTCGTAGAAATCGGTTATTGTCTTAAGCTTACTTGTACCACCAATTGCAGCAATGTACTTATCTATAATACCCTTAGCGGTAGTTCCTTTTGTTACAGGTTTGATGTTTCCAACCCACACATTGTTTGAAGTATTAATATCTGGAAAGTCATGGTTTGGGTCAATGGTTATGTTTGTTATTTTGGAAGTAGATTTATACCTGAACGTCCATGTACCCCCACGTTGCCATATTTCTGCGGGCAATTTAATGGTATCCGTTGTTCCGTTGGCTTGCTTAATGGCGAGCACTACAGGCAACGCCATTTCTTCCAGATTTTCTATAGTTATTAATGCACCATTCTTTTCATCATCATCAATATATTGTACATATTTTACACCCTGATCCAGCTTCCAGTTAGTGTAAAACCATTCTCTAAAGAACCAACTTAAATCTTCACCAGAAACATTTTCCATGGTTCTAAAGAAATCCCAAGGGGTAGGGTGTTTAAATGCCCAACGTTTTACATAAGTTCTGAAAGCATAATCAAAACGTTCTTTTCCCAATACATAATTACGCAAAATGTTTAGTCCTACACTAGGTTTCTCATACGCAGCATTGCCAAGGTTACCAGCTTGAATAACTTCAGGGATATTCATTATCGGATCCATCTTGTCGCCAAACATATTCTTAGCCATTCCTTGCACATCCTCCTTTTCGTCATATTCTCCCTTATTAAATACTCTCGTATCTACACCATTAATAAAGGTATTAAACCCTTCATCCATCCAAGCATATTTACGCTCATTACTACCTACAATCATCGGGAACCAGTTGTGACCAAACTCATGGTTAGTAACCCCCCACAACTCACTTGTCTTTGCTTTGTAACCACAAAACACAATACCTGGATATTCCATACCGCCCACATTACCCGCAACGTTAGTAGCCACTGGATAACTAAACTCGAACCACTCATCAGAATATAATTCTATACAATTCTTCACGTATTCTGTGCTTCTTCCCCACGCATCGTTGCCCTTACACTCAACAGGATAAACAGATTGTGCCAATGCTTTTTTGCCACTCGGCAAATTTATTCTTGCTGCATCCCAAACAAAAGCTTTTGAGGCAGACCATGCCACATCTCTTGTATTCTTGCAGAAGAAATGCCAAGTAAGCAAAGTTTTCTTTGGATAAAAAGAAGTGCCAGATAAATCGCTTTCACTTTTGATGGTTACAGTTGTATCACTATCTTTAGCTTTATTCAACTTAGCAATAGTTGCAGCAGTCAAGACCTCGGTAGGGTTAACCAATTCGCCAGAACCTACCACAACCATATTAGCTGGGGCAGTGATGGTGTAATCTATATTGCCATATTCCAAATAAAACTCGCCAGCACCTTGATAGGGCAATGTATTCCAACCTAGGACATCATCATACACTTCCATTCTAGGATACCATTGGGCAACTTCGAATATCCATCCATTCTGTGTATTCAATCTACCGCAACGGTCAGTTCCATACTCTGGTAGCGTAAAAGCATACGCTATTTTGATGGTCAATTTGCCACCACTTGCTTGCAACGTATCTTTTAGTTTGATTTGAAGACGGGTATCATTCACCAAAAAATCTGCTTTTACTGCCTTCCCATTCTGAATGATAGTAATAGATTTTATATCATCACCATTGGTAAAAGTTTTAGCTGCAAATCTTCCACCAGTAACCGGGCTCGTTAACTCAGCCCTAGAATCTTCTTTGTAAATGTTTTGATCAACTTGCAACCATACAAACGGCAATCTACCCGGACTGTTATTAGTATAATTTATACTAGCAATACCACTTACTTTATTGGTAACCGTATCCAACGAAACATCAATTTTGTAGTCTGCTCTGTTTTGCCAATATTTAACGCCTGGCTCGCCACCAGCAGTGCGGTACTCATTGCCATCAGTTGTGTAAAAAATTGGATTGAATACTTTGTGCTGATCATACTTACTGGTTTGTTGCGCTCTAGTGGTTGCAACTGAAAAAACCACAAAGGATAGAACCAGTAAAGTCTTTTTAAATAACCTCATGTTTTTTGTTTTGTTAAGTCCCGAAAATAGTTTGTACGAGTTACGAAACAAAAAAAATGTATGAATGGTTAATTCATTAACGTTTAATGTATTTTTTTAGTTATGACCAATGAATTGAGGAAGGGTATGGTGATGAAAAAGGTACAAACCAATGGAAATACTTTGGAAAGTATTTAGTAAAGTTTGCAAAGTTTACTGTCTTTATATCCAGCGATTCTCGTTAGTATAGTTGGATAAAACGAATTATAAAAGGGTTGTGGCAGGCTAATAATAATTGTCGGTTTAGGAAATGATTAGTTGATAGCTGACTTAGTTGATAATAAATCTTGAGGATTACCGTTACCTTCGATTTCTTATAGTAAATGGATTGGTAACTGATAAATAAAATAATGAGTACAAAGGGGAAAGTTTTGGTGGCGATGAGTGGCGGAATAGATAGTACTGTTACTGCCCTTATGTTGCACAACGAGGGGTATGAAGTGATAGGAATAACCATGAAAACATGGGATTATGCTACGAGCAATGCCAGTAGTAAGGAGACGGGGTGTTGCAATATAGATAGCTTTAATGATGCACGGCAGGCGGCTGTGGATAATGGATTTCCTCATTTTATATTAGACATACGAGAAGAGTTTGGCGACTTTGTAATAGAGAATTTTGTAGAAGAATATCTTGCAGGACGTACACCTAACCCTTGTGTTATGTGTAATACACATATTAAATGGCGCGCTTTATTGAAGAGAGCCAATGCTTTAGATTGTCAATGGATTGCTACAGGGCATTATGCAGAAGTGAGGCAGCACACCAATGGGCGATATGTAATAAGCAAGGGATTGGACGAAACAAAAGATCAGAGTTATGTGCTTTGGGGGCTAGACCAAGAGTTGCTAAGCCGCACAATAATGCCTTTGGGGAAATATAGAAAGACTGCCATTAGGCAAATGGCTTTGGATATGGGGTATCCTGAACTAGCAAAGAAAAGTGAGAGTTACGAGATATGTTTTGTGCCTGATAATGACTATCGGGGTTTCTTGAAACGCCGTGTGGATGGACTAGAAGAAAAGGTAGACGGTGGTTGGTTTGTAGATAAAACAGGAAAACGATTGGGTAAGCATAAAGGGTATCCTTTTTATACTATTGGGCAAAGAAAAGGATTAGAGATTGCACTGGGCAGACCAGCTTATGTTACTAAGATAAACCCAGAAACCAATACGGTTACCCTTGGTGAAGAATCGGACTTAGACAAGAATGAAGTAAAGGTGGGTAAGATAAATTGGGTTAAATATGATGGTATCACCGATGGCATGGTATCACTAACCAAGATTAGGTATAAAGATAAAGGTGCTTTAAGTAGCCTGTATAATAGCGATGATGGGTTGAGTATTCGTTTTCATGAAAACGTAAAAGGAATAGCCCCTGGGCAAAGCGCTGTCTTTTATGAAGGCAACGATGTAATAGGCGGTGGGATAATACAGAATGGAAACATGAACTTTTAACTGAGAACTTCGTATTTTATATTCAATGTCTTCGCTATAGTGCATACTTCAATATCAAGCAGATAATAGTGTAAATCATGGTGGCAATAAAGATTCCACGGGCGGTTTGGTCTTTATTTGTGTTTATATATAAGGTAAAAAGGGCACCATCCATGATAAGCGACACGGTTATTACAGACGTAAAGAAGGTTTTCCACATAACCATCACTTGCAGAAACTCACTAAAGGTAAAACCGCTAAACTTTAGGAAATAAAAGATTACGATACCTAGAAATGGTGCTAAAAATCCGAGTATTAATCCGAGTATTAAATTATCGTTCTTTAAAAACATGATTATAAATTCCAGTTATTTTCTAATTCTTTTTTCAATTTGTAATCTGTCAGGTCAAACTGAACAGGAACAATACTAACATAGTCATTTGCCAATGCCCACACATCTGTATCTTCCCCCTCATCAAAGTTAATAAAGTCGCCAGTTAACCAATAATAGGTCTTTTTGTGCGGATCTTCCCTCTCCAGAAAGCGTTCTTCGTATTTAGCATTCGCTTGTCTGCAAAATTTAACGCCTTTAATCAATCCTTCTGGAAGAATAGGGAAGTTTATATTCAACAAAAGGTGCTGTTTTGGGTCAGCTTTAAGCATAAACTCCGCAATCTTTCTTGCATAAACCTTAGCAGCCGAAAAATCTGCCTCCATACTATAATCTAAGATAGAAAACCCCGCAGAAGGGATGCGTTCAATAGCAGCTTCCATCGCAGCACTCATCGTTCCGCTATAAATTACGTTGATACTGTGGTTGGCGCCGTGGTTAATGCCACTGAGACATATATCTGGTTTTCTATGAAGGATTTTATCAACTGCAAGTTTAACACAATCTACAGGGGTGCCGCTACAAGTGTACGCTTCAACCCCATCTATCAAAAAACTTTCGTGCAAACGCAACGGATACCCAATGGTAATGGCGTGTCCCATACCACTTTGGGGCTTATCAGGGGCCACAACTACCACTCTCCCTAAATCTTTTACAGCTTCTGCCAAAGCCTTAATACCAGGTGCGGCAATGCTATCGTCATTTGTAATTAAAATTATCGGTTGTTCTTTAATTTCACTAAGCATAAGGCACGCAAGATAATAAGATAGTTGTTATGAAGCCAAAAATGAGTAAGTGGGTAAGGATCATTAGGTATGCAACGTTTTAAAAATTACCACATAGGCATCGTAAGCACATAGTATTTGATATTAAGTACCCCCGCATAATTAAATCACACTCCCCAACTTTAAAATGCAATACAGTTTCTAAATTATATAATGTCTAGTAGAAATTTCGGTTTAGTTCTTTTGTACAATAAACCAATAATGTCCTAAAGGGTTTAAGGGCACGTTATTTTCCATTTTGGTACTCATATTTATTATACCTTTCAAAAAAGCCCCCTTGTGGGCTAATTTTATCTGTCTCAATATGTTCTTCAAAGGGCTTATCAAGTCACAACTGTAATCCAATCTTTACGAATAGGTTGAGTCTTATAAATGCAACAAGGTTGGAT
>JANYEX010000116.1 GCA_025359725.1 Chitinophagaceae bacterium | reverse complement strand
ATCACTTATGTACCTTGGGTGCATCACTTATGTACCTTGGGTGCATCACTTATGTACCTTGGGTGCATCACTTATGTACCTCGGGTGCATCACTTATGTACCTTGGGTGCATCACTTATGTACCTTGGGTGCATCACTTATGTACCTCGGGTGCATCGCAGGACTTGCTGAATTGTACTATTAAGGTGCATTTGGGTAATGATAATAACTCGCCATTGCACAAAACTACCCCCCTATCACCACGTGCGTCTGCTTTATTATCCCCATCACAAATACACTCTGCACATGCCCAATATTCTCTGCCTGACTTAGTTTATTTACATGAAAATCGTAGTAGTCGTCCATATCTGCAGCAACGACCTTTAACATAAAATCGAACTCGCCAGAGATGTTGTAGCACTCTATTACCTCATTCATTTCCTGTATCCGCTGAATAAACTTAGCTCCCTCTTTCTTATCGTGCTGCCTTAGCGACACATAACATATCACCATCAATCCCTTCTTTACTTTGGCGTAGTCAACAAGGGTGGCATATTGCTTTATCACCCCAGTTTGCTCCATCCTTTTAATGCGTTCGTGTACGGGTGTGGTGCTAAGATGTACCAAATCGGCTATTTCCTTTACCGTCATCTTTGCATTTCGTTGCAATAAACTCAATATTGCCAAGTCTTTATCGTCGATGCTAATATTGTCGGTAGCTGTTTGTTCTTTTCCTAGTGCTTTTGCCATGTTTTAATGTATTTATATTCTATGAATTAAGTAAATGATATTATTCTATTCCAAATAATAATGATAACATATTATTTTGTTCTACAAATATACATTTGCAACCTAAACAATAATAAATATGTCTACATTAACATCATCTATCAATTTTACGTTACCATACAAGGTAGCAGACATCAGCCTAGCTGAGTGGGGAAGAAAAGAAATCCGTTTGGCTGAAGCCGAAATGCCAGGATTAATGTCTATCCGTGCAGAATATGGACCTAGCCAACCCCTAAAAGGTGCGAGGGTTGCTGGTTGTTTGCACATGACTATCCAAACTGCTGTATTAATAGAAACATTGGTTGCTTTGGGTGCGGAGGTTAAGTGGAGTTCTTGCAATATTTTCTCTACACAAGATCATGCTGCTGCTGCTATTGCTGCTGCTGGTATTGGTGTTTTTGCTTGGAAAGGTCAATCCCAACAAGAAGCTGACTGGTGTATTGAGCAAACATTGTTCTTTGGTGGTGCTGACCGTCCGTTGAACATGATTTTGGATGATGGTGGCGATTTAACCAATATGGTTTTTGATACTTACCCTGAATTGATTGCAAACATTAAGGGTCTTAGCGAAGAAACAACTACTGGTGTACACCGTTTGTATGAAAGGATGGAAAAAGGTACATTGCCTATTCCTGCAATCAACGTAAACGACTCAGTTACTAAGTCTAAGTTTGATAATAAATATGGTTGTAAAGAGAGTTTGGTAGATGCTATCCGTCGTGCTACTGACGTTATGATGGCTGGTAAAGTTGCTGTTGTAGGTAGCTATGGTGATGTGGGTAAGGGTTCTGCTGCTTCTTTGGCTGGTGCTGGTTGCCGTGTAATCGTTACTGAAGTAGATCCTATCTGTGCTTTGCAAGCTGCAATGGATGGCTACGAAGTTAAGCCTATGATTAAAGCTGCTGCCGAAGCTGACATTATTGTTACTGCTTCTGGTTGTAGAGATTTGATTACAGAAAAGCATTTCCGTGTACTAAAAGATAAGGCTATCGTTTGTAACATCGGTCACTTTGATGTAGAAATAGATATGGCTTGGTTGAATACAAACTATGGTCATACAAAAGATACCATCAAACCACAAGTGGACATCTACAATATTGATGGTAAGGATGTAATCATTTTGGCAGAAGGTCGTTTGGTAAACTTAGGTTGTGCCACTGGTCATCCGAGTTTTGTAATGAGTGCTTCTTTTAGCAACCAAACATTGGCTCAGATAGAACTTTGGACTAACGCAGCTGCTTACGAGAATAAAGTTTATGTGTTACCAAAAGTATTGGATGAGAAAGTTGCCCGTTTACACCTTTCTAAGATTGGTGTTGAGTTGGATGAGTTAACTGCCGAACAAGCTGGTTACTTAGGCATCGCTCAAAACGGACCATTCAAAACAGATTCTTACCGTTATTAATATTTGGTTGTAAGTACTAAGTAATAGGTTTTAAGTAAAACACCCACTTCATTAGTTTGAAGTGGGTGTTTTGTTAAGTATATCTTCTAATATATATCATCACTCATCACTCATCACTCATCACTCATCACTCATCACTCATCACTCATCACTCATCACTCATCACTCATCACTCATCACTCATATCTCCTCTAGTGCGTATCTTCCAAAAATGCTTCCTTCTTAGCTTTCAATTCCGCTAGTTTTTCTTTGCTGTATGATAGTCTAGATATTAATACAAACAATACTGGTACTACAAAGATGGCTAATAAAGTAGCGGCTAGCATACCCCCAAATACAGTCCAACCAATGGTGCTTCTGGCTACTGCACCTGCTCCTTCGGCAAAAACTAGTGGTAATACACCCAATATAAAAGCAAAGGAAGTCATGATGATGGGACGAAGCCTTAACCTCACCGCTTCTAACGCCGCAGACACTATATCTGTTCCGCTGTCCACCCTTTCTTTGGCAAACTCTACTATCAGGATGGCGTTCTTAGCTGCCAATCCAATTAAGGTAACCAAGCCTATTTGTGCATATACGTTGTTAGCCAAACGAGGGATAAGGGTGAGGGTGAGGATGGCGCCGAAGGCGCCAATAGGTACCGCTAACAACACAGAAAAAGGAACAGACCAGCTTTCGTACAACGCTGCAAGGAACAAGAATACGAACGCAATGGATAAGCTAAAGATGATGATAGTACTATTGCCCGCATTCAACTCTTCTCTACTCAAACCCGAAAACTCATAGCCATAACCTGTAGGCAGTACCTTGGCAGCAACCTCTTTTAAGGCATCAAGGGCTTGTCCACTACTGTAACCATCCTTGGCAGTACCGTTTATTTCGGCAGTTCTAAAGAGATTATAATGGGAAATAAGCGGTGCACTTTCCGTCATTTTATAAGTAATCAAAGTACTCAAAGGCACCATCGTGCCCTGTTGATTACGCACATAATATTGATTCATATTACTAATGTCGCCCCTGAAAACACTATCAGCTTGCGCTACTACCCTAAATGTTCGTCCGTAAAGGGTCATATCATTGATGTAACGGCTACCCAGAAATGTTTGCATCGTATTGTAAACATCGCTTACAGACAAACCAAGTTTCTTACACTTATCCCTATCCAAATCTACTTGGTAACCAGGCGTGCGGGCAGTGAAGAAAGTAAATGCACGACCTATCTCGGGGCGTTTATTGGCTTCGGCAACAAAGGCTTGTACAACCTTCTCAAATTGCTTGATGTCATCCGTACTTTCTTTCTGTTCCAATTCAAAAGTAAAACCACCACTCTGTCCCAAACCAGGTATAGCTGGGGGTGATATAACAATGATATTAGCCCCCTTGATGTTGGCAAACTTCCTTTGTAGTGTAGCGATGATACCTTGCAATTTCAATGAGTCAACCGTTCTTTCACCCCAAGGTGTCAAAGAGGTAAACACAGCAGCACTGTTAGATTTGCTAGCAAGGGTAATAGCATTTATCCCACCCAAAGCGGCAAAGTGTCTGATGCCAGGCGTGTGTTGCAAGGTGTCCATTACTGCGTGCAATACCTCTAAACTACGCGTTGTTGAAGATGCTTCGGGAAGCTCGAATGTTACGTAGATACGGCCTTCATCTTCCGTAGGAATAAATCCCGTAGGTTTAGATCTAAACATAAATCCTGTGCCTACATATAAGCAAACAAGCAAAACCATAACATAAGGCGCACCCTTAATACACTGCTGCACCCCTTTGGAATAACCATAAGTGGTACGAGCAAACCAGCGGTTGAAAACATAAAAGAATTTATTCAATCCCCTAGATTCCTTGTTTAATTTCATTGGACGAAGAAACAAAGAACACAATGCAGGGGTAAGAGTCAAAGCGACAAAAGCGGAAATCAATACTGAAATAGCAATGGTGATAGCAAACTGTTGATACAGCCTACCCACAATACCCGGAATGAAACCAACGGGAACGAACACCGCCGCCAATATCAACGCAATGGCGATAACTGGTCCGGATATATCTTTCATTGCCTGGGTAGTAGCATCTTTGGACGATAATCCTTCGTGATCCATATAATGTTGCACCGCTTCTACCACCACAATTGCATCATCTACCACTATACCAATAGCTAGTACAAAGCCGAACATAGTAAGGGTATTGATGGTAAACCCTAACGGTAAAAAGAAGGCAAACGTACCAATGATAGCCACCGGAATTGCCAACACAGGAATGATGGTGGCGCGCCAACTTTGCAGGAATAAAAACACCACCAACACTACCAACGCCAAGGCTTCTAACAAGGTAGTAACCACCTCGCTAATAGATACTTGCACCACAGAAACACTCTCGAAAGGCACTACATAATCAATGTCCTTAGGAAATGATTTCTTCATTCTATCCATTGTCGCGTAAATGCCTTTTGCCACGTCCAACGCATTGCTACCGGGTGCTTGATAAACCAATAAGTAAGAAGCCCTTTTGCCATCCACAAATGAATTGCTGCTATAACTAAACTTACCTAATTGCACACGGGCAACATCTTTCAGGTAAACTACGTTGGCATCACCGGGTTTACTTCTAACAATGATATTCTCAAACTGACTTACCTTATTCAATCTACTATTGGTAAATACATTGTATTCAAAAGACTGCACCTTATCCTGCGGAGGTGCTCCAACAGAACCAGCAGCTATCTGTAAGTTCTGCTCTTGTAATGCAGCTACTACGTCATTAGCAGTGATACCTAACCTGGCCAATTTATCAGTCTGTAACCAGATACGCATACTAAAATCATCTGCACGACTAAAAATATCACCCACACCGGGTACACGAAGCAAGGCATCTCTTACAAAAATATTGGTGTAGTTATCGAGAAATGTTACGTTGTGAGAACCGTTGGGTGCATAAATGGCAACCAACATCAAGATACTTGGATTACGCTTACGGGTAATCAATCCCAAACGCTTTACATCATCAGGAAGAGGTGGCGTTGCAATACCCACACGATTCTGAATATCCAGTGCAGCTATGTCCGGGTTGGTACCAATCTTTAAGGTAGAAGTAATCGTTGTTTTACCATCACTAGTACTATTACTTTGAATGTAGTCAACCCCTGGTGTACCATTTATTTGTGTTTCAATAGGGGTAGTAACTGTCTGCTCAACAGTCTGCGCATCCGCACCAGTAAAACTACCTGTAACCTGTACGGTAGGCGGGGTAATATCTGGGTACTGACTCACTGCCAAATTGAGTATGGCAATAGTACCCAACATTATTATTACTATGGATATAACGATAGCCGTGACGGGCCTTCGGATAAAAATGTCTGCTATCATGCTACTTAAATATTAGTTATTGGATATTAGTTATTAGTTAGTAGATATTAGATAAGGCATAAGAGTTTCAACTACTATCTCATATCTACTATCTACTATCTTTCTTATTATTTTTTGGATGGCACCACCTTCACCGTTATGCCGTCTTTCATTTTTTGTACACCATCTATCACAATCTTATCATTCTCTACCAAGCCATCTTTCACCACTATTTTATCACTAATGACAGCACCTGTACTAATTCTTTTTAGTGACACCTTGCTACTATCACCAAGAACATATACAAAGTACTCTCCCATTTGCTCGAACAAAGCTTTGGTAGGAACCAATAACTGCATGGCATTAGAACTATTCTTGATACGGACGTTGCAAGTCATACCTGGTTTCAACAGGTGCTTTGCATTGGAAAAGTAAAGTCTTATCTTAATGGTAGCCGTTTGCGCATCAACCGCCCTATCTACAAAAGCAATCTTTCCAGACTCTGGGTAAACCGTTCCATCAGGCAAGGAAATAGTAAAGATTGAATCTTTTGCATCGAATCCTTTTTGTTGCAACTGAGTAAACTTATAGATTTCCTTTTCATTTACTGCGTAATCAACAGCAATAGGATCATCTGTAGAAACGGTGTTCAACACCATTGCACCAGCAGTAACTGCCGTTCCTAACTTCACTTGGGATATACCTATTGTGCCACTGAAAGGGGCATAAATAGTAGCATACCTAACATTAGTTTGCACACTGTTTACATTGGCTTCTGCTGCTTTCAATTGCATTTTGGATGCTTGCAAATCTGCCAACGCATGGTCTAACACTTGTGTAGCTATTGCATCATTCTTAGCCAAATCATTGTATCGATCAGCATCTTGTTGTGCTTTGGCAAGGTTGGCTTTTGCTACATTCAAGTTGGCCTGTGCCTGTTGATAGTTGGCACTATATAACTGCTCATCAATAGAATATAACTTTTGTCCCTTAGTTACTTGTTGTCCATCGGTAAAATAGATGCCCGTAATAGCACCATTTACTTGCGCCCTAATATCCACTTGATTAACGGCAACTATGTTTGCAGGATACAAATCGAAGTAGGTAGAACTGCCTGAATGCACTTCATACACCCCAACAGTTGGTGGAGGGGGCGGGGGTGTTTGTTGTTTGCTTTTGTCTGGTCCACAAGAAGCTAGAACAATTAACAATGAAAGAGTATGTATTTTATAATTCATAACGATTAATGTTTAATGATTAAAGTTTAATGATGAGCGATTAGTGATTGACTACTGAAAACATTAATCACTAATAACTCACAACTCCAAGTGCTTGCTCAACATCTATTTTTGATGCTAGCACCTGATACAAAGCATTGGTGTAACTCTCTTGCGAAGAGTGTAAATCTGTCTCGGCAGTAATCACTTCCAGATAGTTTTTTATGCCCGATTTATATTGTAATTGAATGGTATTATATACTTCCTGCGCTAGCTGTAGGTTATCTTTCAATACAAGATAATCATTCAAATTAGCCTTATAAGCTGCCAATGCCTGCGTGTATTGTGTGTTGATGGTGCTGCGCAATTGCATCAAATCCCAATCTACCCGCTTGATAGAAAGTTCTGCAGACTTAGTTTGATATACCCTTTTATTGCCTTGAAATAGGGGTAAGGATAACTGTATCCCCGCAAAAGAGGATGGATAATTAGTGCCGTAGAGTTTGGCAAAATCATTATTTAAGAAGTTGAATATATAGCTGCCATAAGCAGAAATAGTTGGGTAATAATTCCATTTATAATACTGAAGATTGTATTCCTGCAAACGCTTTTGCGTCAACAATTGTTTGTATTCAATTCGCTTGCTGTAATCAACACTTTGTAGCGTATCAACAACCAACTCCTTTTCCATTTGTAGGGTATCATATTGCAACTCGAAGTTGTTCTCAGCCGTATATCCCATTGCGTTTTTTAGGTAAGCAGTCTTCGCCTTCAATAACTCTTGCTGGCCTCTCATCTGAGCCTTTGCATTATTTAGCGATATAGAAGCTCTTTTATAATCTGTTTTATCTACAATACCATCTTTATACTGATTGTATGCATTCTTAAAACTTGTTTGCAGTCTCTCAATGGTTTGGTTAGCTATTTCTATTTGTTTCTGCGTAAGCAATACATCGTAGAAGGCCTTACTCACCGTAACAGCTACCTCTATTTTATTGCTTTCTATGCTTTGTTTTGATTGCTTACGTACATCTGTTGCAGAATGTTTTGCTAGTAAAGCATCTTTATTAAAGATATTCTGAGAAACCGAAAACTGCCCTGCCGAAGTATTTAATGCGCCCGACTGAATATAATTACCACCTGTATATAAGGTTGGTAGCTGAAAATTATGTTGTAAACTGTAGTTGAAACCTATCTGCGGATACCAATCAGCCAACTTACTCTTTATAGTATATTCAGTTGTTTGTTGATCAAGCAAAGCCTGTTGTACAAGCGGCTTATGTAGCAAAGCATATTGAATACACCTGTCCAAAGAAGCAACCTGTAGTACACTATCTTTCGATTGGTTAGTTTGTTGCGCTTGAATGTTGTAACCTAATAGTAAAAGTATTGCTGTAAATAAAGCTATCCATTTATTCATAATAAAATTAACAGTTATAAAAAAGATTGGTTTGAAAATAACCAGCGTAGGAATGAAAGAAAAACAAATGTAGGTACATTTATTAATGAAGGTTTTTAAAAAGAGAAAAAAGTCGGTGAAAATATAAATTGCCTCGTTGAAAGGCAATAAAATTAGAAATTCATCTGCTTCTGCGTGGTCTTATCAGGGGAACATGCCACAACTTTTAATAGCATTCTGGCACACGACTTTCGGTAAATAAGCATTTTTTGTTAACACCAAATACAGCATGTACGCATAGAGAGTAAACCTACGCCACACGCCATCCCCCCAGCCGGAAACAATGGTACCAAAAGGCAAGATATTTGGGTAAACCATTTTTTTGAAGAACACTTAAAATGCCCTTTTGGGCTTATTTATACCCTTAAATAGCGTGTTTTCGTAACTATAAAGTGCATCTTTTTGAAATTTTGCAACATGGTTTTGAAATTTTGAAACATGGTTTTGAAATTTTGAAACATGGTTTTGAAATTTTGAAACATAGTTTTGAAAGTAAAAAAACGCTTCTATTTTTTAAGAAAAGGGATTATTTTACTATTTTCAGTTGGGGGTAAATCAAACTTACCGTGCCTAGGTTGGTGTTCTTTACCACTGTCTTTAAATAAATAGGTGTGATTAATTGTAGTATGCTACATCTACAAGGTAGATAGACGTTGGTGAAGAACACCAACATCGGCGAATGGGGAATGCAATAAAACCAACGATTTTATCGATTCCGCAATGCGGAATGCAATAAAACCAACGATTTTATCGATTCCGCAATGCGGAATGCAATAAAACAGACGCTTTTATCGATTCCGCAATGCGGAATGCATAAAAAAACGCAATTTTATCGATTCCGCAATGGGGAATGCAATAAAACGGGCGTTTTTATCGATTCCGCAATGCGGAATGCATAAAGTAGGGCGATTTTATCGATTCCGCAATGCGGAATGCATAAAGTAGGGCGATTTTATCGATTCCGCAATGCGGAATGCAATAAAACGGACGTTTTACTGCATTCCGCAACTACAAACGCAGTAAAACACTTTTTTTTATCAATGCCGCAAT
>JANYEX010000220.1 GCA_025359725.1 Chitinophagaceae bacterium | reverse complement strand
CTTCCTTGGTATTTCGATGTTGATACCTTCTTGGAAATGTCCTTCAAACCCAGAGTCCTAACACACTTTGATTCCTTTATGGAACTGCCATTTCTCTTCATCTATGATCCGTTTGTCGTGTACGCTGCCCTCGTAAGTCTTACTCAAGTAAACTATCCTATTCTTTTTAGTACCAATAATTGCGTTCTTGGCACTATGCATCTTTTTTTACACTATACGATCCTCTGCACAAAGCCAGACGGACGCTGTATCTCACGCTCTGTGGCGTCTATACATAACTTTTCAACACCTTGCAATAGTTCCTTTATCTTCAAAGAATTCCTACTTGGCAATTAATGCAAGGTTTCCAATGTCTAGTGCAACAATCCCAATAACAAGTGTATCCCTATATTGGCTTGCGACTGGTACATCCCATAAAACGCCGCATAGTGTTTCTGTAGTGTATTTGCCTTTAAATAATGCAGGGTGAAAATAGTTTGTCCTCACTTGTCGGCAGAACCCCATCATCCCTTTTGCGGTAGTCTCGGATTCGAACATTGTCATCAAGAGTGAAATGCTTGATGTAGATTCACCAAGTTTCATTAAAACTAGCGTGTAAATCTTCAAAAACATCTTTATCAAGCCCTATCTAATTCTTTAGCTGACTACTTCGTTCCTTAATCTCATTGTAGTGCATCGAAATCTCTTTCAGCTATAATGTAAAATGAAATCTAACTTATATAGTGTATACTATAATTTCAATACTTACGCAATAAGTTCAGTTTCTTTATTATTGAAAACAGATAGTAGTATATTTAATCTTTATTAGGAGAAGTACTTTTTATGTGGTCGGCCAATTTAAGAGCTAATGCAACTATCATTAGTGTAGGATTAGCATGTCCACCAGTAGGAAAAACAGACGATCCTGCTATGAATAAATTATTGATGCCATGAACTTTACAGTCTGCATCTACAACACCTTCCGTTGGATCAATCGAAATTCGGGTAGTCCCTAAATGGTGTGCTGCCGAATTAAAATTTTTGATTCGTTCTTCAATAAAAGAATTCAATTTATCCAAATCAAAATTTATGTCTCCTATTTTGCTGTTTAAATATGTCTCTACAAAAATTTTATGCCCTTCAATGATTGTTTCTTTATCAATATTGCTAAACTTTACATCAACAACAGCCCTTGGTATCTTCAAGACATCAAAATCGGTTTCGGATAATGTAATTCTACTTTCACGGTTTGGCACCTGTTCTGCTTGAAAATAAAGCCCAAGTGTCTTAGAATGAACAGATGGAAGTATGAAAGGCAACCTTCGCTCCTGAAATCTTTGTTTTGCCAATGACAAAACAACGGGAATTTGTTTCCAGCCGTCTTTGGAAATAATAAGCAGGTGCTCTTTCAAATATTTTTTATTATGAATCCATAGTTGTTTTACTTTCATAATAGAACCAGCTTTTATTAGCGATAGACCATACTTTGCAACAAATACAAATGAAAACAAAGCATCCCGGTGGCCATCTTGGTTTGTATTCTTATGTAAGAAGAAAATTACATTTCCAATTTTCTTTTCGAATTGAGCCTTCTCAGTTACCCACCATCTACGCCTGCAATAAACACCTTCTTTATCCTTTTCAAAATCAAAAAGAATACTTTTTCTATTTTTAGGGGATAGCTCTGAAAAAATACCGAGTAGGTGTCCCATATAAAATCTACCTACTAAGTCGTTGTCATTACCAATTCCATTGGGGTGGGATTTATTTTTGGATGCAAGCAACAACCTAGGGTTTTCTATTCCACCACAAGCAAGTATATATTGAGTAGCTTTTATGGTAATTTGCTTATTTTTAGTAACAGCCAAAATAGAACTTACAGTATCTTTTCTATCATCAGTGTTAATTGTAGTAAGATGTGTATCTATAAAGACTTGTATGTCTAGAGATTCGGTTAAGTCTTTTAAGTAGTCTTTCGCAAAATTAACAGGCGTACTCCATCTTTCAAGTTTTGAAGAGATTATGTTCTCATTATCCATACTAGGTATTATTTCTTTACCAGCACTTGGAAATTCTTTAACCGCGTCAAAATTAAAAGCCCCTGCTTTACAAATTACAGTAGCCTTGGCAAGGTATTTTTCTATATCTTGGTATGAATATGGCCAACCGCTAAAAGGAATCCATTCCCTTTTTTTAAAGTCTATTGAATCAAAAGGAATACAACGCCCGCCCCAAGCAGTTGTGGTCCCCCCAAAGGCTCTTCTTCTATTTTCCTCTAGTGGTTCATGAAAACCTTCACGGGCAATAATACCCTTATATAAATCTTGATTACCTACCGTTTCAATCTCAGTTCCTCCAGCTAAAATGGCTACTTTTTTATTTAATCCTAGCATTTCTAAGGCAATGGAAATCCCTGCGGCACCACTCCCTATTATGCAGATATCTGTTTCTACTAAAGTATTGTCATTTAGTTCACTTGGAAGTATTATCATGATAATAAATTTGAGATTTCCAAAAAAATTTCATCCATATTTTGAGAAAAATCTTCGTATCGTGTGTTTTCTTTCAAGTGGCTTGGATTCTTTGTTCCTACCAAAACACAGTCTGCCTTTTTTGAAAAGGTTGCGTATGCAATCAGTATGGGAATTAAATCTTTTTCAGATTTTAAGTTATTCTTAAGGACTTTTTTTAATGACTCATTGCCAATTAATCTTTTTAGCGGGAATAATACTTGATTTACTATTATTGGAATTTTCCCCGTTTTACAGATATCAAAAACAGAAGGGGAAATAGAGGAAGTGTATTGCATTGAAGTTTGAACAAAGTCAATTGGAACATTATTCAGAGCTAAAATTAAAGCAGCAGAATCATTGGTCGAAATACCAATAGACTTAGACATTCCTTTTGATTTGATTTCAGTTAACGCACCCCAACAATCAGGTGAATTTAATAATTCGTTAGCAGCAGGTTCATGAAGCATGAAACAATCAACACTATCGGTTTTGAGCCTCTTTAAACTTTTATGTAATGACTTGATTAAATAGTCCTTTTTATAACTTTTTTCAGAACTTATCTTTTGAAGTATTTTTTTTCCAACTTGGTTTAGAGGAGAAAGAAAACCTGGCAATGCCATGTATGGAAAGCCTGCCTTTGTTATAATAAAGTAATCTTTTCTGTTTGATTTAATAGCCTTACCAATCATTCTTTCTGAATCACCTGAACCATAAGTATCTGAAGTATCAATGGTTCTGATGTTATTTTCTAATGCAATACTAAAAAGTAGATCAGCTTCATTTTGAGAAATTTTAGAGCCCATGGAAGCCATACGACTAGTTCCTAATGCTAAGGTGGTAAAATTATCAGTCATTCTCATATTGACAATTATTATGAAATTATTATTTAAGCCCCAAATTTCAATTTATGTAAAGATAGAAGTGCATTTTAAATGACAAATTTTACTCTAATATTTTATTTCTTTCTAAAGAAAATTCTAATTGGCACACCTTTAAAATTAAAATTTTGCCTCAATTGATTCTCTAGATAGTTCTTATAAGCCAATTTAATATCATCTGGGTAGTTAGTAAAAAAAGCAAAAGAGGGTACGTGAGTAGGTATTTGGGTAACATATTTAATCTTAACCAAATGTCCCCTAACAACAGGGGCTTGATAAGATTCTATAGCCTTCAACATTACTTCATTTAATACAGACGTCGCAATCCTTCTTTTTTTGCTTTCAAATACTTCCAAAGCCACTTCTATGACTTTGAATATCCTAACCTTTTCTTTAGCTGAGATAAAGATTACGGGTATATCAGTAAAAGGAGCTAGTCTTTCTTTCAGTTGCTTTTCGTAATCTCTAGCGGTGTTAGTTTTCTTATCCTCTACGAGATCCCATTTGTTTACCAGCACTACAACACCTTTTCCCTTTCTGGTGGCGAGACTAAATATATTTACATCCTGCGCAGTAACACCGTTTACAGCATCAATTACTAGTAGACAAACATCCGCTTCGTCCATAGCACGTATGGCTCTTATTACAGAATAAAATTCCAGGTCTTCCTTTTCCTTCGTCTTCTTTCTTAAACCAGCTGTATCTATCAGTATAAATTCCTTCTGGAAAAGGTTGTAATAAGTGTGGATAGTATCCCTAGTAGTGCCTGCAATATTGCTAACAATCGTCCTCTCCTCTCCTACCATAGCATTTAACAAAGACGACTTACCTACATTAGGTTGTCCCATAATGGCAAACTTTGGAAGCTCGACTTCTTTAGAGGCTGCCTCAGTTTCTTCTGGGGTAATAGGTTCTACAATAGCATCCAATAATTCTCCAGTACCTGTACCACTTAGACAACTTACAGTATAAAGAACATCAAAACCAAGACTGTAAAACTCTGTAGCATCGAGATTACGTTGCCCATTATCTACCTTGTTCACCACCAAATAAACAGGCTTACTACTACGCCTAAGCAGATCTGCCATAGACTCATCCAAGTCAGTAATACCTGTAGTAACATCTACCATAAAAATAATGGCATTGGCTTCCTCAATGGCAATCTTTACCTGCTTGCGAATCTCTGTTTCAAAAATATCTACAGAATCTGGCACAAAACCGCCAGTATCTATCAGGTTAAAGACCTTACCGTTCCAGTCTGCAACACCATATTGTCTATCCCTTGTTACCCCGCTAATGTCATCGACGATAGCTTTACGTTGTTCCAACAAACGATTGAACAAAGTACTCTTGCCCACATTAGGCCTGCCCGCTATTGCTATTGTATATCCGCCCATAATTGTAAATGTAAATATGAAATATGAGTTATGAGTTGATTGATAAGTTACTTACTCATATTTCATAACTCATATCTCGTTTAATTGTATCCGAATTCTTTAAGTTTTAAATCATTGTCGCGCCATTTTGGTTTTACTTTTACAAATAGTTCCAAAAATACTTTCTGTTGGATAAACTCTTCTATATCCATTCTTGCAGCAACACCAATCTTTTTTATCATGTGACCTTTTTCGCCAATGATGATTGATTTCTGCGTATCTCTATTTACCACAATGTCTGCCTGAATCTTAGTAATACCTTCTTTTTCTTTGTATTCATTTATCATAACCGCCGTTTGATAAGGTATCTCATCACCAAACAATTCATATATTTTTTCCCTTATTATCTCTGCCACAAAAAACTTAGTAGGTAAATCGCTTAAGTCCTCATCATTATAAAACGGCATTCCCTCAGGCAATTCTTCTAGTATTGCAGCTAATAGCTTCTGCAAGTGATTCTTTTGTAAAGCAGATATTCTTACTATCTTTTCACAGTAACTCTTTTCTTTAAAAAAGGCCTCTGCCAAAGCTATCTTACCGTTTTGTGCTACATCAATCTTATTCAATATCAAAATAGCAGGAACAGTCAATTTTAAAGCTTGAAAGATAGTATCGCATTCTTCTAGGTTATCGTTAACATCTATTATCAGTAGGGCAATATCGGCATCTTCTAAGGCACTCTTTACAGCACCCATCATCTTTTCGTGCAGTTTATATTTGGTAGTCTCTATAATACCAGGAGTGTCGGAAAATATAATTTGGTATTCATCTGGCTTATTCAGAAAAGCTTTAATCCGATGCCTTGTTGTTTGTACCTTGTGCGATACAATAGCCATCTTCTCACCCATCAGTGCATTTAATAATGTACTCTTACCAGCATTGGGCTTACCAAAAATATTTACAAAACCTACTTTCATAACTTATAATTGGAGTAATTTAAATGAAATTAATGATTTCTTCATTTTTCCTTTCTCTGTGCCTTAGTGGCGATAAAATATATAAAACTAAAAGAGGTTGTCCCATTTATAATGAGACAACCTCTTTTTTGTTGCGAGGATAGGGTTCGAACCTATGACCTTCGGGTTATGAGCCCGACGAGCTACCGCTGCTCTACCTCGCGATTTGTTTGGGATGCAAATGTAAGGGTTTTATTTGAAATAGGTACTATCTATTTTGGGATATTGGTTAATTAGGTAAGGTACTCAATGTGTTTATCAATCAGGCGAAACCAAACAGTTGTAGGGTTGCTTGAAAAAATGGGAAAAGGAATTAAAGATCAATGTCGTTTAGTTAAGGACATAGATTAAGTCATTGGTTATTGTTTTGTAAGATAAGAGTGCCATTATTTGAGTTTACAGAGTAATGGAAACAGTTGTACAAATTACTGACTTTAGGCTAGAGCTTACGAATGATTTATATAGGGAATTGGACTCCGAAAGATATCTTGCATCCTCAAGAATTAAAATTGGTATTGTTACCCGCAAACGGTTATTAACGCCAACTAACCTGATTGTTATGATTATTAGATTCAAGACTTCGGTTCAAAGGGAACTGAACAGTTTGTCCAATAGCGATTTCAATATCCGTGAGGCTACCAAGGGTGCATTCAGCCAAGTGAGGGCAAAGCTGAACCCTTGGTTCAAAAGACTGAATGAGGTGGCTGTTGCGAGTTTTTACAAGGGTCTACCCTATCATAAATGGTATGGCAAGCGAGTACTGGCTGTTGATGGGATACCCCTATTGTTGTTACTCAACCACTCGTCGGTCATCAAAGAGTTGGGGCAGCATGGTATGGGGGCGAATGGGGATTGTCAACGTTCGATGGCAATAGGTTTCATATTATATGATGTTTTGAACCAAATAGCCATTGATGCTCCAATGGCACCTTATGCAAGTAGTGAAACCAGTCTGTTGCTTGGACACCTAACCCAGGTAAAAGAAGGGGATTTTCTGTTGTTAGACAGGGGGTATCCCAGTTATTGGCTGCTCCATTTATTACATGCACAGAAAATAGACTTTTGTGTCAGGCTAAAGTCAGACCTGTGGCTACAAGTTAGGAAATTTACCAAAAGTGGGGAAAGAGAGCGGGTGGTAGCCTTTGATCTACCCAAGCGGGACAGCAAGAAACTAGATGCCTATGAAGGAAAAGGGGAGAAGCCTGTTACGTGTCGCTTGATAAGGATTGAGCTGGAGAATAGGTAGAAATACTGTGTACCTCTCTATTGGACACACAGGAATATAGGTATAAAGTATTTAGGGAACTCTACCACTTGAGATGGAATGAAGAAGAAGCCTGTAAGCTATTGAAAAGCAGGATAGAGATAGAGCGTTTTTCTGGCAAGAGTGCAACAGGATTTTCATGCAAACGTCTTTTTGTTGACCCTCACAGCAGCCTTTGCACATCCAATAGCAGAAAAGGTAGCCAAAGGATATCATGAAGATGGAAATAGAAAGTATCCGCAGAAAATAAACACAACACAGGCGGTAGCAATGACACAACATATTTTATTGTCCGTGATAATAAAGAAAATCGTACAAAAAGCATTGAATCCATCTGACTTGATAGTAACAAAGACAAGAGAAATAATAAGACCCAAAAGGACAGAAAAAAAAA
>JANYEX010000049.1 GCA_025359725.1 Chitinophagaceae bacterium | reverse complement strand
GCGCAGGTAGTAGTGCCAGCTAATTATCCTAATCGCCTATTTGTTAGCTGCACTGGCAGCCAAAAAAGGATTTTCGGGGCTTATATTGGGCATGAAGTATTATGTAACCCGCATACTTGTGTATGGCGATACCATTGGTGTAAAAGGATCAGAATTACTTTTTGTATGCAGTAAGTACGGGGGCGAAGTATGAACCATGAAATATGAATTTCAAGCGAGGGGCTGTTTGGATGGTAATACTTCAAGCACCCTTTTTCTTTTTGCCTTACCACTCACCACTTACGCCTTATCCCTCGAGTCTCATTAATAAATTACAATAAAAAAGCCTCATCCCCCTAGTTTAAACGGCTTGTGGTATAATCGGGTTAAAATGCTTTTCTTTGCGACATCAGAAAACATATAATTGTATTAGAAAACAACAAACGCCTTGTTGTATTGACCTTAAAAGTCGGATTGCTATGTATGGAATTGTAAACAAAGCCATTGAAAGTTTGGTAATAGAAAGCTTTGGAGAGACTAAATGGCATGCTATAAAAGAATCTAGCGGCGTAGACGTAGATTATTTTATTAGTAATGAACCTTATGACGACAGCATTACCTACTCTCTTGCTATTGCTGTGTCGGAAGAAACAGGGTTGAGTATTGCTGATGTATTTACTGCCTTTGGTGAATATTGGGTTTTGAAAATAGGGAAGGAAAAGTATGGTAGCCTATTCGAAGCTGGCGGCAGCAACTTAAAAGATTTTTTATTAAATCTTCCGTCGTTTCATAACAGAATAATGTTGATATATCCCAAGCTAACACCACCTGAGTTTCGGATTAGCGACGTAAGACATAACAGTATGTATGTACATTATTTATCTAAAAGAGCGGGACTAAAAGATTTTGTTTATGGATTGTTACAAGGACTAGGAAAACTATACAAAACCCCTGTTAAGTTGGAGCTGATAAACGATAGGGAGAACGGCGACCACCACGAAATATTTAAAGTGAGTTGGCAATAATTGCTAAAAATGGATATTAACTTAAATGCAGAACAGCTTAATAAGCTATTTCCTTTTCATATTATAGTTAACCGTCAGCTAAAAGTTGTAGGCATCGGGAAATCTATTTCCAAACTATTCAGCTTGGTGGTTGGTATGCCATTTTTTGATTATTTTACTATAAGAAGACCAGAACAATACGATAAATCATTTGATGGACTACTTAGTTTGGTAGATCAGCTTTTGATAATCAATCACACAAACGATAAGGATTTGTTTATTAGGGGGCAGGTAGAACTGATAGGGCAAACAGATTGCTTAATGTTCATAGTTACTCCTTGGTTTTCTAATATGGATGACTTGAAAAAGTTTAATATTGGGTTAAAAGACTTTGCCCTTCATGACCCTTCCATCGATTTATTGCATTCTTTTAAGGCACAAGAACTTGCTACTGACGATGCAAGAGAATTGGCATCTAAACTACAAGCACAAAAGAGCGATTTGCACAGGCTATCGCTTATTGCAAAAGAAACATTTAATAGTGTAGTGGTTACAGATAGTAAAGGCGAGATAGAATGGGCTAACAAAGCCTTCGAAAACCTTACTGGTTTTACTTTAGAAGAATCCATTGGGCGTACTCCTGGCAGCTTGCTACAAGGCGAGGAAACAGACCCTGAGACAATAAAGTACCTAAGACATAGAATACACAACGGGTTGTCGTTTGATTGTGAAATAGTAAATTATAACAAGCAAAGACAACCTTATTGGATAAGACTTTCTGGTCAGCCGATACTGGATAAAAAGGGAAGTGTAGTACAGTTTTTTGCTTTTGAAGAAGATATTACCGAAAGAAAGAAACTGGAAGAACAACTAAGGCTTGTTGATTTTGCACTGAAGAATGCAGCAATTCCAATTTATTTTATAAAGAAAGACGGTACTATAACCAATTACAATGTTTGCGCTTGCGACACATTGGGTTATAGTATGGAAGAATTTGAAAATAAAACACTTTTCGATCTATCTATTAGACATACCCCTGAAACTTGGAAGAAAAGATGGGAGGAATTAAAACATGCTGAAACTTCTAGTAGTTTAACCAAGCTGAGGAAACAAGATGGGACGATTATAGATGTAGATATGAGGGCAACTGTGGTGAATTATGGGGATACAGAAATTGCTTTTGCTTCTTTTATCGACATAACCGATAAGAAGCTTACTGAAAAAAAGCTGGAAGAACAGCGTAAGTTTTATGAAAATGTATTGAATAGTATACCTTCTGATATTGTGGTATTTGATAAAGATCATCGTTACCTTTTCTTAAACCCAATTGCAATAAAAAATCCAGAGTTAAGGCAATGGATGATAGGTAAAAGGGATGAAGATTACTATGAATATACTAAGAAAGACACTAGGTCTGCCAACAAAAGAAGAGCAGAATTCAACGAAGTAATTGCTTCTAAGCAATTAAAAAATTGGGAGGAAGAGCTAATTGATAAACAAGGGAAAAAGGATTACCATATCAGAAATCTTCATCCGGTTTTGGATGAAGAAGGTGAGGTAAAACTAGTAATTGGTTATGGAATAAACATCACCGAGCGTAAACTTATAGAACAACAACTGCAACGGAAGGAAAAGAGTTATAGGGATTTATTTAATTATAGTCAGGCACTTATCTGTACACACGACCTAAATGGCAGAATTCTTACAGTAAACCCTGCTTTGTGCGATACAACTGGTTTTTCGGAGGAAGAACTGGTTAATAAAAACTTGATAGAGTTTATACCAGAGAAGGATAAGCCTTTATTCCAACCAGAATATCTTGATAAGATACTGAACGAAGAAAAAGCGGGGGGAGTGTTTAGGGTTGTACACAAGAATGGCAATGTTTTGTTTCTACTTTACCAGAATTACCGTGTAGAAGAATCTGGTAAAGAGCCTTATGTAATCGGCTTCTCTCAAGATATTACAGAAAGAATAAGGGCGGAAAAAGAATTACTGATTGCTAAGCAAATGACAGAAGACTCAGCAAGGGTAAAAGAAATATTCCTTGCCAATATGAGCCACGAGATACGGACACCAATGCACGGTATCATTGGTATTGCCGATTTGCTTGCTCGTACAAAGCTTGATGAGGATCAGACGTATTATTTGAAACTTATTAATGAATCGGCAAATAATCTTGTAGTAATCATCAATGACATTCTGGACATTGAAAAGATAGGCTCAGGAAGATTTGAGTTTGAAATGGTAGATTTTAATATTGCCGAGAAACTAAATATTACTATCCAATCGTTCCAGTACAAGGCAGAGGAGAAAGGAATAGAGTTGTTGTTACATTATGATTTTAGTGATAATAAATTGGTTAAAGGTGATCCATATCGTCTTAGCCAGATATTAAATAATCTAATAAGTAATGCACTAAAGTTCACTAAAAATGGAAAGATTACTGTAAGAGGACGTATTGAGAAAGAAATAAATGATGAAATAATTTTCAAGGTTTCTGTAACAGATACGGGCATTGGCATCAGTCAGGATAAACTTTCTGTAATATTCGATCCTTTTGTTCAGGCATCCTCAGATACTACTAGAAAATATGGTGGCACAGGATTGGGCTTATCTATCTGCAAAAACTTGGTAGAAATGCAGGGAGGTAAGCTTTCTGTAGAAAGCACAGAAGGTGTTGGAGCCACATTCACCTTCTCAATACCTTATAAGCGCGGAACATCTGCTCATGCTGAAGAATTACACCCTAATCTGAATAAGGTTACAGCCATTGGTACTACCCACAAAAGAATATTGTTGGCAGAAGATGTAGTGGTAAATCAGTTTTTGGCAAGGGTAATACTTGAGTCCAGAGGGTTTAGTGTAGATATTGCAAACAACGGCATTGAAGCCATACAGCTTTTAGAAAGTAATGAGTACGACTTAATATTCATGGATATTCAGATGCCTGATATGGATGGTGTTACATCCACTAAAAACATAAGACTTATGAAGGATTCTGTAAAAGCAAACATACCTATTGTGGCGCTTACTGCCAATGCGTTGGTTGGTAATGAACAGGAATATTACAATGCCGGCATGAATGCTTGTTTAACCAAGCCTTTTACAGAAGAAAAACTTTTTGAGGTAATAAATAAAATGCTCTCTTAGTGGTAGACAAAGCAATCTGCGTATATTGTGGCGGTAAAATATCTTAACGAAAACAATTATGCTTTATAACCTCGCTGTTATCGAATCTATGGGAATTAGAGATACTAATTTCTTACAATCCATGGTAAACCTTTACATCAGATCAATCCCTCAAGAACTTGAAGATTTAAACAAGGCTTACGCTCTAAAAGATTGGGAGAAGATTTCATTTGCAGCGCATAAACTAAAACAAACAATCAATACCCTCAATATAATTTCTCTGCAAGAATTGATAGTATTATTCGAGAATGCAAATATTAAAAACAACTTAGATGATACAAAACTTGAAGACAATTTAGAAACAATCAACCAAGTGCTTGCTGAGGTTGTAACTAAGATGAAAACAACCGTTTCAAACTAATCAATTATTACTGACCAAATAAGTTTGGATGCTTGCCCACAAAAGGTTTAAGCCCCATGTGACTATATGCTTTTTCTGTAGCTTCCCTACCGCGTGGTGTCCTTTGCAAAAAGCCTTCTTTGATAAGGAATGGCTCATATACTTCCTCAATTGTTCCTGGTTCTTCGCCCACAGCAGTAGCTATTGTTGTTAAGCCAACTGGGCCACCTTTAAACTTCTCAATGATGGCAGTTAGTATCCTATTATCCATTTCGTCTAGTCCATGTTCATCAACATTCAAAGCTTTTAGGGCATGTTGGGTGATACCAAGGTCAATCTTTCCATCATTTAATACTTGTGCAAAGTCTCTTACTCTACGCAATAAACCATTAGCAATACGGGGAGTGCCACGACTTCTTCTAGCAATCTCATGGGCGGCGTCATCTTCAATGCTGGTATTTAATATCTGTGCACTTCGTTTAATAATCTTTTTAAGCGTAGCGGCATCATAATATTCCAACCTCGATTTTATACCAAAACGAGATAATAATGGTGCAGTAAGCAACCCACTTCTTGTGGTAGCACCAACCAACGTAAAGGGGTTAAGGTTTATTTGTATGCTACGGGCATTAGGACCGCTATCAATCATTATATCTATCCTAAAATCCTCCATTGCTGCATATAGATATTCTTCTACCACAGTGCTAAGCCTATGTATCTCATCAATAAACAATACATCATTGGGTTGCAGATTAGTTAAAAGTCCAGCAAGGTCGCCAGGCTTTTCAATAACTGGGCCGCTAGTTTCTTTGATGTTAACGCCCAATTCGTTGGCTACAATCCTACTAAGTGTCGTCTTTCCCAATCCTGGTGGGCCATGAAAAAGCACATGATCTAATGCTTCACCACGTATTTTGGCAGCCTTAATAAATATTAATAGATTTTCTATCAGTTGTGGCTGCCCACTAAATTCATCAATGATGGATGGGCGTATGGTATTTTCAAATTCCTTATCGGCACTTGTCAATACATCGGGTGTGTGAAGATTCTCGTTTGCCATTGCCCTCAAAAATAGATATTATACTGCGAGCAGCGTTATTTTTTTCTGTCTGATGTATTTTTATTTACAGCTAACAAAGTCTTTATTTGCTTGCTGCAACACTATAGACCTACAGTAGCAATCAAAATCTATTTACCAAAGAAACCTATGTTTTTACTAAAAATTTTCACGGCTATCGCCAACAGGATTACCCCAAAGAATTTGCGTATTGCTAATAGTCCCGCTTGCCCCAGAAACTTTTCTATTACCTTAAGAGAACGAAGACCAACATAAATAAAGACTAAGTTTATGATAATGCCAATCATAATAATCCACTCGTCGTAGTTGGCTTTTAGGCTCATAACGGTAGTAAGTGTGCCGCTACCCGCAATAACCGGAAATGCAATCGGTACCACATTGCCCGCCTTGCCATCTTTATCAGCCTTAAAAATTTCATGTCCCAATACCATTTCCAAGCCCAATAAAAAGATAACTATCGACCCACCAACGGCAAAAGATCTTATATCCAAACCAAGAATTTGAAGAATATTTCTTCCGAAGAAAAGAAAAAGAATCATCAAAGCACCACAAACAGACGTTGCTTGCATTGCCCTGATGCCCCCCATCTTTTCGCTCAGAGAAATTAATAAAGGGATAGACCCAATAATATCTATTACTGCAAAAAGGGTAAACGTTACGGTGAGGATATCGTTAATATTAAAATTCATACTCGAGCTTTAAGATTATTAAAGAGGGCAAAGGTATAGAAGCCCACCTTAATTTGGAAGTGCCGTAAAAGAACCCAGCCAATATCCGCAACTCCGTAGGTTGCTGTTTGGTTTGTTGACATGAGTTGAATTGAATTTGACACGAATTTTAAACTTGAGGCGGAGTATAGAAAGCAGTCTGCACGCTTTTGAGGGATGAGGCATTGGTTTTTACAAAAAAATAAACCCCCGAATATTACTGTCTGGGGGCTTATTATTAATCATTCACCACTACACCGTAATCTTCACCACATCGCTTTCCAAACCAATCTGCACATCGCCTGCTTGCGAGCCTGTTTGGGAAGAATGTGCAATGCGTGCGGCCTGAAAAATATCGAACTTGGGGTTTAATATTGTTGTAGCAAGTAAGCGCAATGGGTACGGTGGTGCTATCGGTAAATAGGCTATTTACATGCTGGGTAGCTACTGCTGCGGCAACGCTATAACTGCCCTTTGTAGCAACTTCAAAACGGTTGACAAAAAGACTAAAAGGACGAACAACTGGCATGATACAAATTTTGAGAAAATGAATAAATATTTTTCTACTTGAATTATATAGCTAGCAAAATGAGGTAGGAAGGTGAGTTGTCGGCCCAACTTTAATAAATACGTGGTGGAGGTGGAGGAATAAACTGACTATTAGCTAATTATTTATAAAAAATGAAAAATATTTTTTGATGAAAAAAATAAATAAAGGTAGTAAGATGATTTTATTGCATTCCGCAATGCGGAATACATAAAAAAACGCAATTTTATCGATTCCGCAATGCGGAACACATAAAAAAACGCAATTTTATCGATTCCGCAATGCGGAATGCAATAAAACGGGCGTTTTTATCGATTCCGCAATGCGGAATGCATAAAGTAGGGCGATTTTATCGATTCCGCAATGCGGAATGCAATAAAACGGACGTTTTACTGCATTCCGCAACTACAAACGCAGTAAAACACTTTTTTTTATCAATGCCGCAAT
>JANYEX010000047.1 GCA_025359725.1 Chitinophagaceae bacterium | reverse complement strand
GCGCAGGTAGTAGTGCCAGCTAATTATCCTAATCGCCTATTTGTTAGCTGCACTGGCAGCCAAAAAAGGATTTTCGGGGCTTATATTGGGCATGAAGTATTATGTAACCCGCATACTTGTGTATGGCGATACCATTGGTGTGAAAGGACCAGAAATGCTTTTTGTATGCAGTAAGTAAAAATCGGTAGGCGGGAATCGCAAGTTTGGAGTGTTTACTTGCGATTTTCGTTCCTCTCGATTACCGATTGCTACTGCCAATCAAAATTGTGGATAAATTTAGTTTGCTTTAAGGTGAGTTTGTTGTTAAAAACGAATGCCAATTGTTATAGCTTTACCATCTAAAAATGAAATTATGATTGTACAATCTCTATTGGGTGAATTTAACTTTGAAGTAGAAAACACCCGTAAATTATTGAACGCAGTACCTGATAGCGCCTTGGATTGGAAGCCTTCTGAAAAGAACTGGACTACCGCACAATTGGCATCACACATTGCAGAAGTCTTTAATTGGTACGAACCTACTTTCCATCAGGATGTGATGGATATGGCTGCCTACAAGTACGACAAAGGTGACATTACTAAAGTAGCTAACATTATTGCTAAGTTTGAAGAGAATGTTATCAAAGCAAAAGACAGCCTTGAAAGAGCTACCGATGAAAGTATGTTTGTAGAATGGAAGATGGTTATTGGCGATCAACCAGCACCTTTCCCTATTATGCAAAGGATACTGGTAGTGCGTTCATTTTTATTCAATCACCTTTATCATCACCGTGGCGAATTGGTTGTTTATCTACGCGCTACAGGTAATAAAGTGCCTTCTACTTATGGGCCAACTGCTGATGATAAATTTTAAATAGGATAATACTTCTAGAAATAAAAATATTAAAGAGGCTGTTTAAAGGTAACACTTTTGGGCAGCCCCTTTTCTTTCTGGATAATTGACCATTAACCATTCCGACACACAACTTCCCACTCTCAATTCCTAATTCCTCGCACTACAACTTCTTATCTATAACTTACGTATTTTCGCGGCGTTTTTAAAGAATGTAACCATGCAAGAAGATTTAGATTTTATTATTGAAGATACCGACGATAGCATGAAAAAAGCTATCAATCACTTAGAGTCAGAACTGATTAAAATACGTGCAGGAAAGGTAAGTCCTACTATGTTGGATGGTATTACTGTTGAATATTACGATGCCCCAACCCCAATAGCTCAGGTAGCAAACGTCACTGTACAGGATGCACGGACACTTACTATTACCCCTTGGGAAAAGAAAATGCTGGCCCAAATAGAACGTGCAATTATGGGTGCAAACATTGGCGTTACCCCGCAAAATGATGGTGTTCAGATTCGTTTGTTTATGCCGCCTTTAACTGAAGAAAGAAGAAGAGAATTGGTAAAGAGAGCCAGCGGCGAAGGAGAACAAGCCAAAATTGCGGTTAGAAATATCCGCCGTGATGCTATTGAGCAAATAAAGAAACTTCAAAAAGATGGCTTGAGTGAAGATATAGCCAAGGGTTCTGAAAAGACCATCCAAGAAATTACTGATAAATATACTGCGCTAGTTGAGAAACACCTAGCTGCGAAGGAAAAAGAAATGATGACAATCTAAAAAGTCATAAGTCGTAAGTAATAAGTCGTAAGTTTTGTTATGACTTATTACTTACGACTTATGACTTAGTACTTCTTATTGATTCGTTGCCATCTTTTCTGCGTTTTCGGCTAATTGTAGTGCCTCAATAAATTCTTCTATCTCTCCATTTATTACTGCATCCAAATTATAAGATGTATGGTTTATTCTGTGGTCGGTTACACGACCTTGAGGCCAATTGTAGGTACGTATTTTGGCACTTCTATCGCCCGTACTAACCAATGTTTTCCTTCTTTTGGATATTTCATCTTCAACTTTACGTACTTTTTCTTCGTAAAGTTTAGTGCGCATTATCCCAAATGCTTTTTCCCTATTTCCCAACTGATTTCTTTCTGTTTGGCATACTACCACCAAACCTGTAGGAATGTGGGTTAGCAATACCTTTGTTTCTACCTTGTTTACATTCTGTCCGCCAGCACCACCACTTCGTGCGGTTTCCATTTTTACATCAGCGGGATTCAATTCAAAATCTACTTCTTCTGCTTCCGGCATTACTGCCACCGTTGCTGCCGAAGTATGTACCCTTCCTTGTGTTTCGGTGCTAGGAACACGCTGTACGCGGTGAACGCCACTCTCAAATTTCAAAGTACCATATACATCTTCGCCCGTTACTTCCAATATAACTTCTTTATAACCACCCGCCGTGCCTTCGTTTTCACTTGTTATGGCAGTTTTCCATCCTTTTTTAGAGCAATAACGCAAATACATTCCCAACAAATCCCCTACAAACAAACTTGCCTCATCTCCACCTGTTCCTGCCCTCAATTCTATCATGGCGTTTTTATCATCCTGCGGGTCTTTTGGTATTAATAGCTTGGTTAGTTGTTTTTCTAAGGCAGTTTTTTGCTCATCTAGTTCTGGCAATTCCATCTTTGCCAGTTCTTTCATCTCTTCATCGCCAGAATTAAGGTTATCGCGCAAAAAATCATAGTCTGCCAACACCTTTTTATACTCATTATAAGGGTTTACAATCTTCTCTAAATCCCTATATTCCTTACTATATTTCCCAAATTCCTTCTGATTATTTATTATTTCGGGGTTGGTTAGTGCTACTCCCACTTGTTCAAACCTTGCCTGTATTGCGTCTAATTTGTCCAGCATTCCTTGTGTTTATTTAGTCCCTGTTTAGTTTTAGGGTTGGCAAAAGTACAGTATTGCCATGGAAAGATTATCCTTTGATTGAATAAGGTACTTTGAATACCAAATATCGTCCTCTTTTGAAGGCTTAAAAAAGCTACAGATGGCAATAATATTCGCGTTATTTCAGTTTTAGATAGATATGTCTTATGTTGTTCACGCCTGTGCTTCGCTCATCAATCTCAAATTTGTCTATCGTTTTTATTAGTGGAAGCAACTTGGGAAATCCATAGTTTCTCGGGTCGAAATCTGTTTTCTTTTTCAAAATAAAATTCCCTAAATCACCCAGAAAAACATACCCACTTTCGTCCGCAAGGTTCTCAACGCTTTCTGTAATCAATTGTATCAGTGCTTTGTCTATTTTATTCAGCGGCGCAACCTCTACTTTCGGACTCGTTTTTGGTTCTGCCGTCAGTTCGGGTTGTTTCAACACCTCTGGTTTCAATATTTCTATGTAAATAAACTTATCGCAGGCGGTAATAAAGGGTTGCGGCGTCTTTTTTTCGCCAAATCCGTACACTTTCATCCCTGCTTCGCGCAGTCTGATAGCCAATCTGGTAAAATCGCTGTCGCTCGATACAATACAGAACCCTTCTACCTTTCCAGAATACAGAATATCCATCGCATCTATTATCAAGGCGCTGTCGCTAGAGTTTTTGCCGGTGGTATAACTATATTGTTGGATGGGGGTAATGGCATTTTCTAGCAGCACACCCTTCCATCCCGACACAGTTTGTTTTGTCCAGTCGGCATAAATTCTTTTTATCGTTGGGGTACCATTTTTTGCTATTTCTTCCAGCATTTCTTTAATGTTGGCATACGGCACATTGTCGGCATCTATCAATACTGCAAGCTTATCTTCTTTCATTTTTGGTGTATTT
>JANYEX010000034.1 GCA_025359725.1 Chitinophagaceae bacterium | reverse complement strand
AGGCAATTGGACGCAGCCCTACTAAGACCGGGAAGATTGATAGCACGGAAGGAGTTTAAGGCATTGGGAGAGATAGAAGCAAACCTATTGGCACAGAGCTTAGGCATCAAACACCACTTTACCGAACCCGCTACTTTGTCTGAGATATATGCGATGTTGAAGAATAAGAATACGCTGATACATGATGACTATTAAGGAGTTACAGGTTACTAGTTGCAGGTTACATGCAACTAGAAACCTGTAACTAGTAACTAAAAATTAATTAATATCATATTATGAAAAATAACGAAGAAGGTAACAACGCATCTGATGCAACAGATAATTTACTAAATGGCATATTTGGCGATAAGCCTTTAGCTGCAATACAAACTGATGTAGAAAAAGAAGGCTTGAAGGGAAAGGTGAAACAGATAAGGCAAACGCATTACAAAGCATTTGAAAGGGATGGGAATGTTTATTTGGCAGGAATTCAAGGGGAATGTTATGATGAAAAAAATAAGGTTGTAACATTCAACGAAGCTGGTAGAATGCTTGAAAATATCATTTCTTCAGAAAGTGGGGGGCTTTTTGGAACTATCTACAATGAAAAAGGGCTAAGCAAAGAAGTGACACATTACAGCTCATTGGGAATAGTATCAAGCAAAACCTGTTACCAATTTAATGAAGATGGTGACACTATTGAGATGATTGGGTATGATAAAAACGGGGATGCAAACTCAAAAAGTATCCACACTTATTTGTCAAAAGGAAAAGAGCTCGTGATAGATTCTTTTGATAAAGATGGTGTATTAACCCAACACCGTGAAACTACTTATGACAAAAATCACTATAGGACAGAGTTACAAATTACTGATGCAAAAGGATTATTGACACATTGGTCTAAGTTTAAGAACAATGCTAAGGGGCATGAAGTTGAACACACTTACTTAAATCCCGATGGTAGCATACACAGACATTCAACACTTTACCAATATTATGATGCTGCTGGAGACCCCATAGAAAATAAACCTGATAAGAAAAAAGATGATAAGTATACCTCTAGGGTTGAGAAGGATAAACATGGCAATTGGACAAAGAAGATGCTTTGCTACAGGCAACAAGCTGCCTTTGTTTATATAAGGGAGATTGAATATTTTGATGAACCATTTGTTCCTGCAGAAACATTTAGTAATGATTATTTTAAATTGCCATTGCTGGTTGAGAATGTCAGTATAGAACCGATGTCGGACAGAGATTTAATTAGAATGACACCCGATGAGTGGCCATCAGATACTGCCTTGGATTCTGAAGATGCTAAATATGTAACTGAAAGAAGTGCAGATTATGAAAATTTTTCCTTTTTAGCCTATTACACCGTAAAAAATAATGATTTCCCTTCTGTTATTACCCATAAGGAGGGTAATATAGAAACCAGAGCTTTACTCAAAGAATTAGAAATGAGTTTAGGCGGGCAAATTGTAAATAGTGTTACAAATACAGATAGCAGAGGGCATTCCTTAATGGAAAGGTATACGGTTTTTTTTCCGGAACACCCTGGCTATATGGTTCATGCCTCGGATATATCGAGAGTAGATGCTGATGGTTACGAAGAGCCTCCCTTTCTTGATGACCTTGGTAATGATGATTATGACAAAACACTGCATTTGAGTGATATAATTATATTACTACCAAGTGATGCATCGGGTATAAATCAGCAAAACAGGAGTATTACCGATACAATAAATAGGTGCATCGAAAATTCGACTGTGGAAGTGAAAGAGGAAATACCACAGATATACATGGTGCAAGTAACGCCGAACAATGCTTTCACTTTGCAATCCCATCAAGCAAAAGACGATTTTGAAATAGAAGACCTTGACATTCAGTATGGCTATGGGTTTGAGAAGTTTCATGATGAATTGATGAATAGGTTTAACAATGAAAACCAAGGATTGGTACTTTTTCATGGGATGCCAGGTACTGGAAAAACATACTATATAAGGCATCTACTAAGAGAGATGGCTTTGGGCAACAAAATAGTTATTTATATGCCACCAAATATGGTCGATTATTTAGTGGATCCTTCTTTTATGACTTTTCTTTCACAAACGGTAACAGCCTATTCAGCAACTGGAAAGTTTTGTGTATTGCTTATAGAGGATGCAGAACCACTATTAGCATCAAGAAATACAGGTGGACGTATTCAAGGAGTAACAAACCTGCTAAACATGACGGACGGGCTGTTAAATGATATGCTTAAACTACAGATAATATGCACTTTTAATGTCGATTTAAAAGAATTGGACGCTGCACTACTTAGACCTGGAAGATTGATTGCCAGAAAGGAATTTAAGGCATTGGGAGAAATAGAAGCCAACCTATTGGCACAGAGCTTAGGCATCAAACACCACTTTACCGAACCCGCTACTTTGTCTGAGATATATGCGATGTTGAAGAATAAGAATACGCTGATACATGATGACTATTAAGCTAGTAATGAATTATGAGATATGAGTTGAAGACGATATAGCGAATAATAAATATAAGAGGATGTTTTGAAGATAATACTTTAGGACATCCTCTTTTTATTTTATGGCCTATCTTCTACTAAAGTTTGGGATGTTTGAAAACAAAAACGACACTGAAAAAATCAGTGTCGTTTAATTTATGTAGCGAGGAGCAGACTTGAACTGCCGACCTTCGGGTTATGAATCCGATGCTCTAACCAGCTGAGCTACCTCGCCTTAATTCGGGGTGCAAATATAGGGGGATTAACACAACTAATTGCTTCAATCTTCCCTTATCTGTCTTTATTTCTTAACTGGGAGTGAATAAATAAACTTGTAATGCTCTTGTTTTCGTAAGCATTACGGATGGCTATGGCAAATAAGTCTGCTACCGATAGCACTTTTATCTTTTTACTTTGAAACCTCATGGGTATGGTATCACATACCACCAACTCTTCCAATTCGCTATTCTCTATATTTACCTGTGCATTACCACTCAAAATAGGGTGCGTACACAACGCCCTTACACTAATCGCCCCTTTCTCCTTTAATAGCCCTGCTGCTCTTGCCAATGTACCGCCTGTATCGCAAATGTCATCTATCAGTACAATGTCCTTTCCTGCCACATCCCCTATCACCACCATGCTGGCTATTTCGTTGGCACGTTTACGGTGCTTATCACAAATAACCATTTCGGTATTAAAATAACTGGCTATCTCCCTAACCCTGTTTGTACTTCCCACA
>JANYEX010000003.1 GCA_025359725.1 Chitinophagaceae bacterium | reverse complement strand
TTGTGCCAGAAAGCTACCAAGATTGTGAATTTTTGATGTTAGGAAATCTTGCCCCTGCCGTTCAAAGTAGCGTGATAGAACAACTGAAAATGAAACCTAAGTTGATAGTGATGGACACGATGAACTTTTGGATGGATATAGCCCTAGATGATTTAAAACATACCCTAAGTTTAGTAAATGTATTGATGGTTAACGACAGTGAGGCACGCCAGCTAAGCGGTGATTACTCTTTGGTACGAGCCGCACAGAAAATTATGGCAATGGGACCTAAATATGTAATTATTAAGAAGGGAGAGCATGGGGCTTTGTTGTTTCATCAAAACGAAGTGTTCTCGGCACCAGCCCTTCCATTAAAAGAAGTTTTCGATCCAACAGGAGCGGGAGACACTTTTGCTGGTGGTTTTATAGCCCACCTTGCAAAAACAAAGGATATTAGCTTTAATAACATGAAAACTGCAATAATTGTGGGAAGTGCGTTGGCTAGTTTCTGCGTTGAGAAGTTCGGTACAGAGCGTTTAAGGTCATTATCTAAGGAAGAAATTCACGGTAGGATTAATCAATTTGTACAACTATCAACTTTTGATATAAGCCTTGTGTAAATAAATATGAGTTATAAGATATGAAATGTGAATTGTATTAATCCAATCAATATTTCATATCTCACAACTCATATTTCATAGTTACCACCCCAGTATCCAAGCGAAAATCAATGGAGCAACTATGGTTGCATCGCTCTCCACAATGAATTTGGGAGTATGTATGTCTAGCTTGCCCCAAGTTATCTTTTCATTAGGCACAGCCCCACTATATGAACCATAAGAAGTAGTACTATCACTAATTTGGCAGAAATAACTCCAGAAAGGAACGTCATGCCACTCTAAATCCTGATACATCATAGGCACAACGCATATTGGGAAGTCACCAGCGATACCACCGCCAATCTGAAAGAATCCTACACCCTTTCCACCACTGTTAGCACGGTACCATTCGGTAAGAAAAACCATATATTCAATGCCATTCTTTACCGTACTTGCTTTTAGTTTGCCTTTAATGACGTAACTGGCAAAAATGTTTCCGGTAGTACTATCCTCCCATCCTGGAACGATGATAGGAATATTCTTTTCGGCAGCAGCCAATATCCAACTGTTCTTAGGGTCTATCTCATAATACTGTTCAAGCTCACCGCTTAATACCGTTTTATATAAAAACTCATGTGGAAAATACCTTTCGCCAGAGGCTTCTGCATCTTTCCATTGCTTAACCAAGTGCTTTTGTAATCTGCGGAAAGCTTCTTCCTCAGGAATGCAGGTATCAGTTACACGATTGTAGTGATTTTCCAACAAATCCCACTCATCTTGAGGAGTAAGATCACGATAGTTAGGCACACGCTTGTAATGGCTATGTGCAACTAGGTTCATCACGTCTTCTTCTAGGTTAGCACCTGTACAACTGATAATATCTACCTTTCCTTCGCGAATCATTTCGGCAAAAGAAATTCCTAACTCTGCTGTACTCATGGCACCTGCTAGGGTAACCATCATTTTCCCACCTTCGGTAAGATGTGTTTCGTAACCTTTTGCTGCATCAACCAATGCCGCTGCATTAAAGTGGCGGTAATGATGTTCTATAAATTGAGAAACTGGTCCTTTGCTCATTATTATCTATTTTAGAGGCGGCAAAAGTAGTTTTTTGTTTGTTATAATGGTATATTGTTTAGAACAAAAATGAATTAATGTGCTGAATATAAGTAAAGAAACAAATAAAACTAAATGTCCTAATTCTGAAAACAAGGCACAACTGTACAATAAGTATGAGGTCATAAAATTAAATAGGCTATCCAATTTCTTTCAGTGGTTAATAAATTATTAAATGTGCGTGTGTCTATCGTTCTTTAAAATATTCTTTTTTGCCTGAAAACCATACGAGATAAGACTTTTAGCGAAGTTCTCCTCGTAGTCGTAGAAATAATTTTTGAAAAATATTTTTACAAAGTTTTGTCAAACAAACTTTTCTACTACATTTGCAATCCCCAAAACGGGGTAGGTCTTTGTCAATGTGTTAAAAATGCCGAAATAGCTCAGTTGGTAGAGCAACTGATTTGTAATCAGTAGGTCGCTGGTTCGACTCCAGTTTTCGGCTCTGTGTTTTTTAGGGTAGATGGCCGAGTGGTTAAAGGCGACAGACTGTAAATCTGTTCTCTCACGAGTACGTAGGTTCGAACCCTACTCTGCCCACTTTAGTCTTTTAAAGTGTGAGATTGTTTGAAAGTTCTTTGTTTGTATCAAGGGTTTGCTTGCATCCTGCGATAAGTTAGTTTAGAAGTAGTGATATTTTTGCGAGAGTAGCTCATTTGGTAGAGCGGTAGCCTTCCAAGCTTCAGGTGGCCAGTTCGAGCCTGGTCTCTCGCTCAAAGCAATGGCAAGTGGGTGAATCATTCACCCACTTGTGTTGTACTATCGCCTGTAAACGGTTTATTAGCCGTTGTAGCTCAGGGGTAGAGCACTTCCTTGGTAGGGAAGAGGTCGTGAGTTCGATTCTCACTAACGGCTCACAGGGTTGAAAATTCGAGAAGAATAAAAATATTATCTGCGGAATGTTTTCACGGATATACAATTAAAAATAAATTTAAAAACAAATAAAATGGCAAAAGAGAATTTCCAACGGGATAAACCTCACGTTAACATTGGCACTATCGGTCACGTAGATCATGGTAAAACTACTTTGACTGCTGCTATCACAATGATCCTTTCTAAAAAAGGAATGGGTAACGTAGCTAAGAAATATGATGAAATTGATGGTGCTCCTGAAGAAAGAGAAAGAGGTATCACTATCAATACTGCTCACGTTGAGTATCAAACTGCTAATCGTCACTATGCACACGTTGACTGTCCTGGTCACGCTGACTATGTGAAGAACATGATTACTGGTGCTGCTCAAATGGATGGTGCTATATTGGTTGTTGCTTCTACAGATGGTCCTATGCCTCAAACAAGAGAGCATATCCTTTTGGCTCGTCAGGTAGGTGTACCTAGCATGGTCGTTTTCATGAACAAGGTTGATCTTGTTGATGATCCTGAATTGTTGGAACTAGTTGAAATGGAAATCCGTGAGTTGTTAACCAAGAATGGTTTTGATGGTGACAACACCCCAATCATACAAGGTTCTGCTACTGGTGCGATGGCTGAAGATCCACAATGGGTTGCAAAAATTGAAGAATTGATGGATGCTGTTGATAGTTACATTCCTTTGCCTCCTCGTCCGGTCGATTTACCTTTCTTGATGAGTGTTGAGGATGTATTCTCTATCACTGGTCGTGGTACAGTTGCTACTGGTCGTATCGAGCGTGGTATCATCAAAGTTGGTGAAAGCGTAGAAATCGTTGGTTTGATGGATGCTCCATTGACTTCAACTGTTACAGGTGTTGAAATGTTCAAGAAACTATTGGATGAAGGTCGTGCTGGTGACAACGCTGGTTTGTTGTTACGTGGTATTGAAAAGAGCCAAATCCGTCGTGGTATGGTTATTTGCAAACCAGGTTCAGTAACACCTCACACAGATTTCAAAGCCGAGGTTTACGTATTGTCAAAAGCAGAAGGTGGCCGTCACACGCCATTCTTCAACAAATACCGTCCGCAATTCTATTTCCGTACAACAGACGTTACAGGTGAAATCACCTTAGCCGAAGGTGTAGAAATGGTTATGCCAGGTGATAACGTTACCATCACTGTAAAGTTGATCAACGCTATCGCGATGGAAAAAGGCTTACGTTTCGCTATCCGTGAAGGTGGCAGAACAGTAGGTGCTGGCCAGGTAACTGAAATTGTTAAATAATTTCAATCGCCTAAAAGCGAAGCATAACGGTTAATTTTTATG
>JANYEX010000002.1 GCA_025359725.1 Chitinophagaceae bacterium | reverse complement strand
ATCAGCCAAAGCAGTGAATGCTTTGCCGATGGCTTGCCCATTTACCAACAACTGAATCTGTGCAGGATTGGCAATAGACATAGATTGTACCCAAGCAGAGAATACATAATTTGTATTGGGCGTTATATTGTTAATAGTCTGTTTCCAAACAAAAGCCCCAATAGAATCCTTGCCATTTGCAATAAGCATTTTATTCCCCCCATGATCATGACAGCGAGCAAGAAAGGGATGCCAGATAGTTGCCGTTGTATCTACTGTATACGTACCAACACTATACACGGAATGACCATTGGTAGAATCTTGATAATTACTTGTAAACCCTATATCTCCCGCAGAAAAGTCACCATTGAATACAAGGTTATCACCTGTTTTAGTTACAGAAATACCATATTTGGTAGTTACAAGCGGCTTAGCAACAGGATTTTGGGCGTTAGGGTCAGACAATCCAGCATCAGGTTTCCAACAATAGGTATCATAACCACCCATTGAATTTAGTTGTAAAGGAACAGACTTACAAACCGTGGTATCATGTGTAAGAACTATGCTTTTATCATAAGTATCTTGAACAGGAATAATCTTACTAATTGTATCAGGACAGCCCGTGGTATTAGTAAGGGTAACTGTATAATTGCCAAGAAAACTGTAATTATTGATATTTGTCAGATCATTTGGTAAAGAAGTAACTGTTGTACCATCGCCATAATCCCAATGAAATTTAATTCCGTTCAAAGTGCTTGAGAGGTTTTGAAAGGTTACATTAAGTGGGTTGCATTTATCCTGAGTAAAGTTGAAATCCAAATTTGTTGTGGGTGGCTGAACTGAAACCTGTCTGCACATAGAATTTTGGGTAGCCAAGCCTTGATTGATAGTGAGGCAAATGTTATAAGTACCCGGAATAGTGTAGATTAATGGTGGCGGTGTTCTAGTGGAAGAACTAAGAATGTTGACCGTATTTGTTGAACAGGCTGAATTAGTATTAGTTGGGTCATTTATGTTGTTTGTACAAAAGTTCCAATAGCTGTTTGCTTGCCCAACACTTGTGTTAGTAATGGTTATTGGAGTATTTAAACAAACGGTGTCTGATGAGGTAGTAAAACTAGCTTGACTAAAAGAATAGGTAACAATGAATATGCTTGCAATAGGTAGTAGCCATCTTTTGGTATTTAATAAGAGCATTAAGATTCGATAGCCATCCATAATAGAATTTTGGTAAAAATAAGGATTGAATGTTTACTTAAATTTTTATTACCCACGTAACTAACGCAGAATATAGAATGTTACTAACAATTTTTACCTAGTAATAATTGCTATCAATTCATTTAGCAGTAATATTGCAACATTATGATGCAACAGCATACCAAACTTTTACATAGTTTTGGTAAAATGATTTTAAACAAAACAAACTTTCGGGAATCCCTCTCTCGATAAATTTGTTGCATCTCACCTAGATAATTACCCATGATAGAGTTTCTGGTTATCCTTGGTCTCATTTTATTAAATGGTCTTTTTGCTATGGCCGAAATCTCGCTGGTTTCTGCTCGTAAGGCAAGGCTAGAGTCTCAGGCAAACAAGGGCGACAAAAAAGCCAAACGTGCATTGGCATTGGCTACCCATCCCGATAAATTTATTGCTACCGTACAAATTGGTATCACCTTTATCAGCATCTTACTCGGTATCTACGCCGAAGAAGGCATTAAGCACCATATTGCAGATTGGCTTCAACAGTTTACTTTCCTGCAACCCCATATTAATTCTATAGCTAAAGCCTTAATGTTATTGATTATCACTTATACATCACTTGTTTTGGGCGAGTTGGTTCCTAAAAGAATTGGTCTTAGTAACCCTGAAACCATTGCCAAGGCAATGGCTGGCCCCATGAGGGTTATTTCTACTATTACTTTTCCTTTTGTGTGGTTATTGAATCATTCTTCCAACTTTCTAGTGCATCTAATGGGCATTAAACACAGCGATATATCTGTTACTGAAGAAGAGATAAAGGCAATTATTAGCGAAGGAACAGAGCAAGGAACTATTGAAGAGGCCGAGCAAGAGATTATAGAAAGGGTTTTTCATCTGAGTGACAGAAATATTACTAGTTTGATGACCCACCGCAGCGATATTGTTTGGTTAGAAGCTACCAAGACTGTTGGTGAGATTAAGGGGGCATTAAAGGAAGCGATGCACACCGTTTATCCTGTTTGCGAGGGGAATATAGACAAGATTAAAGGATTTGTTAGTATCAAGGAATTGTTTACTGCCGATACCGATGTGTTGTTAGGAACCATCATCAAACAACCGATGTATGTTCCTGAAAATAACACTGCCTATCAGGTGTTAGAGAAGTTTAAGGAGACCAAGATTCACCAGTGTTTTATTGTGAATGAATATGGTAGTATAGAAGGACTTATTACGCTAAATGACATCTTGGAAGCCATTGTGGGCGATATACCGCAGCAGGACGAAGAGATGTACGAAATTACCGAAAGGCAGGACGGAAGTTATTTGATAGATGCTCAGATTTCATTTTATGACTTCCTAAAGCATATAGACAAAACAGAATGGATAGACGAGATAGAGCAGGAATTTGATACCCTTGCGGGTTTTATACTAGAGGAGCTACAGGAAATACCCAAAACTGGCGATTCGCTTCATTGGCGTGGACTAGACTTCGAAATTGTTGATATGGATAACCACCGTATCGACAAGATATTGGTAAAAGGAACACCTGCCGATAAAGAGGAAACTAATTAGAGGGAGGACAGCCCAGTAATTACTTCAAACGTGGAAAAGACCTTGCTAGAGTCTATTATTCTCGAATAAGACTTCATCCCTTTAAGCCTTAACGATGTATAAAAGGAAGTATCTTTCTACAATTCTTCCTTATAAGATTCCATTAAAAAGCCATCTTTCATACCTTTTTGGTTATAGTTCAATACCTTTTTGTTACAGTTGACCAAGTTTGTCTTACAGTTCGCCATGTTTTGGCTTTCCTTGACCAATGATGGGTCATTTCTCTAGAATATCGGTATCACATTGACCAATTGTATGCTATTTCTCTAGAAAGTTGCCATCACATTGGCAGCTTGTAACTTTTTAGTCATGAAAGCAACGCAAGAACCTATTAACTCTGTATTTTATTGAATGATTTCATTGATAAAATCTATCACTTCTATTGGTTGTACCCCCTATTTCAGGTACTAATAACTAAAAGCTGTCTCTGGGTAATCTAGCTTAAAGCTCTTCTCTTGCCCATTATCTTTTATATGGAAAATATTTATCTGTTTATCTTGATAATCATATAGTAAACTACATGTACCTGAAATATTTTTAACACTAGTTACATCTTTTATTTCAAGATACGTCCAGGTACTTTCCAACTGTTGTTCAAACCCTATATAGTCTAATCGGGCAAGTTTTCCATCTATCCTTATTTGTAGTTTATGTTGTATATATTCATTCAGTATCTTGTCTGCAGCGGCTTTATTTGTAGGATGGGTAAGGTCAATTGGTGCGCCACCGTAACTCTTTAGTGTCTTCTCCAAATCATCCGTAAATATCCTGATACTCACTTCTATAGTCTTATCCTTTTTGTTATGGTTCAATTCTACTACCGATACATAAAACGGGTGGATTGCAGTATTTTTTACTTCCATCCCTTTAAAAAGTGGTAACCCAGCTATAAACAGACCAACTAAACACCATCTAACCATTATATTTACCATTCAAGCATTTTTTGTGATAGACTGCAAAAGTGCTGATTAATTTACACCGATACACAATATAGAATAACTGTTTATGAATGATTTTGGTTTGTATTTCACCCTTGGCAGGCAACACATCGCCGATTGGCAAGGGATTGACCATATCCTTTTCATCATGGCGTTGTGTTTGCGCTATCAAATTGCTGATTGGCAAAAGATTCTGGTATTGGTTACGGCTTTTACCATTGGGCATTCTATCACACTTGCACTAAGCGTATTGAATATTGTTCATTTCTCTTCCAAATGGATTGAATTTATTATTCCCATCACCATCCTCATTACGGCAGTAAGTAATATTTTTGTAAAGAAATTTGTCTTTAAAAGTAAATTACCGCTTATCTATTTCCTAGCATTATTCTTTGGATTGATACATGGGCTTGGCTTTAGCAACTACCTTAAAAGTCTCTTGGGAAAAGATAGCAACATAGTGGTACAACTTTTTGCATTCAATATAGGTCTGGAAGCTGGGCAACTAATGATAGTTAGTGGCATCATGCTACTGTCTTTTATGGTGGATAATTTATTTAAAGTAAACAGAAGAGAATATATTTTGTATTGCAGTGGTGGTGTGTTTGCATTGGCTACACAGATGGCATTGCAAAGATGGCCGTAGGTAGATATGAGTTATAAAATATGAATTGTGAGATATGCGTCATCAAAAGGTTTTAATGTCAATTATCAATTAAATAAGTATGAGAAAGATTACACAACTGGTATTGGTTTTATTGATAGCATCTGTTGGGGCAAATGCGCAGGATATAATGAACAACCCAACCTCAAATCATGGTAACAAGTTTGAGCAATTGGGCACTATCCTTCCTACACCCAATGAGTTTCGTACTGCTAGTGGTGCACCTGGGTCTAAATATTGGCAACAACGTGCCGACTATGACATTACCTGCTCTCTCGACGAAAAGAAGCTAACCCTTACGGGTAGTGAGTTGATAACTTACTATAATAATTCGCCAGATGAATTAACGTATATATGGTTGCAACTAGATGAGAATGAACATAATACATTAAAGAACGCAAATTATCAAGATGGTAATAACCTAGCAAAGGCATTCCCACAAGCTTCTATCCAATACTTGATGGAAAATGAAAAGATAGGCAACGGTTATGGTGATATTATTACTAAACTAACAGATGCCCTTGGCAATCCTTTGTCTTATACTATCAACAAAACAATGATGCGCGTAGAGTTACCCGCACCGTTAAAGCCTGGTCAGCAATTTGTTTTTAAAGTTCAATGGTACTACAAGATAGCTGATAGGATGACTAAGGGAGGACGTGGTGGTTATGAATATTTCCCAGAGGAAGGTAATTATATTTTCACCATGTCTCAGTGGTATCCAAGGCTTTGCGTTTATAGTGATTTTCAGGGATGGCAAAACCATCAGTTTACCAGCAGGGGCGAGTTTGCTTTAACGTTTGGCAATTTTAAGGTACAGATGACCGTGCCAGCAGACCATGTAGTAATGGCTACAGGTGTAGGGCAAAACTATCCGCAGGTATTGTCTGTGGCACAATTGGCAAGATGGCAAAAAGCGCAAACCGCCAGCGAGCCAGTAGAAATAGTAACCTTGGATGAGGCAAAACAAAGAGAAAAGAACCCCGCTGCTGCAACCAAAACATGGATATTTAAGGCAGATAGTGTACGTGATTTTGCTTGGGGAAGCTCTCGTAAGTTTGTTTGGGATGCCATGCCTACTAAAGTGGAAGGTAAAAAGATTATGTGTATGAGTGCTTATGCCAAGGAAGCTTATAACCTTTGGCGCAGGTATTCTACCAAGATTGTTGCTCATACGATAAAGTCCTACTCTCATTTTACTATCCCCTACCCCTACCCTGTTGCCCAAAGTATAGAAGCTAGTAATGGCATGGAATACCCAATGATTTGCTTTAATTATGGACGTACGGAAAAGGATGGAACTTATACAGAGGCATCGAAAAACGGGATGATTGGGGTAATTATTCATGAAGTGGGACATAACTTCTTCCCGATGATAGTAAACAGTGATGAACGTCAATGGTCATGGATGGATGAAGGATTGAATACTTTTTGCCAATACCTAACCGAGCAATTGTGGGATAATAAGTTTCCTTCAAAAAGAGGTCCTGCTTACGAGATTGTAGATTATATGAAGATGCCAAAAAATCAATTAGAACCTATTATGACCAATAGTGAGAACATTGTAAACTTCGGACCTAATGCTTATGCCAAACCTGCTACAGCATTAAATATACTGCGTGAAACCATTATGGGAAGAGAATTATTCGACTATGCTTTTAAACAGTATGCAAAGCGTTGGGCTTTTAAGCACCCAACCCCTGCCGATTTATTCCGTACCATGCAGGATGCTAGTGCCGAGGACTTAGATTGGTTTTGGCGTGGTTGGTTCTACAGTATAGAGCCTTGCGATATATCTATAGATTCTGTAAAGCATGGATTTTATGATCCTTCTTTACAACCAAAAGATGAAGCTGCAAAGGTTAACAAAGTAGCCAAGCCATTGATACTACCGTTTGAAGATGTATCTAAAATTAGGAATAGAGAAGATAAGCACATTGTATTTAAGGTAGATTCAGATACTACTCTTCGTGACTTTTACTGGCGTTATGATAGAGGAATAGAACCCTATGATAGTACGGTAGATGTTAGTCTGCCTAGTAAAAGAGTAAATCCTTATTCACCTTTGGATGATACGGAAAAAGATAAATACTCAAATATAAATCTGTATGAAATATCTTTTACCAACAAGGGAGGGCTTGTAATGCCAATAATTGTTCAGTTTAACTTTGAGGACGGCACTAGTGAAATACAAAAACTGCCTGCACAAATATGGAGGCACAATGAAAACAATGTGACTAAGCTTTTCCTTACTACCAAAAAGGCAGTATCTATTGTATTAGACCCGATGAAAGAAACAGCAGACATAGATGAAAGCAACAATACTTGGGGTAATCTCTCTGCCGAGCCTAGTAGGTTTGCCATATTCAAGGCAAATGCTGCAAACCCTCGCAATAGTGCTGCCACGATAAAGAACCCAATGCAGGTATCCCAAGAAAAGAAATAAGCACTTTACCGATTTGTTCAACTAAACAACTATGGATTGAAAATTAATAGATTGAAAGGCAGTTGACTGAAAGCCATTTGAAGGTGCTGTCAAAAGCATTGAAAACTGTAAACTAGAGTTCATTGAAATCATTCTAGAATAAAATGCTGATCACTGTTCGGGTTATCTTTATGATGGTCAAGATACTTCTGTATCATTTCATCTGTGATATTACCACTACTCCATGACCCATAACCTATCCCCCATAAATGCTGACACCAATAACTACGCGTTAACTCTGAAAACTCACCCAACTGCAGCCGAGCTTTCCGACCTTTCAAACGTTTCACAATCTCACTGACTGACAACTTAGTCGTTCAACTCAGATGCTGGTGTACGTGATCCTTGCTCACTAAGCCTTTCATTATCCGTATGTCCATACTATCATACACCTGACGAATCAAATCCCTACACCGCAACTGAATATCACCACGCAAAACACCATACTTATACTTTGTACTCCATAATATATGAACCTGCAACTCATAAACACTGTGGCCGCCTTTGCAATTTTCTTTCATCCTACAAATTTATTAAATTTGTAGAACCTAAAGTCTTGCACTAAAGTGCGTAGCTTAAACTAGCGTGTTGTGACCAGTTAAATACAGCAACAAATTCCATTTATTTACGTAAAAAAGGCGTGTTTGTTGATGTATAAGTCATTTTGTCGCTGTTTTAGACAGTTCGTTGCTGTATTTTACTCTTATTATAACACTAAAACTTACTATTTTGATGTGATAAATTCAATTTAAAAAGAATATTTATTAGTCTATATAAGTCTTTACTTATACACTAACACCTCCACTTCATTGCTAAGTACGAAACAATCTTGATAACGATAATCCAACTATTTATTGCAATGCAATCAACTTTTGCAATACCCCATAAGCAGACTTACTTTCCAGACTCACTACCGCTGCCTGATAAGCATCTTCATAAGT
>JANYEX010000199.1 GCA_025359725.1 Chitinophagaceae bacterium | reverse complement strand
GCTTATAAAGAACACTTATTTACTTATAAATCCTTTTATTTACCTTTCATTAAGGATTTAATTGCTTTAGTGTTGCGTTAATAAAAAAAATTCTAATACAATACGCTGTTAAACGATTGCAATTACACGCAAACAAATTTTATTATTCATAACTAGGATTTTATTAAAAATATCAAACATTTATTGGCGTGATTTGTAGTTTTAAATTTTAAATAATTACTTTCGGCAAATTGAATTTTAGTATAATGAAATTTATCCTTTCTCTGTTGATTATTATGTTAGTTAGTGTGAGTTGTAAATATATGAATGACAGTGCCACCAAGTTGTCACAAGAGGCATCTGATTCTGCCAGAATTAGCGACTCAATTGCATCCCATCAAACACTTACACCATTGGCGAGTACTGGCGACGAAACGGTTATAAATGTAGAGCCAACGCTGATAAGACCTCAATTATTCTTGATGATGAAAGATGTAGCTCAGGATGAAAAAGAGGCAAGTGAAAAGCAAGCTACAATGTATAATAACCTAGATTTTATATTGAAGAAATATAGTTTACAACCTGTTGGATCGCCTACACTATGGCGTTATCAAAAGCAAAATATTTATTTTATTGAGGCAGGAATACCGCTAGATAGGAAACTTCCACACTTAGAACCAGGTACTTATTACAAAAAAACTACAAGATGTAAGGCGGCTGTTGCACACTTTTTTGGGAAGAGATCTTTGTTGCCACGTGCTTTTGATTCATTGACCACATGGTTAAAAGAAAACCATCAAAAGGCTGTTGGTGTAGCGTGGGAAGTGTTTACATCGGATGCAAAGGTGATGAAACAGAAAGACTTTTTAGAAACAGACGTTTATGTAGAGGCTAAATAGGTAGATACTTAGGGTATTAAAAAAAATTTGGTGATAATGAAATCACATCGCATATTTGCAGCACGATGACACATGCAATATTAAATAATAATTGGTGGTGGTACGCAAACCTTAACAGAGGCTTGTAGTGGCGTTGCCAATACATTTATCAATAATATAATTGAAAGAGCCTCGACAGATAGTCGGGGCTTTTTTGTTAGACTTAAGAATGCCACAAAGACGCAAAGGCTAGAAGTAGCTCTAAGAGTTTAGAAGGAAAAAGTATTAGAAGAAGGGTTTGGATGTAAATCATTCAAATCATTTAATCATCATTATGAAGAAGATTGAGATAACAACCACCATTAAGAAAATGCTTGCAGATGTTTATACGCCTGTGGGTATTTATTTGAGATTGAGAGACAAGTTTAGGGACACCATCTTGTTGGAAAGTACGGATAGCCATGTGGCAGGTAATAGCTACAGTTTTATTGGTATTCATGCCATTGCGGGTATCGAAATAACAGATGCTGGTAGCTTGGAATATAAGTTTCCGGGTGAGCAACCAGAACGTATTCCTATTACAAACACAAAAGAAGTACCGCAGGAAGTGTGGAACTTTATGAAGCGTTTTGAGATTGTAAACGCTGCGGATACAGGTAATAGTCTGGAAGATGCTACGGCAAAATTTGCACAAGGATTGTATGGATACACAACTTATGACGCGGTACAGTTCTTTGATTCTGTAAAGCTAAATGTCAACCGTCAACCGATAGCCGATGGGGATGGTCACACAACGGTCAACGGTCAACGGTCAACGGATATTCCGCTAATGCGCTACAGGTTGTACCAGTATGTGATAGCAATTAATCATTTTAAGGATGAATTGTATTTGTGTGAGAACATAATTCCGGGTATTGATAGCGATGTACAGATGGTAGAAAGCCTGATCAAGAACAGAGATGTACCATCGTATCCGTTTGCTGTTAAAGGTGGCGAAACATCGAACATTACGGATGAAGCCTATGTTGAAATGGTGAAGAAAGGAATACAAAGTTGCTTTAGGGGTGATGTGTTTCAAATAGTATTGAGCAGAAGATTTCAGCAAGGATTTACAGGTGATGAGTTTAATGTGTATCGCGCTTTGCGCAATATAAATCCTTCACCATACCTTTTCTTTTTTGATTATGGTGATTATAAGTTAATGGGTTCATCGCCAGAAAGCCAGTTGATTATAGATAAAAGAACGGCCATTGTGCATCCTATTGCAGGTACATTCAAAAGAACTGGGAACGATAAAACAGATGGGGAAGCGGCACAGAGTTTATTGCTAGACCCTAAGGAAAATGCAGAACACGTAATGTTGGTTGATCTTGCGCGCAATGATCTAAGCAGAGTTTGTGATGATGTTCGCGTTAAAAGCTACCGACAAGTGCAATATTACAGTCATGTAATACATTTGGTGAGTGAGGTGAATGGCACTATTCGTCCTGATGCGAATCCTTTTGAGTTATTGGCTAAGACATTCCCTGCTGGTACGTTGAGTGGTGCACCCAAAATAAAAGCCATGCACTTGATAGACAGTTACGAAACTACTAGCCGCAGTTATTACGGTGGTGGTATTGGTTTTATGGGTTTTGATGGAAGCTGTAACCACGCCATCATGATACGTACATTCCTCAGTAAAAACAATACATTATACTATCAGGCAGGTGCGGGTGTAGTAGCGGCAAGTAACCCAGAAAGTGAATTGCAAGAGGTTAATAATAAATTGAATGCACTAAAAAAAGCAATAGGAGCAGCTAGCGAGATATGAATTATGAAATATGAATGATGTAAGGCATAAGGAATAAGTAAAATAATAATAATAAACGCGAGGTGATAAATTTTAAGTAATAGGTTGTGGTAATAAGCAAGGTAGTTTGCTTATGCTTACCCCTTATACCTTAAGACTTATGCCTTTCTTAAATTAAAACAATGGAAAATATAAATACTTCAGTTAAGGGTGGATTTGATGGGTTAAAGATTCTAGTTTTTGATAACTACGATTCGTTTACCTACAACCTTGTACATATGGTAGAAAAGATTACGCACCAAAAGGTAGATGTTTATCGTAATGATGAAATACCGTTGGCACAAGTGAATGATTATAACAAGATAATCTTATCACCCGGCCCAGGTATTCCTGAGGAAGCGGGCTTGTTATTGCCTTTGATAAAGGAATATGCACCAACCAAATCTATATTGGGCGTTTGCTTAGGTCATCAGGCTATAGGGCAGGCATTTGGTGGAAAGCTGACTAACCTTACCTCTGTTTATCATGGTATTGCGACACCCATAACGGTCAACGGTCAACGATTAACGGTTAACCGAGGGTTATTCAATGGCTTAGAAGACGAATTTATTGTAGGGCGTTATCATAGCTGGGTAGTTAGCGATGAAGGATTTCCAGAGGAACTAGAGGTAACAGCTAAGGATGAGCATAACTTCATCATGGCATTACAACATAAGACCTACGATGTACAAGGTGTGCAGTTTCATCCAGAAAGTGTATTGACCCCAAGCGGAGAAGTTATTATTAGGAATTGGCTAACACAGAGTAATAAGTTGCAAGTTATAAGTAATAAAGGGTAGTAGTCTAAAAATTTACAACTTACAACTTACGATTTAAGACTCACGATTTACGACTTTTTAAATCATCTAAATCATTTAATCACTAATGAAAAAGATATTACAATATTTATTTGAGCATAAAACGCTCTCTTATCAGCAAGCAAAAGATACCTTATTAGGTGTTGGAAAAGGTATTTATAATGAGCATGAAATCACTGCTTTTGTTACCGTATATCTTATGCGGAGTATTACCATACAGGAGTTGCAGGGCTTTAGAGATGCCCTGTTGGAACTTTGTGTAAAGGTAGATTTGGGCGACCATAAACTAATAGACATTGTTGGTACTGGTGGTGATGGTAAGAACTCTTTTAATATATCTACCCTTAGTTGTTTTATAGTGGCTGGTGCCGGACAAAAAGTTGCCAAGCATGGCAACTATGGTGCTACGAGTATCAGTGGTGCAAGCAACGTAATGGAACAGTTAGGCTATAAGTTTAAGAATGAAAATGCTCAACTTAAGAGAGAGGTGGATGAAGCAGGAATCTGTTTCCTTCATGCACCTTTGTTTCACCCTGCGTTGAAAGCTGTGGGTGCTATAAGGAAAAATCTTGCCGTACGTACGTTCTTCAATATGTTAGGACCCATGGTTAACCCTGCCTCACCAACTTATCAATTGGTAGGGGTGTATAACCTAGAAATGGCGAGGATTTATAATTACCTTTTGCAACAGACGGAGCGGTCTTTTACTATTATTCATAGTCTAGATGGTTATGATGAAATATCTCTTACCAACGATACCAAAGTAATTACAAATAATGGGGAAAGCATACGAACACCCCAACAGTTGGGGAAACGCATGGTGGTGCCACAAGATATTTATGGGGGTAATACGGTAGAAGAGTCTGCTAAGTTGTTTAAAGACATTTTAAAAGGGGAGGGGACTTATGCACAGAATGCGGTGGTGCTAGCCAATTCGGCAATGGCGTTACATTGTACAGGCAACTACACTACTTATGAAGATGCTTATCAGGCAGCGGTAGTGAGTCTGGAAAGTAAGTCTGCTTATGGGGTATTGCAAAAGTTGATTGCATTGCAATAAATAGTTAGATTATCGTTATCAAGACTGTTTCGTACTTAGCAATGAAGTGGAGGTGTTAGCGTATAAGTAAAGACTTATGTAGACTACTAAATATTCTTTTTAAATTGAATTTATCACATCAAAATAGTAAGTTTTAGTGTTATGATAAGAGTAAAATGCAGCAACGAACTATCTAAAACAGCGACAAAATGACTTATACATCAACAAACACGCCTTCTTTACGTAAATAAATAGAATTTGTTGCTGTATTTAACTGGTCACAACACGCTAGTTTAAGCTACGGACTTCAGTGCAAGACTTCCATCCTACAAATTTAATAAATTTGTAGGATGGAAGGAAATCGCAAAGGCAGCCACAGTGTTTATGAGTTGCAGGTTCATATATTATGG
>JANYEX010000289.1 GCA_025359725.1 Chitinophagaceae bacterium | reverse complement strand
TCTTGAGGATGCAAGATATCTTTCGGAGTCCAATTCCCTATATAAATCATTCGTAAGCTCTAGCCTAAAGTCAGTAATTTGTACAACTGTTTCCATTACTCTGTAAACTCAAATAATGGTACTCTTATCTTACAAAACAATAACCAATGACTTAATCTATGTCTTTAACTGTCTTTTTATTCACTCAACAAAGCCACTCACAAGTTATGAGTTATGAAGAAAGCACTTGAAGTGAATTCTTCAAGGGCTTTTTATTTCGTAAATCGAGAGGAACGATAATCGCAAGTTTGCTTGCTTACTTGCGATTATCGTTCCTCTCGATTCTTCCGTCCCCTACCAACTCATATCTCATAACTTGCCTCAGCTCTTCATCACCCCAATCTTTTTTCCATCCCATTCTGGGAAAAGAATCCTGTCGTCATGAATTTTCAAGTGACTGTCTGCCACTTCACTGAACACACTTCTAAAATCGGTGGTTACAGGCACATCTCTTCCGTCTTCTAAGTTTTCTTTTGCCAATATCGGCATATTGCCATGAACAATTCCACCGTTTACATCATTGCCCAAAACGAACAAACAACTACCCCTTCCATGGTCTGTTCCGGCAGTTCCATTTTGTTTTACGGTACGTCCAAACTCTGTCATCGTCATCAAGGTAACATCATCCTGATAAGAGGAAATGTCTGTCCAAAATGCACTGATGGCATTACTCAAATCACCCACATTTCTTGCAAAAGGCCCCGTTTCTACCCCTTGGTTATAGTGTGTATCCCAACCGCCGCACTCAGTAAAAGCTATTTCCAAGCCAACATCCATTTTAATTAACTGGGCAATTTGCTTTAACGAATTGCCAATTTGTGTTTCTGGATATAGTGCACCATTGGCTGGTTTGTAGTTTTTGGTATCTGCTTTCTGCAACATCTTTACCGCATCAAAACTTTCTTTTCCAGTTTTATTTAACAAGGAAGAAGATGTTTGGTCATACAAATCTTCAAAACTCTTGGCAGCCATGTTTGCTGCAAAAGGGTTTCCTTTCATCTGGATGGCAAAATCTTGCAAGTTGTTGATGGCAAGGGTCGCATTATCGCCATAAAAAGATTTGGGAAGAGAGCTAGTTATACTCACCGCCTGAAACGGTGTGGCCGCCTCGTGCCCTAATAATCCAACCGCGCGGTTTAGCCAACCACTGCTTGTACCCTTATTGAAAGGTGTACCAGCCTCCATATAATCCTGTGCATCAAAGTGCGAGCGGGTGTTATTTGGAGAGCCAACTGCATGGACTATTCCCAATCTTTTTTCTCTGAACAAAGGTTCAAAAGCCTTCATGGAAGGATGCAAACCAAAATGACCATCCAAATCTATCAATGGAGAATTTGACGAACCTTTAGCCGCCGACATAAACAATGTTGGTCTAGCTGCTTTTAGATAATCGTCGGTAAATGGCGTTACTGCCATTAAGCCATCCATTGCCCCACGTTGGAAAATGCAGACTAACTTTTTATTCTTTTTGTAGGGTGATAAAATCTTGTTACTGTTTGCGGCACGCGCAATAAAAGTGGGTACGCCACCAATGCTGGCGGCAAAAAGTGCCAAAGCACCTGTTGATTTGATAAAACCTCTTCTTGTTGACATAATTTTAATTTAATTGATAATCGATAGTTAACAATTGATAATTGGGAGCAGCTTGCGTTGTCAATTATCAATTATTATTTGTCAATTAATTTTATCTTCTTTGAAATTCCGGTGAACCAATAATTATCCCTGTTACTTGCGATAGCATAGAGTTGTTTCCTGCGTTTGCTTGCAACTGGGTAATGGTATAATCAGCCGCTTTTTTTCTGTTTACTTTTTCTTTAAATACCTTTTTAGTCCCTGCATCAGTAGTCATCATCATGTTATCGTCTGTCATTTCAGTCTGTTGCCCTTTGGTGGATGTCACTTCAGTTTTACTTGCTGCTACGTCTATTTTGTCATGTATTGCAGGGTCGTTAATTAACGGTACTAATCTTTTTACGGTTTCATCCACATTCCTTTCGGGCATCAACAACTTGCAATAAATTTTCAAGGCTGCCTCTGCACTTTCAGGTTCGTGGTTGTTGTTGAGTGCTGTCAAATCGAAGGTTACACCAGGTATCCTTTTAGAAGCCAATGCCAATCCAAAGTTCATCCTATTAAGTAAAGAACCTGTGTTTATCCAGTATTGTGCTTTATCAGGAAAACCGGTTGGTGCTTGGTAATAATAGATTCTTTCGCCCATTTTATTAATCCAGTTTACCAATTGATAAGGTTGCGCAACCCTCGCATCCAGTGCCCTCACTGTGCTAATGGTTAACTCGAATGGTGACTTTATCTTTTCCCTCAAAGCAGCTTTATTCCAAAACTCTGGGGAATTTACCATGGTTAATAAAACTTTCTTTGTGTCACCATCATTATCTAAAAAGCTTTTTGCCATTCTATCCACTAAGGCAGCAGGTGGGTTATCATTTACAAATCTAACTGCTAACTTTTTACAAATAAAATGAGCGGTAGAATTATGGCGAGATAAAATATCCATTAGTTTTAGCCCTTCTTGATAGCCGTCTTTGCCAGATAAAGGGTGACCAAGTACTACCGTTTCCGATTTGTCGTGTTTGTTAACAGCAAACATAAAATCTCCATCATGTACAAAGCCCTGTGCTTTCAATTTTTCTTCCCCAACATTTGCAATCATTTTATTTATCTGCTTACCACCATATTCGTCGTTCATGGGAAAGATTGTCCAACCAGTAAGTACTTTGGCAGCGTTGGTAACATCAGTTTGGGTATAGCCACCATCAACACCAAGCGTGTGCAGCTCCATTATTTCACGGGCATAGTTTTCGTTAAGTCCCTGAGATTTTTTTACATTCTTAATTTTATTAAGCACTTCTTTAAATCTGGCTGATGTATCCCTGTTTTGATTCAATTGCATTTGTTGCGCATATAATTCTCTTAGTCTCTTTGCCCCAGCCTCTGTATTATTATTGCCATCGCTAGCAACACTCCTAAAATTATCCAAGTAGGTAAGCATAGCTGGCGACTTAGCCGTGGCTAACAACAAATCTTCAAACTTTCCCAAAGCATTAGGTCGTATAACGTCTCTTTCATAGCAAGGTACGAATCTGACACTTTCATTTTTGGTTAAAGAAACATTGAAATGATTGAACCAAAAACTGGTCATCACCTCCTGCAACTGATTGTTTGAATAGGCAGCCCTCAGTATTTTTTGATTAACGATTTGTCTAATCAATTCGCCTTCTGGCTTTATTCCCTTAGCTTTCATAAAGGAATCAATCTCTGCTTTATGTTCTTTATAATCTATTTTACCAGTAGAATCTCTAGAAATTAACCCGGCATCAATAGCCCTTTTTCTTATTTGACCTCCATTTATGTAGATATTAAAAATCTCTTTGTTATCCAATTTTAAGGCTTCATAAGGAGCAAGCAAATAATTTAGGGAATCATCAGATTGGCTAGCTTCTAATTGTTGAGCAAACCACTTTTCTAATCCCATGTGTACCACTTCATCTATCTGTCCCGGTTTAACACCAAAAGTAAAACGCCCAAGTAGATGCGCTGCCGCTTGTCTATCGGTTAGCCCAGCTTGTTTGTAAGGAAACCTTGGGGTATGTTCATTATTAACAAGCGTATCTATTCCTGTGTAAGAAGATAACACCGAAACTGTTCCTGATAAAAGCAGGATAATCAATATGACCTGAAAGTACTTTTTCATCGCAAATATTTTTAAATTTATAATTCTTATTTCATGGCTCTCAATTGACCCAGCTATACAAACGAGGTTTAAGCAAACCTGACATAGCCATCTCTTTTATCGGTGAAAGGTTTAACTAACATAAATTACTTCTAAAAGCCAATAACCTAGCGCCTCTGAAACTCTGGCGAGCCAATTACAATTCCCGCTATTTGGGTCATGAAAACATTATTCACATTTGTTTTAGATAAAGTAAGTTGGTCTTCTGCGGCTTTGGTGGCAACAGTCTTTTCTACTGACAATTTCTTAGTGTTCGCTGCTTCGCTCATTATCATATTTTCACTCATCATCATCTGATCACTTTCTGGTTTAGTAGGTTGGGGTGCAGTTACCTTTGCAGTTAAGGCAATTCCAAATATCTTACTTAACATAGCTGTATCATTTAATACTGGCATAAGTCGTTTCACCGTTGCATTGGCATCTTGTTCTGGCATCAACAATTTACAATAGACATTTAAGGCTGCTTCGGTATTTTCTGGTTGCTTATTATTGTTTAAAGTTTTCAGATTGAAAGTAACCCCTAGAATCCTTTGACCTGCAAACGCCAACCCAAAATTCATTCTACCTAGCAACGAACCGCTGTTTATCCAATATTGCCCCTTATCAGGAAATCCTGTGGGTGCTAAATACCTATACATGTTCTCCCCCATTCTTTTTGTCCAATAAAACAGCTCAATAGGTTTTGTAACTTTAGCATCTAATGCCCTTACAGTACTAATTACCAACTCAAACGGCGACTTTACCTTTTCCCTCAAACTTTCCTTACTCCAAAACTCAGGTGCATTTACCATTGTTATCAATACTTGCTTTAGGTCACCGTCTTTCTCTAAAAAAGTTTGAGCCATCTTATCAACTAAGCTAGCAGGTGGATTATCGCAAACAAATCTTACTGCCAACTTCTTACAAATAAAATGTGCGGTTGATTTATGGTGCGCCAACACATCTATTAATGTTACGCCTTCGTCATGACCGCCTTTTGCAGGGAAAACGTATCCAAGTACTTTCTTTTCTGTTTTATCGTGTTTGTTAATAGAAAACAAAAAGTCGCCCTCATGTACATAACCTTGCCTTTGCAAAGAATCTACTCCATACTTATCTATCATTTTTTGAACTCCCTCGAGACCATAATCATTATTCATTGGAAAAAAAGTCCACCCGGTAAGCACTCTTGCTGCATTTGTCACATCAGATTGGGTATAACCACCATCAACGCCTAGCGTATGCAGTTCCATTATTTCGCGGGCATAGTTTTCATTGTATCCTTGGGCATATCTAAACCCGTTTATCCTTTTTGTTAGGTCTTTATATTGCGCACCTTTATCTCCTTTTGCTCTCATTTGTTTTTGTTGGGCATATAAGTCTTGCAACTTTCTAGCGGCGGCTTATGGAGTAAGGTTGTTTTCGCTGGCTACGCTTTTATAATTATCTAAGTACATTAACATGGCTGGCGATTTTGCTGTTGCCAACAACAAATCTCCAAATTTGCCTAGTGAGTTAGGCCGTACTACATCCTTTTCATAGCACATAGTAAAGTGGTCACAATCTCCTATGTCATTTGAGATATTAAAATGATTAAACCAAAAGCTAGCCAAAATTTCTTGCAATTGATTGTTGGTGTATGCTGCACGAATTATCTTTTGATTGATTAAATCATTGCTCAATTCATAGCTTTGCTTTAATCCCCTAGATTTCATGTAACCCTCAAATTCAACTTTATGCTCTGTATAATTATACTTGCCTATAGAGTCTTTATTAAAATCAATCACCCCTTCTTTTATCGCTCTCTTTAATATTTGGTCATTACGTAAGTAGGTATTTACAATCGTCTTATTATCCATTGCAAGCGATGGGTAGACAGCCAATTGCTTGTTTAATGAATCATCAGCTAAGTTAGCTTCCAATTGTTTCGAGAACCACTTTTCCAAACCCATCTTTGCCATCTCATCTACCTGCCCCGGCTTGGCACCATACGTAAACCTGCTTAATAAATGCGCTGCCGCTTGTCTCTCGGTAAGTTTTGCTTTTTTATATGGGAATTTAGGTTTTTCATTTGAACCATTTATGTAGGTAAAGGAAGAAAGTAGAGTAATCGCCCCTAAGAGCAGAATGATAGAAAGCTTTATTTGCAAATATTTTTTCATGACAACCAACTTTTTAAATGATACTATTCGTTGGTGCTACCAATGACTCAATAATAAAGTACAAGTTTAAATTAAAATACTTTTTTGACAAAGAATTTAGGTTCAAATAATATCACATTTGCCATATTATTTTTCTTGAATATCTATTGATCTTAGTTATAGATTCGCCTATCCTATAATTGAGAAAAGTACTAAGTAATGATAACCGTTCAAAGTAAATAACCGACTATTCCTTATTGACAACCTCAGAAAAGAAAGAATGAAGTCATATTTTTTTTAATACTAATTATTTTGTGATTGATGTTTAAGAAAATAAGAAATGTTGCTTTATGAAACAAATTGCATAGATTTATAAAAATAAAAGGATGACTGAATTACAAGAAGAAAAAATGCTTAGGAATGCTGCCGTATTAGAATTTCTAAAAGAGAATATAAAAGTATTTGAAAGTGATACAGAAATAATGCACTTCTACAAAAAACTACAGAAAGATATAGCTATTTCAATGTCATCTGCCGACAATTTAAAGAATGATGACACTGCGTTTTCAGAAGAAAAAATAAATGTCAAGAGAGACGTTTGCCTCTATGCTGGCACTCTCTGCGAAAAAGTAGCACCATTCTTTATCTCTAGTGGTGAAAAAGATTTAATCAAAAAAGTAAAACATAGTTATTTGTATTTCTTTCGGTTCAATGACTTCTCTTGCGAAGAAAAACTAAAAGAATTTCATAAACTGCTTCACTCAAAATTAAATTGGTTCCCCGTAGATGGTATAAACGAGGAGCAGTTAGATATTTTTAAAAATAAAATAAAGACTTTTACTGATGCGCCTGGCTCTTCTTCTATTGTAGATAGACCTACCCCTGAGCTTTTAGTTAAATTGAGAGAATACTTGAAAATGATAGATGTAGATTTGAGTTACCTAAGCAATTATATTAGCGGGTATGAGCAAAAGAATAAAGAATTCCATGATAATTTTAACGCTGTAATCGTTTTACCCCAAAAAGAAAAGAAAGCAATCACAAATGTAAAATTTACAATATTGGATTCTGTTTCTAACAACCCAATACCTAATGTAACAGTAACACTTTCCAAATTGGAAAAACCGATGATTAGCGATGAAAACGGTAAGATTTTATACGAAAGCTGCAAAGCAGGAAGAGCAATTGCCATCCTTGTTTGCGAAGGTTATCGTGAGTATGATACTAGCTTACGTATCAATGCAAATCAGGACAATAGCTATGTTATCTCTTTAGAAAAGTCTAGCTAAAAAACTGATTAAATAATGAGAATGATTGACAACTTTAAAACTAAAACTAACTCATTTCATCTTAGAATAAATTAGTATACCCAAGAAAAAGCCGCACAACGAGTCGACTTTCCCAAAAAACAACAAAACGAAACAACCTATTTACCAACTATCTTATAAGTCGTTTTATCGCCATCTTGCACTTCTTGATAGTAAACATTATCTGGGGATTCATGGTACTTCTGTCCATTTAAAAATACTGTCGAACAGTTACTTGGCAACTGAGGAACAATATCACCAACCTGTGGTTCGTAAACTACCTGCGGTGCTTCGGGCTGATTGAGCACTCCATCTGTTCCTACAACAACATACACTACACGCCCGTTTTCATCACTTTGCTGTTCGTAATAAGTTCCGTTAGATTCGTAATATCTCTTGCCATTTACGACTACTTCCTTCGAATTATCTGGTATCGAGGTGACTTTTGCACCCAATGGTGGTGCTATTATTTCGTAGTAATTGTCTTCTGTCCTTCTATAAAAGACACTATTGTAATAATAGTATGGATACCCATCGTAATAAAAACTATAATACCCATAAGGCAAGAAGCCGAGTCTTAAACCAAGGGTTGGATAGAACGGATATAAAGCATAAGGACTAAATATGCCTAAATCATAACCCCTATAACCATAGCCATAATAGTTAGCTCCACCTCTGTGATATCCACCACGTGTTTCATATCCTCTATTACTTCTATAACCTAAATTAGGGGCTACAGAGTGTACATTACCACCACGATTATTGATAGCATTGCCATTATATTGTACTCCTGTGTTTCCACCATTAATAGTATAGTGAGAAGGGTTACCACCCGGCATCAACCGTGGGGCGCCACCAGAGGATGGTGCTGGCGATGGTGCAACAAGATGTCCCCTACCCTCGCTAGGGCTAGGTGCAATAGACCTAACATTTCCACCACCACTTGATGGTGGTGCAGAAATATGTGGAATACTACCACCACTTCTAGAACCTCCCCCACCACCATCACGGCGTTGTGCAGAAGCGGTGTAGGATGTTGCAGATAATACGACCGTTGTGGCTGCAATTATCTTTATTAAATGAATCTTTTTCATGATTATAAATTTTATCCTGACTTTATTAATACAAATTTCGTGTAAAGTTTTTATTATTAAATGTTAACTTGTACTAATAGAAAATAAAATCGGCAAAAGGTATCTATTTCCCGTTCGGAGGAGGTTATTATGTTAATCATCAAACTTAACTTTTGCAACAGGCACCATTTTTAATTTGGGTAAGAGTATTTGCTTTAACTGAGTCTTTACAATATGTCCCATTGTTTTTGCCCTCAGAAACATTTTCTGCTTAAAGTGCTCTGAAAGTTCTGCTGCCAGCTTAGCAATTTTTTCTGGCGATGAGATATTGTCATGACACATAATATCAAGCAATTCTTTCATCCTATACAATGCGGATGCCATCCTAAAAACCACTTTTGTTCTTTCCTCTGCCTGATACTGCACGATAGATTCTTTGTTTAGCAGCTTAGAAACCACTTCTACCATTGGATAATTATCTTTAAAAAACTGCGGCAGGTATAAATTCTTCCTTCCTTCATAACTCTGCTGATCAAAATCTATGGCTCTTATTACATAATCTATGTTTTCTATGTCGGGAGTAATATCTACCACAAAGTTATAACTACGCATATCGCCCAATAGACGCATAAAACAACGCTCATTAAACTTTACAAACTCTTTGGCAAACCTTACTTGGTTGGTATCGGGGTGGTCAAGGTAGTGTTTGATAAATTCATCGCCCGGAATACCGGGTATATGCTCTTCTATAAGGGTTTGTCCATTGGTAAAATAGGTCATTCTGTTGGGCGAAAGCAAATGTTCCAACTCCAACCCATATACCCTGCTGGCGTCTGCCCTTTTTATATAATAATGGTCTGAATTATCATTAAATCTATTCTTAATCTTTATCCTAAAGGGCTGACTATTGCCAAAGGCACAAAAATCTATCCGCGCTACATCTAGTTGATTTACAAAACTAAAGTCGCCTTCTGTTTTAAGGATGGCATACACCTGAACCAATGCCTCCTTTAGGTACTGCCACTCGCGCATATCATACGAAACGGTCTCCCAGTAAGCATCTTTCCCATTTTTATCTTTCAGCGGAATGGTGTAAGTAAAGCGTTGCAACTCTTCGTAATGTATCGGTAAATAAACCTCGCGCCCATACTTAACTAAGTACTTACGTAGTGCAGTATTTACAGGATAAATGGGCTTTTTCCTGCTCGGTTTGTTCATTTCTGTTTCGTCCTGATTGATATTCTGCATACTCTTCTTTTGTTCTTCAGCTTTCCTAATTATTCTACAGGCGTTTAACCTACTTACATATGCCCAATACCTTATTTTTCCAACTTATAACACCATCTTTTTAGCTTTCCTTCAAAATCGAAGGGGGTTGTGGCACGGGTTATATCCTTTATCGAAGTGGCATTAATCGCGTTGTTATCCAATACAAACCGAGTAAAGTTGGTGCTAAAGTACACAATCCCTCCTTTTGTAGTGGCAGAAAGAACATCATTCAACAATTCCGCATGATCCCGCTGAATATCCAGAAAGTCCTTCATTCTTTTACTGTTACTAAAGGTGGGTGGATCCATTATCACCAAATCGAAGCTATTGGGTTGCAGTGTTTTTAGGTATTGCTTTACGTCGGCATGAATAAATAAGTGTATGGCTTCATTTTTCAGGCTATTCAGTTCCATATTTTGTTCTGCCCAAGAGAGATACGTCTTCGATAAATCTACCGTTGTAACCGATGCAGCTTTACCATCAGCAGCATACACCGAAAACGAGCCCGTATAGGCAAATAAATTCAAAATCCGCTTTCCTTCGCACTCATTTCGTACCATATTGCGGGTAATGCGATGGTCTAAAAACAGTCCAGTATCCAGATAATCCGTCAAGTTTACCAAAAACTGCAACCCTTGTTCCATTACAGGAAAATATTCTGCTTTTTCGTCTGTCTTTTCGTATTGGTCTAGTCGGTTTGCCTTTCTTTTGCGTTGTTTTATATACACTTTTGCATCATCAACGGGCAATATTCCACAAATTACAGCTACGCATTCCTCCAGCCATTGCTCATGTTCCTCATCGGTCATACCATGCCGCCGCAGGTATTCTGCCAAATACACTTTATCATCATATAACTCTATACAAAATGGAAATTCGGGCAAGTCGTGGTCATAAACACGGTAACAAGTAATGCCCTGCCGTGTTGCTTGCTTACTTTTATGCTTATAAACCTTTAGCAAGCGGTTATAAAACATGACCATCTTCTCGTTCATGGCGCAAAAATACGGTGGGTGGGCAATTTGTGGTTAGTTATAAGTTACACGAGGTACATAAATAATTTTCGTCCTAAGCGGACAGTTTTTGTTTGATAAGCAGCGTAATATTATCCATTGCTCATTCAGATAAACTGTTTTGAGTTCAATCATATTTTGCGCCCCTTTTAAACTCCATCTTTGTCCAGACAGTTTCATCCTGTTGTATATCAACTATCTGCCGATTCTATTGCCCCCGAACCAATTGTGCCTGCGCCTATTGTCTTGAAATACTCATAATCCATCCTTTTTTATTCGATTCATAATAACTTAAGGGAACTTCTAAAAACTAATTTTCAATAAATTCTGTGTTGATTCAGGTGTAAATTAGCTTTGTTATGAAAAAATTCAAGCGACATAGAGATTACGGCTTTTTTGATCAAGACATCCGTTTGACAAAGCTATCACGCCTAGGTAATCCACTGACAGAAGAACAGAAACTAAACAATAGAGAGAAGTCTAGGACAAGGGCAAGAGTGGAACATCCTTATGCCTTTATGGAAATGAGCATGAACGGAATATACCTATATGCAATTGGCAAAAAGAGAATAGCGGCATTGGTAGGATTGATAAATCTGACCTATAATTTGTTCAGAAAGGTACAGTTGCTACCTTGTTAGAAGGATACGTGTGTCTAGTTGTAAAAAACGGAACAGAAATGATTAATAAAACGATTAAAAAACAGGTATATTTAATTAAGGACTAAAAAAAAAACTTAAAAACGGTATCTTAAATTTTGTCGAGGATGAACTAGGTAGTTTTTAGAGATTCCTTTTAATAAAAGCTACAAAATATATTTTCTACTAATGGGATTGATATAATTTAAGACTATCCACATTCACTGTTTTTATAACGCCTTTTTCAACAATTTTGCCAGCTATAATGGCAGAAATAATATATCTACTTGTTATAAATCCTCTAGCGTTAAAATTTCATGTACCATTAACAGGCAATCGCTTGGTTAATTACCTTATCTCAGCTAAAAAATACTCTTTTTACGCAGTATAAAACTTTTATCAATCCATATTCAAACCCATTAACACCATATCCGAGAGACTCTCGTCTAAAACTAAAAACATTGTTGTGAGAAGCATTGAGATTTAATCTAAAAGCAATTCAATTCGTACCAAATCCTACTTAATTCGTACCAGATATAAGTCTTTTTGTACCGGATACCTGCCTTTTTCACGATAAATTGCCTCACTTTCTGCATAAATTGCCTAACTTATAGTATAAAACGCCTCACTTTTTGCATAAAAGACGTCAAAAACGGATGAAATTACGTGGCTTTTATACCAAATTAAAGGTATTTTCGGATGATTTTAAGCAGTAAATGAGCTAATTTTTCCCATTGATGAAGGAGAGGTAGAAACGATGCACACATGCGTGTATCCTTTGGTAATAAAAAAGGTTTTTCCAACTTTTAAAAGAAAAGGAATGCCAGAAACTACTTTTCCTCGAAAGATATTCAGGTTTACATTACCCATATTTTTTAATGTATTACCTAATTTTTCTTTTCTATTTAATAAAGGCTTGCCCCAATAAACGTTGCTACTTCTTATTTTGGCAACTACCCTTTTTTTAACAACCGTATAACCCCAATCGCCCAACATACGCTCGTTTGAATAGAATAATTTTTTCAAAAAACTTCCTATGGCTTTTACTTTTTTCATAGTCAAATTCCAGATTAAATCCCGATCTTGCCTCATATTTTCTGAATCTAATTTATCCTGAACAAAATTTTTGTCCCAAATAACTGCTTCATCAAGGCTTGCCGCATCAATTATAAAATCGATAGCATGAAACACTACATATTGCTCCAACGGACTAGTTCCTTTAGGATAATCGTCGTTTTTTGTTTTCATTAAAAAGAATAAATCTATCTGAGAAGACACATCTGTTGGAAAAATCACCTTGCCTCTTTTAGTAATTTCAATGCCCCAATCGCCCAATTCCTTATAGTTGGGCGCATTCAATTTTTTAAGGTATTGAATCATGCTACGCATACGTTTTACTATAGGTTTAATCAATAAATTTCTACTTTTTAATTCTTTTTCAGATAAATTTTTCGAAAATAAAAACAAGTCATTGTATTCAATGGCGGCGATGATGTCCTCGGCTAGTTTGATAACATCAATTTTATGCAATTCTAGAAAAGGAAGCAGCACACTATTTTCACCATCATCTTCGTTTTTGGTAAGAATATTTTCTAGAAGAACCGTTTGGGGCAGGAAAACTTTTGAATATTTGATGCGGCTCATAGGGTGCATATTAAATATGACAGAAAATAGTTGTTTGCAATTCTTGCAATATAGTCTTTATGCTGCGGGGTTGGGATTTATGGTAGGGAACTAAAAATTTAACAGATAGAAAAATGGGGAAATGGGTGAGATAAAGAAGAATGTATGTTTAGTTTTTGCCATGAAGACGCTAAGGCTTAAAGTGGCACAAAGGAAAGAAAGAAGAAAAAGGTAATGCTTAATGCTTCTCTGTGTTTTTGTGGTTTTGTGGCAAAAAATATATTTATGTAGTGAACTTTTGATGCAAATTCACAAAAAGGTATTAACCCAAACCAACATATAACAAAGAAGAAAACGAATAAAGCATTTACTTTGACCGATTAAAGAAAAGCAAGTACAAAATGACGATAGTGCAGTTGGAATATATAGTGGCGGTGGATACATACAGGCATTTTGCTAAGGCTGCCGAGCATTGTTTTGTTACCCAGCCTTCGCTTAGTGCGCAAATTCAGAAGCTGGAAGAAGAATTGGGGGTGAAGATATTTGATAGAACCAAACAACCTGTGCTGCCTACCGAACCTGGGGTAGAGTTGATAAAACAAGCAAAAAAGATATTGGCAGAATGTGCTGTATTGACCGAAATGGTGGACAGTAAAAAGAATGTTCTTACGGGCGAATTGAGGATTGGCGTAATACCTACCCTTGCGCCGTATTTATTACCCCTTTTTATTCAGGCATTTGCCTATAAAAACCCTTTGGTAAAGCTGATAATAAACGAATTGACAACGGAATTGTTGATAGCTAGGTTACGAGAAGGACGAATAGATGTGGGACTATTGATAACACCGCTAAACGAGAAAGGTATTAGGGAAGATGTGTTGTTTTATGAGGAAATGGTGGCATACATAAGCAGTAAAAATAGTGCTTACAAGAAAACATACCTCTTACCAAAAGATATTGACCCCGAAAAACTGTGGTTGTTGGAGGAAGGACATTGTTTTAGAAGCCAGATTGTAAACCTCTGCGAGCTAAGAAGGAACACGAAAGGAGGAACCCACTTTGAATATGAGGCGGGTAGTTTGGAAACGTTGCGAAGGATGGTGGAGATAAACGACGGCATCACGATATTGCCCGAATTAGCCACGCTAGACCTAAACAAAGAGCAACAAGATTGCGTAAGGCACTTTAAATCACCAAGTCCGGTGCGGGAGGTGAGCATTATTACCCACCGCGACTTTGTAAAAAAGCGATTAGTAGAAGCATTGAAAGTGTCAATAGTGACCTCTTTACCTGAAAAAGTAAAGAATAACCTAAAAGAGCATGTGGTACCGATATAATAGTGCAATTTTGGTGGGGAAAAAGTTGACCGTAAACCGTAAACCGATGACTGAAGAAAGAAAAACGATGTTCGAAGAGCAGCTACGGCGAACAGAAAGCGGTAAACGGTTGACCGTCCTACAATCATTAACATAAACAAAGTGAACATGAAATTTAAAATTGTCTTTTTTGCGATAATACTCTTTGTAGGGGTAGCAAAAGGGCAGCTAGTGTCTTATTCGCCTATTAATAGTGACGACGTTAAAGACCTTAAATATGAAATAATAGGTAAGCTGAGCGGCAATATCCAAATTTATAAGAATAATAGGAACAAATATTCTATAACGCTATACGATGCGCAGATGCAAGAGGTTACTATTGAGAAATTAGACTTTTTGCCCGAGACAATCCTCAACGAAAACTTTCTTTTATTCCCAGATTCGTACTATATGTTCTACGAATATCAGCGAAAAAACGTGGTTTATTGTATGGCTGTTAAGTTTGACAAGATGGGAAAGAAAATTTCAGACCCTATAGAACTAGACACGACCAAAGTTTCGTTTTTATCCAGCACAAAAATATATACCGTCATCAATAGCGAGGATAAACAACACATAATGGTCATTAAAATTGGCAAGCCAGAAGAGGAAAAGACCAATTTAGTGACTACGACGCTGTACGACAAGCAATTGCAGCTTATTAAAAAGAGTGTATTGACCATACCCATGAAAGAAAAGAGGGCTATGCTTTCAGAATTTCAGTTAGATAACAGTGGTGACCTCGTTTTTCTGAAAACAAATGCAGTAGGAAGAAGCGAAATAATAAATAAACTAACCTTTATTACCAAACCAGCCGCAGCAGATACAATACACCTAACAGATGTGAATCTGAATGGCATTTATTTGGATGATATACGCCTGAAAGTGGATAATTATAATAGACATTACCTAATAAACTCCCTGTTTTCTAAAGAGCAAGGTGGCGATGTAGATGGTTTTTTCTGTTATCTGTGGGATATAGGAGCAAGAAAAGAGCTCTTAAATACTAATATCACTTTTACCGATGATTTTAAAGACGATGTAAAAACGGGCGGGGCAACAAAAGCAGCACTGAATAGCTTTTATCTAAGAAATATTGTGGTAAAAAGGGATGGCGGCTTTTTATTAGCAGCAGAATCTGCTTATTCTTCCACATCAGACAATGATCCTTTCAACCGTTGGAACGGATTTGGGTCGCCATATTCAGGATACAACAATTATTCTGTTTATGGCATGAATGGAATGTTCTATAATCCTTATGCGCCCAACTATAATACCATCACTAGGTACTTTTCTAACAATGTAATTATGTTATCAGTCAATTTGAAGGGTAAACTAGAATGGAGTAACATCATAAGAAAGTCGCAAGAGGACGATAATACGGAAAATTTTATCAGTTATGGGACAATGAATACTGGGGACAAGGTACATTTCCTGTTTAATATGCAAAGCAAACGACAAAATACGTTGGCAGAACAAAGTATTAGTCCCGATGGGCAATTAACCCGTAGTCCTGCGTTTAATAGCTTTGATAAGAGCTACGAATTTATGCCGAGGTTTACAAAACAGACAGGATTGAGACAAATTGTTTTGCCTTGCCGATATAGAAGCTACATTTGCTTTGCAAAAATTGATTTTTAATCCCAAATAACAGCGTGGTCTCTTTATTTAAAGGCAATTCTATAAGTAGTATTATTTTTCTTATCTTACTTTGTGGTGCGGTTCATATACATCTGTTCTTACATTCCACTTTTCCGCCAATAACAGAAGACAACGGGCTTATTTCTTTCGCTTTAAGGTACTGTTCAACCAATATTCTTTACGCCAAGCTAGCCCCTTATGTTTATTTGCTACTGATATTGGCACAATCTATCCGTTTAAATGTTCTATTGAACAATTTAAAGATGTATAATACCAATGGCTTTACAACTGCTTTATCGTATGTGCTTTTGAGTGCGATAATACCACAATGGACAACGCTTAGTGTAGCCATTATTGCCAATTCGTTTGTTATATGGATATTTATTTCCCTTAGTAACCTGTATAATTCACCACAACCTAAATCAACTTTATTCAATACGGGTCTATTGGTAGGCAGTGCGTTCCTTTGTTACCACCCAACGATAGTATTAATTGCCGTTGTATTGTTTGCTTTAGCGGTAGTTCGTCCTTTTGTACTGAGCGAATGGTTTGTTTTGCTGCTAGGCATACTAATGCCAGTTTATCTGTTTGTATCTTTTTTATTCTTGGGCGATAAAATGAATATTCTTTACGGGATATTGCCACGATTACGGTTACACTTACCCATTAATCACACAGATATAGGGTTGTGGGTAAAAATAGTAGCCATTTTAATCATGTTATTGATAGGTTTGCAACATTGGAGCAACCAGAATAGCAGAATGGTGATACAGATAAGGAAGAACTGGAGTGTAATGTTGGTGATGTTGTTATTTATGCTGCCAATACCTTTTATATTTAAGAATAGCGGTTTGGATGCTGCCATTTTATGGATAGTTCCGTTGTCTGCTTTTATAGGAAATACTTATTTATATCCTAAAAAAGCACTGATACCTAACCTTATATTCTTTGTTTCTTTAGCTTTGATAATACATACTAATTGGTTGTTGACGAAATAGGGAAGAAAGAGGCGTAAGGGATAAGTGGTAAGGCATAAGTACTAATGAAGGTGTAAGAATAAAAGGTGAAGGATCATTTTTAATCATTAAAATCCTTTAATCATTATTAAATTATAATTTAAAAGTAGAAGATATGAAATTTGGTGTTGTTGTTTTCCCAGGTTCTAATTGCGACAGGGATATGTTTGATTCTCTTCAACAAGATTTAGGTAAAGAAGTGGTTATGCTTTGGCACAAAGACGAAGATTTAAGCATGTTTACCACCGATGATTGCATTGTTCTTCCGGGAGGATTCAGTTATGGAGATTATTTACGTTGTGGTGCTATTGCACGCTTTAGTCCGATGATGAAAAGTGTGATAGACTTTGCAAATAGAGGTGGTAAAGTGCTAGGCGTATGTAATGGATTCCAGATTTTGTGCGAGAGTGGACTATTGCCGGGTGCTTTATTGCAAAATGAAAACCGTCAGTTTGTATGTAAGAACGTTTATATCACAAATGGAGAAGCTAGCGGACTAAAAATACCTATTGCCCACGGCGAGGGAAGGTATTTTGCTGATGATAACCTTTTAAATGAATTAGAAGCGAACAATCAGGTCATTTTTAGGTATTGTAATGAGGATGGAAGTTTATCCGTAGAAGAAAATCCTAATGGATCTGTAAGGAATATTGCAGGCATACGTAATAAAGCTGGTAATGTGTTTGGAATGATGCCACACCCAGAGCGTGCTACCAACAAATTGTTGGGTAATCTCGATGGGCTAGCGGTATTTAATATCTTGGGGTTGAATTAAAGTGTTTTACCACCTACATATTTTAGGAATATTGATGTAAGAAAAAGGTTATTTATGAAAAAGATTCTGTTAGTACTAGTAACAATAGCATTGGCCACAGTAGTTGGCGCACAAATAAAGAATCCTGTAGATTGGAAGTATTCATCTAAAAAGAAAGGCGCCGGTTATTTGGTAGAAATTACTGCAACCATCAAAAAACCTTGGCATATTTATTCTCAAAATACAGGAAAGAGCGGTCCAGTGCCCACAAGCATAACCTTTACAAAAAATCCCTTGGTAACTTTTGTAGAAGGTGTAAACGAAGTTGGTAAATTAGAAAAGATTTATGATAACGCTTTCCATACTGACGTGTTGTTTTATTCTAATACAGTAACTTTTACGCAAGAAGTGAAGGTAAAAGCAGGCATCAAAACCAATGTTACTGGCACAGTTGAATATATGGTTTGTAATGATGAGCAATGTTTGCCACCTACTAAGAAAACATTTAGCATCAGTTTAAACTAACCTGATAAATATACTCCTATGAAACACCTGTTGCTGCTTGTATTTGGCATATTGATTATCACCCACCCTTTTTTGGCAAAAGCACAGAATCAACCTGCCATTAAGTTTCAGGTTACTGCTGTGCCTGTGAATGATTCCCTTCAAACGCTTACTGTTTCTGCCATTATTCCCAAAGGGATGCAATTCTTTTCTGCAAAAAAAGATAATGATTCGGATGTATTTGTCTCTTCATTAAAATTAGATAGCCTTTTTTCTAGCTTCATACGTTCAACAGATACTGTTACTGAGAAAGGTATCCTACAGTTGATAAAACAACCTACAGGAAGTGCTTACAAACTATATTCAGACTCAGTTCAGTTTATATTTCCCTTACACGTACATACAGATAGTGCCATAACTCTAAAAGGTTCATTCGTTTGGTTGGGTAAGAAAGGAGATGAATTCCCTTCGGGTGAAGAGAAGTTTTCTGTTGATATAAACCCAGCAACAACTGGTGCTAATACCCTAGCAAAAGCAAAGATGGACATGAGGCCCATCTGGAAAACATTCCTTTTGGCATTCCTAGCTGGGTTATTAGCAATCATTACCCCTTGCGTGTTTCCATTGGTGCCAGTTACGGTTAGTTTCTTTTTAAAACGTAGCGGCTCGCACAAAGCAGGGTTGCGAAATGCCTTGATTTATTCTTTATCAATCATTAGTATTTACACTATCCCTACGCTATTGCTCACTTTAATATTTGGCAATTCTGTTCTTTATACTATCTCTACCTCTGCTATATCAAATCTTATATTCTTTGTAATATTTATCGTATTTGCCATGTCTTTCTTTGGTGCTTTTGAATTGACCCTACCTAACAGTTGGGCAAACAAAGCAGACGAGCAAGCTGGCAGAGGCGGAATAGTTGGTGTATTCTTCATGGCACTTACCCTTGCAATCGTTTCTTTTTCCTGTACTGGCCCTATTGTAGGCACACTGTTAGGACAAACAAGTAGTCAAGGCGTAAGCATAGCCCCAATAATAGGAATGCTAGGTTTTGGTGTGGGATTGGCATTGCCTTTCTCATTGTTTGCCTTCTTTCCTGCCATGCTACATTCATTACCCAAAAGCGGCGGTTGGTTAAACTCAGTTAAGGTATCTTTTGGATTTATTGAGTTGGCTTTAGCCATGAAATTCCTTTCTAGCGTGGATCTTATTTACCATTGGCACTTATTGGATAGGGATGTATTCCTCACAACATGGATTGTCATCTTCTCTTTATTGGGATACTATCTGTTGGGTAAACTAAAGTTCTCGCACGATAGTGTTATGCAGTTTATAAGCGTTCCTCGTTTATTTTTTGCCATTGCTTCTTTCTGTTTTGCTTTATACATGGTTCCAGGTCTTTGGGGTGCACCTCTTAAACCGCTTAGTGGCTTTATTCCGCCATCAACTACGCAAGACTTTAATTTGGATAATCTACAATATACCCTTGGTAATAAAGGAACAAACGCTTATACTAACAGTAATGCCCCTCAACCCAAAAAGTATATCGATAAACTAAGCGTACCCTTCGGACTAACAGCTTATTTTGACCTAGAAGAAGGATTGGCTGCTGCTAAAGCATTGAACAAGCCAGTGATGTTAGATTTCACGGGTCATTCTTGCGCCAATTGTAGAAAGATGGAGGAGCAGGTGTGGAAGAATGAGGACGTGTTAAAGAGACTAAAAGAGAATTTTGTATTGATTAGTTTATATGTGGATGAACGTACCGAACTACCAACTGCCGAACGATATACTAATGCTGCTGGCGAGAAAATAACTACCGTTGGTGAGAAGAACCTAGATTATGAAGTGACTAAGTTTGGTTTAAATGCACAGCCTTTATATATGTTCCTCGACTTAAAAGGCAATCCACTAAGCGAAACAAAGTATGGCTACGATGCTGATGTTGCTAAGTTTATAGATCATTTAGATAAGGTTAAAAAGACCTTTGAATCGAGAAAATAAGTATATAGTCCAACAGTATAGTCTCAAGTTTTCCGAACCTTCACTGAAGATTATTACAGTTATAAACTGTTTTAATTAATACAATCACCCATTGTGGGATTGACATAAAAGTTATTTTATTCAATTACCAAACAACCACCTCCCCAATCTAGGAATTTTGCAATATTTGGTTGTAATTATATAACGATCCACCCTTTGTTAGCCCCCACCTTTGCATTGTTGACAGTAGCACTAAGCTATTTGCAGCAGATGTGAGTTTACATCAACATTATTTAATTAAAACAAAAAGTTATGAAATCAGGAGATGTGTTTTTAGGTGTATTAGCAGGTGTTGCTGCTGGTGCATTAATGGGTATTTTGTTTGCCCCAGAAAAGGGCAGCAGAACAAGAAAGCATATTGCCAACAAGGCAGATGGCTATGCTGACGACTTAAAAGAAAAATTTGAAGACATGGTTGATGGCCTTAATGATAAGTACGAAAGTATTATGCACGACGCAAAAGCCATTGCTACAAAGGAAAAAGGAAAGTTGAAAGAAGCAGTAAGAGACGCTGATCATGTTCCTGCTTAATACTTTTTACCAACACGGGTGATATAATATATTATCCGTTTTTTATTTATACTCATCACTTTCAGGTCTGCAACACATTGTTTTTTCTTTCAACACATAGAAGCGTAGAATTATAGAAAACATAGCTGATGTTTTGTTTCTATGTTCCCTATGAAACTATTAATCTATGTGTTTATTTTTTATCTCTATGTTGCAAAGCAGAATGTGTTTAGTATGATTACTTACTTCACGCATATTTCTCTACAATTTACGCCCTTGTTGGTATTCCGCATCACCAGTTGGTATTCTTTACCAACATCTCATTTATACAAAAGGTAATCCTATCCATTTATTTAAAGACTTTGGCGAAGAATAGTAGCCTGGCGAAAAGACGCTGTCTGAACAAATATGTATAGGATTTTAGAGCTAATTAGAAGACATTATTTATTAATTAGCAGACCTTGTTTATTAAAAAGAATACTTTATTTACAACAAATAATTTCTTCTTATTAGCTTCAAAACCAGTTATAAATTAATATAATGGGGTCAATTGTCTTACTTTTAGATTGACTTATCCTTTTGGGAGGAATAAAGAATTAAGTATAAATATTGAAACCATTCTATTGGTAAAGCTATCAAAACAAACCTACCCCTTTAGCAAATACTTTTTCAGCTTACATCCCTTTAGGTCTTTAATTCCCTCTGCTACCAACTTGGCGTTCATCACCGAGCCTGCTTCTATGGTATGTGTATTGTCTTTGGCGGTATGATATTTTGTGGTTACTGCCTCCTCGCCTTCCTTGTCGTAATCATCGGCAATTATATTGTTAAGGTCAATCGCAAAAGCACCTTCCTGTTTGGCAGCTTCCATCGCCCAGTAGGCAAAACCAATTTCACCCCTTATCAAATTACCATCTTTCCAATTGTTTTTGGGTATAGATGAACACACTATTACCGTTGCGCCCTTTTCCCTTGCATGAACAATAAACCTGCGCATGTACCAACCAAAAGTATGTACCACTTCGGGCTTGTGGGTTAACTGATTAAATATAGCGATGCTATCCTCGCCAGTGCCAAACAACGTTCCGCGCGATCTGGCGGAATCATCTACAGGACTTTGGTCGTTTAGTCCAAATTGTATTATCAAATAATCCCCCTTTTTCAATTTGCTGTAAACAGTATCCCACATACCTTTTTTACTCAATGCTGGGTTCCAGATTCCATTAGTCTGAAAAGTGCGGGTACTTGTTCCTGGAACGGCATAATTACGAATGCTAATCTTGGTAGTATCAAAAAAGCGTGGCAGAAACTTTCCCCAGCCCCATATACCGTTGCCGCCAGTGCCATCGGCTACAGTAGAATCGCCAATAATGTAGATGGTAGGTTTATGGTTTTGAAAACCTGTAAACGAACACAACAAGAAAATAAGTACAGTAAGACGTGTGAGTTTTTTCATTAGATAACTAATTATGATACAATAAAATGCAATTATAAATGATAATACAAATAGCTACCATTCCTATTGATGCAAAAGAATGTTTTATTTGGGTAAAAAACTAACCTAGTTTGCTAAAAGTGAGGGAGCCACAAAATATAAACAGAAAAAAGTTTGAATAATTGTAAGGTTATGCAAGTTCACTAAGAATGACATCAATTAAACTTTGTAAGATGCCTATCAAAAACCGGCTTATTAGACTGTGGAAGTCGTGATAATTTATTTAACCTGCTTGCGCTAAGCGTAGCGCAACAATCTTGTTGATTTTCGTTGTGTACATCATGTCATTCCAATTTTTTCTGGTGCGATAGATGAACCATTTGAAATGACTTGTCCTAAAACAAACATAAGATGTAATACAAAAAGACAAAGAGCAAACTGATGTTCAACAGGTTTGTATTTTAATGCTAGAGATACATATTAATAGTTGGCCAGAACTTAGTATTAGATGTTAATATATAAATCTTTTATACATTTTATACCCCTACTTTTTAAACACTAGTTTTTAAATATATTATTCAATTACTTTCGCGGATTACCAATCTTTTTTGGTGAGTGCACAAAAGAATTAAAATAAATATGATTTCAAACAATTTAAAAACTTTATTAACAGAATGGATAGTACAGTATTGATTATAATAACCAGTGTGATAGCATTGGTTGTTGGGGTTGTAGCGGGGAAGATGGTTTTCGCTAAAAACACAAAACAAGAATTAGAAGATGTAGATGCGAAAGCACAAGCAATCATCAAAGAGGCTGAATTAAGAGCCGAAACAATTAAGAAAGAGAAACAATTAGAGGCAAAAGAAAAATTTGTACAGTTAAAGGAACAATTTGACAATGAGATTTTAGATCGCAACAAGAAGATTACAGAATCAGAAGCTAGGGCAAAACAAAGAGAATTAACGCTTCAACAAAAAGAAAGCAGTATTCAACAAAAAGAAAGTAGCCTAGAGAAACAGATTAAAGAACAAGACTCAATTAAAGATAACCTAGCCAAGCAAGTAATTGAAAACAATGCCCTAAAAGAAACCCTGAATAAGCAAATAGAAGAGGTTAATGAAAAGAAGGCTCAGTTTGACAAGCATGAACAAGAACATCAGCAAAGATTAGAAGCTGTTGCTGGATTAACTGCCGAACAAGCTAAAGCTCAATTGGTAGAAGCAATGAAAGCTGCTGCCCACACACAAGGGTTGGTTTTGCAACAAGAAATAATAGAAGATGCTAAGTTAAAAGCCAATAAAGAAGCACGTAAAATTGTGATACAAACTATTCAACGTACAGCTGCTGAACAGACTATTGAGAATACAGTTTCTGTTTTTAATTTGGAAACAGATGAAATTAAAGGACAAATTATTGGTAGAGAAGGTAGAAATATCCGTGCATTGGAAGCTGCTACAGGGGTAGATTTGATTGTTGATGACACACCAGAGGCAATTGTACTTTCTTCTTTCGATCCATTGCGTAGAGAGATTGCCCGTTTGAGTTTACAACGTCTTATTGCAGATGGTCGTATTCACCCAGCACGCATTGAGGAAGTGGTAGAAAAAACCCGTAAGCAACTAGAAGAACAGGTATTGGAAATAGGAGAGCGTACGGTAATTGAATTAGGTATTCATGGGCTTCATAAAGAACTGGTAAGAATGGTGGGACGTATGCGTTTCCGTTCTTCTTATGGTCAGAATTTGTTGATGCACAGCCGCGAAACAGCCAATCTTTGCGGTATAATGGCTGCGGAATTGGGTCTTAACCCCAAGCTTGCAAAACGCGCTGGTTTATTACACGATATAGGAAAGGTTCCTGATGAAGAAACAGAATTGAGTCACGCTTTGTTAGGTGCTAAGCTTGCTGAAAAGTATGGCGAACATCCTTCAATAGTAAATGCTATTGGTGCTCACCACGACGAAATGGAAATGTTGTTTGTTATCTCCCCAATTATTCAGGCTTGCGATGCTATTAGCGGTGCAAGACCAGGTGCGAGAAGGGAAATTATGCAACAATACATTCAGCGTATTAAGGATTTGGAAGCATTGGCACAAGGTTATAAGGGTGTAGAAAAAGCTTATGCTATCCAAGCTGGTCGTGAGTTGCGTGTAATAGTTGAGGCAGATAAAGTAACTGATGGCGATAGCGACAAACTAAGCTTTGAGATTGCACAGCAGATTCAAACAGAGATGACTTATCCCGGACAAATTAAGGTAACAGTTATCCGCGAAAAGAGAGCTGTAAACATTGCCAGATAGTATTTTAATTCTTCATAAAAAAGGCTTCCTCATATTTAAACCTGAGGGAGCCTTTTCTTTTATTGTAACCCAAACTATTTCTTTGCAAACAAACCTTTGATGTCTTTTACAGATTCTTTTCTTAACAAAAGCATTGGAATTACTACCCCTATTCGTGTTCTGGCTTCAATGCCCAATGTTCGGGAGAACGCCATAATGCAGACAAAAGTAATTCTCTCATAAAATAAAACTCTTTAGGAAGTTTATCATAGAGTTTTGCAAATAACCATTCGTGAGAAAGTAGTTCTTGTTTCCAAGGTTCACGGGCTATAGTCATAACTTTAGCAAAGTATTCTTTAGTAAAATTTTCTATTCCTGTCCAGTCCATGTCTTCAAAACGAGGCATCCAACCAATTGGTGATTCTACAGCACTTGCACCACCATGCACACGTTGTACTATCCATTTTAATACACGCATGTTTTCACCAAAACCTGGCTTTAAGAACTTTCCAGCTCAGCTTTGGCTAGTGAAGTTTCTTGAGCTGGAAATTTTGTTTCCTGTGTCATAACTTTAAATTTTATTGTTAACTAATGTTTTTTTGCTGTATTGAACTCTTTAATGTGTGTCTTTAAATATGGGTGCAAATTG
>JANYEX010000263.1 GCA_025359725.1 Chitinophagaceae bacterium | reverse complement strand
TTGTGCTGGAGAAATGCTATTCACTAAGCATCTAAGAACAGCCTTGAAGAACTTGACTAGACTATAAACCCCTTTAAAGTCACTTCATTTAAAATGGTAATTTGCTTACCATCTGTTGAAATGATTTTTTCATTAGTCCATTCCACAAAAATCTTAAAAATAGTTTCGTAGGTAGTACCTACAAAAGAGGAGATGTCTTGCCGTGTTAATGCAACATTAATGTTGCCTTGTTTCGTGACTCCAAAAAAAGATCTAAGCTCTAGAATGGCTTCTGCAATACGACCTTTTACACTCATGTGTGCCAAATTGGTCATTCTTTTTTCTGCCTTTTGTAGTTCTGTTGCATATAGCTGCATGAGCTTATAAGTCAGTATAGGATTAGTTTGTATGCAATCTTCTAAAAAAAGGTTATCTATAAAACATGCAGTTGTATATTCCAACGCAGTGGCAGATACGGGATACAACTCTTTTCCGCCTATCCCCCTGTGCCCTAGAACATCCCCCTGTTTTGCAAATCTTAAAATCAATTCCTTTCCTTCACCCCATTGCTTGTACACTTTTACGCTGCCTTTGAAAATAAAGTAAATTCCAGTTACCGTCCCTCCTTCGGCAAAAATAGATTCTCCCTTTTTAAAGGTAAGCGTTGTCTTATTTACTATGATTGCTTTTTTCCATGCTTGGGAAGAGCACTGACATAAAAAGCAGTTTGTGATATTGCAGGTAGTTGTTTGCATATTCAATATTAAGCATTATTGTTTTATTTTTTCAAAAATATTGCACAAGTAATATTTTTTAATATTTTATTTTAAATTAATTGATAAAAGTATTGTTTAAACAATACTTTTGCGTAAAAATACTAGCAATGAAACATTTTAGTGGGGGTTCTATACCAATAGCGGTGTTGCTACCATCGATAACAGGTGAAAACAATTTTGAAATTGAAAAAAGCCTCGTTTCAAAGCGGATTATTGCTATTAGTGTTCAGACTATCATCAATGCAATTATTATTGGGGGGATTGCTAGTATTTTGGTAGGATTAATAGATTATTTTACTAATCTTTCATTTTATGGGAAGTTTTCTTTTCAGCATTCTTCACCTGAGGGTAATCAGTTGGGTATATGGGTAGTTGCTGTACCGATTGTAGGTGGGCTTATTGTGGGTGTATTAGCCAGATATGGTTCTAAAGCCATTAGGGGGCACGGAATACCGGAAGCAATGGATAAAATTATTTTAGATGATAGCAGGATCCCGCCCATCATTACATTTTTAAAACCATTTTCTGCCGCTATTTCTATCGGTACAGGCGGTCCTTTTGGGGCAGAAGAACCCATTATTGCAACTGGGGGTGCTTTAGGTTCTCTCATAGGACAGGTTATGCATATTTCTTCTGCCGAAAGAAAAATATTGTTAGCTGCGGGAGCTTGTGCGGGCATGTCTACCATTTTTGGTAGCCCTTTAGCTGCTGTATTACTAGCAATTGAGTTGTTATTGTTCAAATTTTCTCCTCGTTCTATTATACCTGTGGCATTGGCATGTGCTACAGGAGCAGCCATGCACTTGCTTCTCTTTGAATGCAGACCTGTATTTGAGATGCCCTTCATCCCAACACCAACTGTATCGGCATTAGGGATTTATATTTTAATGGGCATCATCATTGGTGTTGTAGCAGTACTTATTTCCAAATCTGTTTATGCTATGGAAGATGCTTTCGCAAAGCTACCCATCCATTGGATGTGGTGGTCAGCCATTGGTGCACTAGCAATTGGTATCACTGGCTATTTTGCCCCATACACTATGGGTGTTGGCTACAGCAACATCAAGCATTTATTGAGTGGCACATTGCCAATTACGTTGTTGCTAGGACTGCTGCTGTTGAAATATTTTTCGTGGGTTATTTCTCTGGGTAGCGGCACATCTGGAGGAACGCTTGCTCCATTGTTTACCATTAGTGGTGCTTTAGGTGCTCTATTGGGAACGTATATTTTAAACCTGTTTCCTAATAGTGGTATCAATATTAGTGCGGCTGCATTAATTGGGATGGCTGCCTTGTTTGCAGGGTCGTCAAGGGCATTGATTACTTCTATTGTTTTTGCATTAGAAACCACTACGCAGATGAATGGGTTGATGCCACTATTGGTAGCTTGTACAGCAGCCTATTTTGTTTCTTTTTTCCTGATGAAAGGGAGTATAATGACAGAAAAAATACAGCGAAGAGGAGTTCATACCCCCGATGAGTTTTTGCCAGACCCTTTTCAAAGTATTCCCATAAGCGAATTAATGGTGGGTACGAAGCTTTCAAGTTTACCCAAAAACTTTTATGTTTTTCCTGATCACAAACTAAGTTTTGCGATGGAAATGATGGGGAAATATGGGTTGGATTCTATTGGTGTAGTGGAAAGAAATACGCCACATACAGTAATTGGGAAAGTAGATATGGCGTCTGCGATTGAATATTATAGTCAATATAAACAAAAGGAATATCAATACCACTCGCCACATTATCTACAAAGTCAACGACGGAGAATAGTGGTTTACACTAGAAGATTTATACAAAAAATAGCGCAATAATTACTTTCTTATTTAACATTTACTCATTATAAAATTTAAACAACATGAATTACGATTATGAACAAACACCAGTTTCAAAAGCTCTTTTTATTGGGTTATTCTCGGGGATTTCTGCAACACTACTATGCCTTTTTTACCATTTCTTCTTCATGCTAGAAACAGGGTTTCCACTAAGTATTATATTTAATGTAGCTACAATTATAATAGCTTCTATACTACTATTTCTTGTAGTCGGGTTGTTTTATTATTGGTTTAGTGCGCTGAAAGGAGGACGTATTTTATTCATTCTTTCATTTATTGCCCTTACACTTTTTTGCCTATTTAAAACCAGAGGTATCGTGCGTTCAGATAATGATATCATCAACGTACAATTCAGATGGTTACTATCTGGCATAATCATTATTTACGGCACTTGTAGTTTTTTCCTCATTCCGTTTTTGCATAAAAGTAAAACTTTCGAAGAGAATATTTTGTAGTAATTGGTATGGATAATTTGATGTAATCCCAACTCTTCGAGTCTTGTAGCCTCGAAGTTTTATTTTACTGCTAGCAGCGACACAGTATGGCTACAAAACTACAAGTTTTGTAGAGCGGGAATAAGCTAATACAAATAAAGTGCAGCTACTACCTACGTGTGGTGCTACACTTTATGTTGTACTTGCTTCTTCTGCAGAAAAGGTTTTTTTGTGTAAATTACGGATAATGACGGACAACGAATTAAAAGAATTGGAAGGATGTTTGAAAATTTAAACTACCTTTATTCACTTAATTTGCATTAAATAAAATTAATAGGTTGTTTATTCCACTTTTTCTTCCACTTTTGCAGCCCACGAATTACACAGTTTTAAATACATACACTCATAATGGCATTATTTAATTTTTTTACGCAAGAAATAGCGATTGACCTCGGAACAGCCAATACTCTAATCATACATAACGACGAAATAGTGGTGAATGAACCTTCTATCATTGCCCTAAACCGTAATAATCCCAAAGAAGTTTTAGCAGTAGGTAAGCGTGCGTTGTTGATGCACGAAAAAACCCACGAAAGCATCAGAACTGTTCGACCATTGAAAGATGGTGTAATAGCTGACTTTAACGCTGCCGAACTGATGATTAGGGAATTGATAAAATTGGTTTACCCAAGAAAACCTTTGTTCCCACCTAGCTGGCGTATGCTTATTTGTATTCCTTCTTCTATTACCGAAGTAGAAAAGCGTGCGGTAAGGGATAGTGCCGAACAAGCTGGCGCAAAGGAAGTATATATGATACACGAACCGATGGCTGCGGCCTTGGGTATTGGTATTGATGTAGAAGAACCTGTTGGTAACATGATTATTGATATAGGGGGTGGTACTACTGGTATTACTGTTATTGCCCTTGCTGGTATCGTTTGTGATCAAAGTATTCGTATTGCAGGTGATGAATTTACTGCCGATATTATGGAATCTTTACGTAGGTATCATAGTTTATTGATTGGTGAGCGTACAGCCGAACAAATTAAGATTCAAGTTGGTGCCGCTATGAAAGATTTGGATAGCCCACCAGATGATTTACCTGTAAATGGTCGAGATTTGGTTACGGGGATTCCTAAGCAAATAATGGTTTCTTACCAAGAAATTGCAGAAGCATTAGATAAAAGTATTTTTAAGATAGAAGAAGCAATATTGAAGGCATTGGAAGCTACTCCGCCAGAGTTAGCTTCGGATATTTATAAGCGTGGATTGTATCTTACTGGTGGTGGGGCGTTGTTACGTGGTTTGGATAAGAGATTAGCAGCAAAAATTAAGCTTCCTGTGCATATCGCCGACGATCCTCTTAAGAGTGTTGTTCGCGGTACTGGGCTAGGCTTAAAGAACTATCAGCGTTATCCTTTTATAATGAAATAACTATCAATCAAGATATAACGAGTCTAAAGCTTAAATTCACTGTTTAGGATTTAGACTTTCTTTTTTCTGTTCTTACATGAAGAATATTATACTTTTCATCCGTAACTATTTTACATTTAGCTGCTTTATGGCATTGCAGATAACTTGTATCCTGTTGCTGAATAAGAGTAGTAAAACGCACGAAGCATTCTTTTCCTTTTATGATAACGAGGTAGTAAGCAAGATAAACAAGGGTTATAATGATTTTACTTATTACTTCCATCTAAAGGAAATAAACCAACAACTAGCCCAAGAAAACAGTCAGTTGCGCTATCAAATTGCAAGTAACCTCATTGTATCTGATAGTACTCAAAAAAGGGTGGTTGATACAACCTTGTCTGATACTTCTGGTAGATTCAGAAAATACATTTTCTTACCAGCAGCAGTGGTTGGTAATACCATAACGTTACAGAATAATTTCCTTACAATAGAAAGGGGTGCCTTGCAAGGGGTAAAAGTGGGTATGAGCGTAATTGCTCCACAAGGGATAGTAGGGGTGGTTTTGTATGTAAGCAATAATTATTCAATTGCAATGAGTGCTTTAAATAGGAATAGTAGGGTAAGTGTGATGTTGAAAAAGGATAATAGTGCTGGTAGTATAGAATGGAATGGGGAGAATCCTTCGTTCCTTACCCTCAAAAACATAGGGAAGGGGGCAAAGGTTAATATTGGGGATACTGTTGTTACAAGTAATTATTCTGCAAACTTTCCTTCAAACATAATGGTTGGAAGAATTGCTGAAAAGACCGCCGACCCTGCTAGTAACTTTTATACACTTAAAGTAAAGGCATCAACCAATTTTGCAAGTCTTAGGTATGTTTATTTGGTGAAGAATGTTCATTATGAAGAACAAAAAGAATTAGAAAGCAAAGAGTTGAAAACAAATGAGTAACCTGTTAAAAAATATTGCCCGTTTTATATTGTTTATCTTAATACAGGTATTCATACTAAACCGTGTGCCGCCGTTACATCAGTTTATCGTTCCCTACCTATACTTCTTATTCATTCTTTGGTTGCCATTTACCATAAATAGGGTATTACTTTTAGGTATTGCCTTTACATTCGGACTCACACTAGATTATTTTACCGGAACATTAGGTTTGCATGCTGCACCATGTGTGTTGATTGCCTATCTGCGACCATTTATATTGAACTTTATTATCAGGCAAGAAAGCAATGAAATAAGCTACAATGAACCTAGTATCAAAAGCATGGGATTCACCTTATATGCTTTGTATGTAGCATTACTAACTTTTATTCATCATTTTTATTTAGTTGTAATAGAGTGGCTTCAATTTGGCGACATCCTTTATTTGCTAGGAAAAGTATTGGCATCAACAGCAGTCAGTTTATTATTGATTGGTATAGCTGAAATGTTGATGTACAGAAAAGGTACTTTCCGAACTAATGCAGGATAGTTTTTGTTGCAATGCGTGTGTGGATAAATTTGAAAACCAAAGTGTAATGCACAAAATTTGTGTGGACATGTAAAAAACCTGTATAATTTCCGAAAATCATTAAATTTTATTCCCTTCATTTGGTCACAACCCCCTACCTTTGCAAACCTTTACTTATGCCTATTTGGTATTAAGCGTTATACTCTAATGGAAATGCTGTATAGCTTTTTTTTTTTCAATGCTTAGGCAGACTGCCATCTAACGGTGGCGAATTGTTTATTAGACAAACTGGTTTATAAATATTATGTCAACAACAATCATCAACAACAGGGTAAATTTCGGAAGAACTAAAAATTTAGCAGAAGCCCCAGATTTACTCGACATTCAGCTGCAATCTTTCAGGGAATTCTTTCAGTTAGAAACTACGCCGGATAAGCGTAACAATGAAGGATTGTTCAGGGTGTTTAAAGACAATTTTCCAATTACTGATACGAGAAACATTTTCGTATTAGAGTTCTTGGATTATTTTATAGATCCGCCACGATATTCTATTGATGAGTGTATGGAACGTGGTCTGACTTATGCTGTGCCATTAAAAGCAAAGCTCAGGTTAAGCTGTAATGATGAAGAGCACGTAGATTTTCAAACAATAGTACAAGATGTGTTTTTGGGTAATATCCCTTACATGACACCTCGTGGGACTTTCGTTGTAAACGGTGCTGAACGTGTGGTTGTTTCTCAGTTGCACCGTTCACCTGGTGTATTCTTCGGTCAATCTGTTCACCCAAATGGTACAAAGATTTATTCTGCAAGAGTTATTCCTTTTAAGGGTGCTTGGATGGAGTTTGCTACAGATATTAATAATGTAATGTATGCTTATATTGATCGTAAAAAGAAATTCCCTGTAACTACATTATTGCGTTCAATAGGCTTTGAAACAGACAAAGACATTCTGGAATTATTCGGAATGGCTGAAGAAATAAAAGCAACTAAAGCAGAACTAGAAAAACATGTTGGTCGCAAATTGGCTGCTCGTGTTTTACGTACTTGGGTTGAAGATTTCGTAGATGAAGATACAGGTGAAGTAGTTTCAATTGAGCGTAATGAAATCGTAATGGAACGTGATAGCGTTCTTGATTTGGATGGTGTTGATACGGTGATTGAAATGGAAATCAAGAGTCTTTTCTTACAAAGAGAAGATGTTGGTGGAGATTATGCAATCATCTACAATACTTTAAATAAAGATACTTCCAACAGTGAATTAGAAGCTGTTCAACATATCTACCGTCAGTTACGTGGTGCAGATGCACCAGATAACGAAACAGCACGTGGTATAATTGATAAATTATTCTTTAGTGATAAGCGTTATGATTTAGGTGAGGTTGGTCGTTACAAAATCAATGGTAAATTAGGTTTAGAATATCCTTTGACTAAAAAGGTGTTAACTAAGCAAGATATCATTGAGATTGTTAAATATCTTGTTCGTCTTACCAATGCCAAGGCTGATATTGATGATATTGATCATTTGAGCAATCGTAGAGTAAGAACTGTTGGCGAACAATTATATGCACAGTTTGGTGTTGGGTTGGCTCGTATGGCTCGTACCATTCGTGAAAGAATGAACGTTCGTGACAATGAAGTATTCACACCAGTAGATTTGATTAATGCTAGAACATTAAGTTCCGTTATCAACTCTTTCTTTGGTACTTCTCAGTTATCTCAATTCTTAGATCAGACAAATCCGTTATCAGAAATTACGCACAAACGTCGTATTTCAGCACTAGGGCCGGGTGGTTTGAGTAGAGAAAGAGCTGGTTTCGAGGTTCGTGACGTACACTACAGCCACTACGGTCGTTTGTGTACAATTGAAACACCAGAAGGGCCAAACATTGGTTTGATTTCTACCTTGTGTGTTCACGCTAAGATTAATGATATGGGGTTCATAGAAACTCCTTATCGTAAAGTTGAGAATGCAAAGGTTAATACCAAGGAATTACTTTATTTGAGTGCTGAAGCAGAAGAGAACGTAAAAGTGGCTCAGTCTAACTCACCTATCGATGATGAAGGTAATTTCTTAGAAGATAAGGTTGTTTCTAGAGATACTGGTGACTTCCCAATTCTTGATAAGAATGAGGTTGAATATATGGACGTTGCGCCAAATCAGATTGTTGGTTTGAGTGCGTCCCTTATCCCTTTCCTTGAACATGATGATGCCAACCGTGCCTTGATGGGATCGAACATGCAACGTCAGGCTGTTCCTTTGATAAGGATGGATCCGCCAATTGTGGGTACTGGTCTTGAAGGAAAAGCAGCTCGTGATGCACGTATTCAGGTTCATGCTGAAGGAAGCGGTATCGTCGAGTTTGTTGATGCTAACGAAATTCATGTTAGATACGATAGGAATGATTTGGACAGATTAGTATCTTTCGACGAAGATTTAGTAATTTATAAACTAACTAAGTTTGTTAAAACTAACCAAGCTACTTGCATCAATTTACGTCCTGCTGTTAAGAAAGGGCAAAAGGTTGTTAAAGGCGATTTTCTCACAGAGGGTTATGCTACCAAGGGTGGTGAACTTGCTCTAGGAAGAAACTTATTGGTTGCGTTCATGCCTTGGAAGGGTTATAACTTTGAGGATGCGATTGTAATTAATGAGCGTGTTGCTAGAGAGGATATGTTTACTTCTGTTCACATTGATGAATATGAATTAGAAGTTCGTGATACTAAATTGGGTGAAGAAGAGCTTACTTCAGACATACCCAATGTTAGCGAAGAAGCAACAAAAGACCTTGATGAATTTGGTATTATCAGAATTGGTGCTACCATCAAGGAAGGTGATATATTGATTGGTAAGATTACACCAAAGGGTGAGAGCGATCCTACCCCAGAAGAAAAATTGCTTCGTGCCATCTTTGGAGACAAAGCTGGTGATGCTAAGGATGCGTCTTTGAAAGCACCTAATGGAACAGAAGGTGTGGTAATTGATAAGAAACTTTTCCAACGTGCTAAGAAGGATAAAAACTCCAAGGTTAAGGAAAAAGCTCAGCTTGAAAAAGTGGAGAAGGCACACCAAGTAGCCGTTGAAGAAATAAGGGAAAATTTGTTAAGCAAGCTCCAAATCTTGTTAAAAGATAAAACTTCTCAAGGTGTTACCAATAACTTCGGCGAATCTCTCATTGGCAAGGGTGCTAAGTTTAATCAGAAAAATATATCTTCAATAGAGTTCTCTAGTGTCAATCCTTTGGGATGGACTGGTGAAGCAGAAACGGATCACTACATTAACGTATTGTTACACAACTATACCATTAAATTTAATGAAGAGTTGGGACGTTATAAGCGTGAGAAGTTTAATATCTCTATTGGTGATGAATTACCTGCTGGTGTATTGAAGCTAGCTAAGGTTTATATAGCTGTGAAGCGTAAACTAAAAGTGGGTGATAAAATGGCGGGTCGTCACGGAAATAAGGGTATCGTAGCCAAGATTGTACGTGCAGAAGATATGCCATTTATGGAAGACGGAACACCAGTTGATATTGTGTTGAATCCATTGGGGGTACCTAGTCGTATGAACCTTGGTCAGATATACGAAACTATCCTTGGTTGGACAGGTATGAAACTTGGATTAAAGTTCGCTACCCCAATCTTTGATGGTGCTACAACTACTCAAATTGAAGACTTGTGTGTTAAGGCAGGTATTCCAAGAAACGGGCATACTTATCTATATGATGGTGAAACAGGAAACCGTTTCGATCAGAAAGCAACTGTTGGTGTTATCTATATGATTAAGCTTCATCACATGGTTGATGATAAAATGCATGCACGTTCTATAGGACCATACAGTTTGATTACACAACAACCCTTGGGTGGTAAAGCTCAGTTTGGTGGTCAGCGTTTTGGTGAGATGGAGGTTTGGGCATTGGAAGCTTATGGCGCTTCTAGCATCTTGCAAGAGTTACTTACACTCAAATCTGATGATATTATTGGTCGTGCTAAGACTTATGAAGCAATCGTTAAGGGCGAGAACATTCCAAGACCAGGTATTCCTGAATCATTCAATGTATTGGTACACGAATTAAGAGGTTTAGGATTAGACTTAAAGTTTGAGTAGATTTTAAATCAGATAAACATTAAAAAGCCCTTGAGTAATTTACTTTAAGGGCTTTTCTTTTATATTTCACAGCTCATATTTTATAGCTCATTTTTCTCTCAAGCTATTACCGTACTAAAGAATGCATCCCAAGGGTCGTATTCACCTATCTTGGTCACCCAACTTGCAAAGAAATACAAGGTTTAATTTGTTGTAAATATGATTGATTCCATCACAAATCACGCTTTTCAGATCACAAATTTCGGTAGTGTTACAATATAGTTGATTCATTTTTTGATATTTACGTTATAGCAGTAAGCCCATAATTTAAAGTGGAGGTTGAGCATATATTCTTTTTTTGAAAAGGACAAGCTTTTTCGCACCATTCTGCTAAAGCGTTGTCTG
>JANYEX010000169.1 GCA_025359725.1 Chitinophagaceae bacterium | reverse complement strand
TTGGCGCATTTTATCCCATCACAGGCAGTAGCCTATTATTGGACATGCCTTACTGCAATACAGAATGTTTTGAAGTTTTCTTGAATGAGTTGTCCAAACAACAACCTGATGAATACAAAATACTATTCCTCGATAATGGCGCATTTCATAAAGCTACAAGATTGGTTATACCTGATAATACAGTACTGTGCTTTCTGCCACCTTATAGCCCTGAACTTAATCCAGCAGAAAAAGTATCGGCTTTCTTGAAAAGGAAAATTACAAACCAAGCATTCACCAAACTAGAGGATTTACAGAAATTCATGGACAACATCATTCAAACCTATTTAGACTCGGAAAGCATAAAATCTATAACTCATACCGCTAATTATGGAATGGCTATTAATAAGACTTTTATTAAGTAAATTGGTATTATAACAAACACTATGTAGTAATTTTTTAGATGTTGCATATCTGATTGTAGGTGGTATAAATTGGTTTGTGGCAGAAGAAAGACCTAAATCATTTAATCATTAGTTTACCTTCGTCCCTATGAAAAGAATAATACTAACCCTGCTTATACCTATGTATACATGTACTGGTTTTTGCCAATCTCAAACACTAACTTCCAATTGGCAATTCAGAAAAGTAGGTGATACTGGCGGATGGATGACTGCCACTGTTCCTGGTACGGTACATACTGATTTATTAAGTAATAATAAAATTCCAGACCCTTTCTATCGAGATAATGAAAGTAAGGTGCAATGGGTTGATAGGGAAGACTGGGAATACCAAACAAACTTTACTACATCGGACAGAACCTTGCAAGAGAATCATGTAGAATTAGTGTTTGAAGGATTGGATACTTATGCAGATGTTTACCTGAATGATACCAAGATATTGGAAGCAGATAATATGTTCCGCACCTGGAAGGTGGATGTAAAACAATGGTTGAAGCCTAATAACAGACTGTATATAAAGTTTCATTCGGCACAGAACAGGGTAGAGGAGCTTGCACAAAAAGACTTGCCTTTTGCTTGGCCTACGCTTGATTATCCAAGAATTTATGTGCGCAAGGCACAATATAGTTTTGGTTGGGATTGGGGACCAAAGTTTACTACCTGCGGCGTATGGAAGAACATTAAGTTGAGTGCTTGGGATGATATTAATTTAACTGATATTCATTTTGCTATAACTTCCTTAACCGATAAACTAGCCACAGTAAAAGCAACTTATCAAATAGAAGCGAATGCACCCAGCACGGTGAGTATTCATTTGCAGGATAAAAATATTATACCTGCTTTTTTAGTTAAAAAAACAATGGTCTTACATAAAGGTCTGAATGACGTAATCGTTGATTTTAATGTATTAAATCCTAAAAAGTGGTGGACGTATCAGTTGGGCAAGCCTTATTTATACAATACTTTGTCAACAATAAAGACTGCCAAGAATGAGACTTTTACTGTAGAAAAGAAGTTGGGGTTAAGAACTATTCAACTCGTGCAAGAAAAAGATGAGGTAGGACAAAGTTTTTATTTTAAACTAAATGGTATCCCTGTTTATATGAAAGGGGCAGATTTTATCCCCTGTAATCCCTTTCTGCCAAAAGTTACTTATGATACTTATCGCAAACAAATTGCCAATGCTAAAGAAGCAAACATGAACATGCTGCGTGTATGGGGAGGTGGTATTTATGAAAGCGACGACTTCTATAATCTTTGTGATGAGGAAGGGATATTGGTGTGGCAGGATATGATGTTTGCTTGCGCCATGTACCCCGATGATGCGGCATTTTTAAATAATGTCCAAGCGGAATTGGCTGATAATATTACTCGTTTGCGTAACCATCCTTCGTTGGCGTTGTATTGTGGCAACAACGAATGTTATGAAGGTTGGAACAATTGGGGCTGGAAAAGTAAGTTTGCCAAGAACCCGCAGGATGAAGCAAGGATTGAGAATGCTTACAAGAAATTATTTACTGATTTAATCCCTAATACCATCTCTCAATACGATAAAAGCAGAAGCTATATCTCTTCTTCACCATTATTTGGCTGGACGCATAAAGAAAGTATTACCAACGGCGACTCGCACTATTGGGGGATATGGGGTTATGAAGAAAAGGCGGAAGCTTTCCGTGAAAAGACAGGACGATTTGTGAGTGAATACGGAATGCAATCAATGCCCGAATTACCTACTGTAGAAAAATTTGCGTTACCAGAAGATTATGACACCACTACTGCCACCATGCGCACCCATCAAAAGCATCCAAAAGGGTATCCTTTGTTGCAGAGTTATATCAATCAGTATATGCCTCAACCAAAGAATTTTCCTGATTATATTTATGCCACACAGTGTATGCAGCATTATGTTTTTAGCACTGCTATACAGATTCATCGTAGCAAGATGCCCACCAACATGGGTACTTTATATTGGCAATTGAATGATTGTTGGCCTGTGGCTAGTTGGGCTACGGTAGATTGTTATAACAACTGGAAAGCAGCGATGTATGGTATAAAGGATGCGTATTCCGATGTGTTGATTTCCTTAGATTCTACAGACAATAAGAACTGGGCTGTGAACATCACCAACGATTTATTAAAGAACATTTCTGGGGTATTGCATTTATCTATTCATGATTTCTCAGGAAAAGAGTATGACAAAATAGATATTCCACTAACGGTGGCAAAGCAAACGAACACCATCGTAGAGATAGAAGATTGGGTAAGTAAACGCAGCGAAACAAATGGTTTGTATGCAAAAGCAACTTTTGCAGATAACGGAAAAACGATTGCCGAAATGCATTTTACTTTCTGTAAGCCTTACTATCTAAAGTTATATAAACCCTACATTCAGGTTCAACAGATAAGCGCCACAAGTTTTTCAATCACCAGTAATTCTTTTGCTAAATATGTACAATTGAATATTCCCGGCAAGCAAATACACTATAGCGACAACTATTTTGATTTATTACCTAATGAAAAGAAGATAATAACCATTGATTTGCCTGTTCAGGATGTAAGCAATAAGGTCGTAGTGAAGACGTTGGTAGATTTGTTTTAATTGCCTAGATGGCGAAATTGGTAGACGCACTGTGTTCAGGTCGCGGCGTTCGTAAGGTGTGTCGGTTCGAATCCGACTTCGGGGCACTATCATTTCTAATCTTCCTTGGTACATTCTAACCCCTTTTATCCCGTACGATGCTTTTGCATGCCTATTCGCCTAATTTTTGTTAATACTGCTTTTTGTATCTGTTTATTCTGTTTCTTTACTATTCACAATTAAAAATAAATTTATGAAAAAGACGATTTTAGTCCTTCTTACATCAGGACTATTTGCTATTGCCGCTAATGCGCAGGATATTCCTGCACCTCCTAAACCTGGTACACCGCCACCAATGATGTCTAAAGAAGATAGGGCAAAAAGAAAAGCCGAAAGAGAAGCGGCTATTACCAAAAACTTGAGTGATATTGGAGCAACTGACGATCAGGTTAAGCAAGTAAAAGATGCTATGGAAGATGCAAGAAAGAAACATGAAGATTTAAAAAAAGATGCAACACTTTCTGATGATGACAAGAAAGCAAAGGGAAAGGAATTGATGGAAGCGCAACAAGCTAAAATGAAAGAAATATTGGGGGAAGAAAAGTTTAAGAAGTTTCGCGAATCCCAAAAAGCGATGATGAAGAACATGCCTGGCATGATGCCACCGCCACCAGCCCCTAAGAACTAATTTTGGGTTATTTAATCTGTTAAGGCAGCATACGAAAGTGTGCTGCCTTTTTTATAGCAATGCCCTCAAGCTTGCCCGTCCTGTATTTATCACTTTACTATCGCCCGCCTTTCTGCCTTCGTAGCTAAAACTAATCTCTAGGTTATTGATGAGTCTTTTGGTGAAATCAAGATTCCATAAAAGGTTTTTTCCGGGTAATAAACCATCAAGCATTATGTAACTGGTGGCTGTATTTGTTAAGCCATTATAGTTTATGTTGTTCAAGGTCAACTTACTGGTAACGCTGGTGTTTTGTACGGCATTATACTTTGCTTCCAACGATAAGGAATTACTTATTTCGGACTCGCCACCGTATTTTAACTCATTTTTCTTCTGTGAATAGAGATAACTTGCCTGTAACCTGAATAGGGTAGCATTGGTAAAGGTCAGTTTGGGCTCGGTAGAGAAATAGTTTATATAATAATTCTGGTTGCTATAGCTAGGCGTTAATAAACTATTACTACCAATCTTTTGGGTAATGTCTATGGTGTATTTTCTATCAAAGTTTGCCCTTGCTTTTATCCCCCATTCGTTTAGTTGATTACTCTGCAAACCATACGAAAGCAAACTTTTATTGTAATTAATTAGCTTACTAACATCAATGCCCCATTTGCTGCTCATCCTATTGAAAGATAGCGTATTACTAAATACATATTTCAATGAAACCAAGGCGGTGTCTGCTATTGCCCCGCCCAATGGATTTAATTCTGCATCTTTTTGCGCCAATACTTTCTTGCCACTTTGTAAGGAAGATTGTATGTTGAACCTGCCAATCAAATCCTTTAGTCTTTTATTTTCTATGCCCTTAGTTATTGCTTTTGGATTGAAGACAAGACTGTAATTAAACTGCACATTATTCGTTTTTACATACACATTGGTTGGGGTGTACAGCCTTATATAAGTTGCTTGGTCAGCAAATGGCGAAATCTCAAACTCATTTAGTTGTTGTATGCCGTCATGATTATAATCTATCCACGTATATTGCCCTTGCCCAGCAGGTACTTGTACATACGAAATGGCTAACTGCTGTTGCTGCCCAGAACCAACTTCATACAATGAGTTTCCTGTAACAAATCCATTCCATCCATTCAATACATACTCAACCCTGCCTAGTAAACTATTATCGGGCGTTAGATTTGTAAGGGTTTGATTGTACACCTGCAACTGTCTGTAAGTAACATCAACCCTTAGTTGTTGCTTTTTGTTCTGCAATAGTTCTAATAACAAGTTGTAATTATGGCTTCTATCTATCTGTACAAACGATTGCTGATATGCTTGTTTATCCGTGCGGGTTGTATAGGTAAATGTCCATTTATTTGCCTTTGCCTGATTACTTTTTAGGTAAGCTGTTACGGTATTAAAGTCGAAGCTATTGGGCGAAAGTGTATCAGCCAATGCGGTTCTTTGTTTATTCTGTTCCAAGGAATATCCTCCCCCAATGGTTAGCTGTTTTAGGTAGGGTAGGGGGCGGCTTACATCAAAGGATGGCTTAAAATAATAACCCTTTGCCTCGCCCGTTTCGCTGTTTGTTAGGCTTACATTGCTTTGAAGATGCCATGCGGATAGAGTTTGTACATCTTGCATCGATTGCCTAAAACCTTTATAATCATCGCTGCGCAAATAGCCAGAAGCGATATATTTAAAAGTATTATTACTGGTATCTTTTAGTTCCACACTCATGCTTGGCAGGTGTTCTGTGGCATTTGTGGGCGAAAGATTCAGTCCCCAATCTCTCTGAAACTCTACCGAACGCACCCTTTCTATCGGTTTAAAGTTCTCCCCAGCATATTCATACCCAAATGTAGAATTATACAGTATAGGTTTTCTTCTATACCGCAAGGTGTCTTGATGCAACAGCATAACCCTTGCTGCCATGCCTACATCATTATTCTTTTGCAGGGTAGATAGCGTATTAGCATTGTAATTACTTACCGCAACATCGGTTTGCAGGGTGTTTTTTTTATCAATTAAATAAGTACTACTTAGGTTTACAATCTGTTGCGTTTTAGGGGTTACCAAAAAGATTGCAGGCTCGTAGTTACCTTGCTTTACACCGTTTATGGGGGCAGCAAATTGATACACATTGCCATTTGCCCCATTAAAATACGGCACATAATTACCCTTATTGTTACCTACCTGCACAAAGTTGAGTACGTAATGCGCACTATCAGGACTAGTGGAGTATTGATAAACCGAGTCTGGAAAGTTGGGCAGCTTCACTTTGGCATACATTATCTGTGCGGCATTAAACGTGTCTACGCCCGCACAAGGATAAAAGGCGTTCTGTATGCTATCGCCAATGTTTGCCAGAAAACGTGTCTGGTTCGAGTCAAGCGACTGATTGATAGGCGAATGTTTTGCATCGCTATTATCATATATCCCCACAGCTACCGTCAATCGCTTGTTTATTTTTATCTCATCGTTGGCATACAGCATTACATTCAGATAATTCTGGTCGGCATACTCAAACTCTAACTGAATGCGCTTGTTTACGGTTATCATCCGCTTGGGAGTAAACGTTATTTCAGCCGAATTATAATTGATGGTATAATCCTGGTCTTCGCCCCGTTGCAACAATTCACCATCCAGAAACACGTGTTCTGTATTTGCCAGCACCACAAAATACAATTCGTTGTTAGCCCCCTGCAATCGATACGGACCTTGGTTTCCTTCCTGCCCATTAAATATGTTTCTAGTAAATTTACCCTTGGCTATAGCCCCGCTCAGCATCAGCTTGTTGCCGCCATCCTTACCCGCTTTTGTCTGTTGCTGGTACGACAACCCCTGCAACCTTTTAGAGAAATTGAGGAAGTAATTCTTGTTCTGTCTAATGTCTATATCGCCCAAGTCTAGCTCCCAATCGTGCTTTTTAAACTGTAACAGTACTTTATCAAATTCATTCAATTGCTTAGTGGTACCATCGGGCTGTATGGGTATGTTATTATCGGTAATGGCAGCCGACATCATAATGCTATCACCAATCAACCCACTCAGTTGCAGGTTTAGTTGAGAGTTAAAAACAGCACTTTGACTATTGCCCACCGTAAGGCTACGACCTATGCTACCATTGTAACTGACACCATTGCCAAAGTTGAAAAGATTATTGGAAGCAAAGGCGTTAGGGTTGAAGATAACCGATTTATGGATAAGAAAATTCTTATTGAGGCTATCATAATTAAACCTGCGCACGGGGGTATAAAACGACAGCGGAAAAGTGCGGTAAGTAATTAGTACGCTATCGCTCAATTGTTTACGCTTCCAGAGGATGGTTGCTTTTAGGTAATCGATAAAATAACTATTCGTGTCTACCTCGTTTATCACCACCGAGGTGGGCACAATACTAAGCTTATCAATAGCGACCAAACCAACGGTTTGAATCTTTTTTGTATGAAGATTAGAGAACTGCCCACGGGCAATAACCACCATCAACAAAAATAAGGATGATATGACAATACTTTTCTTCAGTCCAATAAATTATACCTGCAATGATACCGATTAGTAAGTTTTATACAGATTATTACGCCTATGATTAAATCATTTGGATGAAAAAGGTGATTAAACCTTGAAACTATAACTTATTTTATGATTATTCTATGATTTTAATTTTCGTAAATAAAATTGCTTAAAGTATGAATACAAGTTACGAGAACTTTACTAACCAAACACCTTTTAAAAAGAAATACTGGTTACACTATAGCAGAGAAGCTTGCGGTATGCAAACACTAAGATTTATTTTTTTTGGCTGAAATAGATTTGTATTTTTTAACATGAATCTGATTTGCCACCATTTTAAATGTAAAAGCACGAGTTAGATTTCACACGAATAATCTAAAATAAAATTCCGTCAGAATCTTGATAGAGAAACAATTGAAATATTTTGTTCACCACGATCATAGCGGTAAGCCCACAATTTAAAGTGAATGTACCTATATGCAATTGGAAAAAAGAGAATAGCTGCATTGGTAGGATTGATAAATCTGACCTATAATTTGTTCAGAAAGGTGCAGTTGATACCTTGTTAGAAGAATACATGTGTCTAGTTGTGAAAAATAGAACAGAAGTAGTAGATAAAATGAAAAAAAAAACAGGAATATGTAATTAAAGACTAGGGAAAAAACTTAAAAATGGTATCTTAAATTTTGTATAAATTGAAGTAGGTAGTTTTTAGAGATTCCCTTGATAGTTATACACCTACTATACTACCTATTACAGAATAAAACAACAAGATGAGGATGGTAAAATCTTCTACAGTAATACCTGTACCCCCTATAGCCTAGCTACTAACTACAAAATATTCCCTAATCCAGCCAATGGTGCAGTATATTTATCGGTTCCCACTGGAAGCGTAGTCTCTATGATGATTTATGATATAGCTGGCGAATTGATGTATGAAAACAATATCTATATATCAAACAATGTCATTACTACTAACAATTAGACTAAAGCTTCCTACTTAGTGCATGTTAAAGACAATGCTAGATGGCAAGTAAGTGCATTCATTAAGCAATAGAAAAATATACGGGAATGACACAAAACAAAAAAGCAGGCTTATAGTCTGATTTTTGTATAATTTGATGTAAGAATTAAATTATGTCCATTCCTTTTACAAAAGATGTAACTGTTCCTGGAAGAGCCAACCAAAAGAACTCACGGTAAACAAACATTAAAGTGATAAGAACACCCAGCCAAATCGTGAATGATAACCAGTAAATCCCTGTAGATTTTTTTGTTGCTTCCATTGTTTAATTTCTTGCAAATGTAGTAGTACTGAATTAACGTACCAAATGGTTTAATTATTTTATTTCCTTTTTAATAGCAGTCTGCTTTGTCACCTCATCCTCTTTAGAAGGTTTATCAATAAACAACATTTTGATGGCTGTTATCAACATAAATATTGCAAATATCCTTTTGATAACTCCAACTGGTAATGCAACTGCCATCTTACTGCCTAACCAACCACCTACCAAAAAACCTGCAGATACTACTAACACCACCTTCATGTCTATATATCCCTTCTGGTAATATTGCATTACTGCGAGAATACCTACTGGCAACAAAAGAATTCCCAAAGAAGTGCCTTGGGCTTCTTTCTGAGTGAACGCAACAAAATACACCAATGCTGGAACAATAATCAATCCGCCACCTACCCCAACCAAGCCACTTAGTATTCCAGCAGCAATGCCAATGACGACGAGAATGATTATTGTTGTAACAGACATCTTGTGCATTTAAAAGATTATCTAGGGAAACATTCCTTGTAGTAATCAATGGCTTCTTTAACAATTGCTATTGCCTTTGTTTTATCGCCAAACTCTTCTACCTTAACCTCTTTCTTTTCTAGCTTTTTATATTCTTCAAAGAAATGTCTTAACTCACCAAAGAAGTGTGGTTGCAATTCTTCAATATTGTTATAATGGTTTACGGTAGGGTCGTTTGCAGCAACTGCAATTATTTTATCGTCAGACTCACCCTGATCTATCATTTGCATTACCCCAATAACCTTTGCATCCATCATTGTTAGCGGAACAACTGGCAATGAGGTGATTACCAAAATATCCAATGGATCCTTATCACCACCATAGGTTTGGGGGATAAAACCATAGTTTATTGGATAGTGGAATGAAGAATAAATAATTCTATCCAATCTCAAAAGACCGGTTTCCTTGTCTATTTCATACTTACAACGGCTCCCTTCTGGAATTTCAATAATAGCTGTAACTACTCTCGGTGCATTTTCGCCAGGGGTAACGCTGTGCCAAGGATGCAAAACATGTGTTGTATTCATAAGTTTGTAATGTTTATTTGAGGGGTTGATTAATATTTTTACACTCGTAAATCAAAAACGATTGCAATAAACAACATTCTTATCAAACTATCACTATAAATTCGGATTGAATGTATATTTAAAATCTACCAACCACGTATTACCTTGTTGTGTAACCTTTATTTTATGTCCTACTCTATCAAAAGAATTACTATAGTTTATGATAGTGATTGATTCTGTGGGATTAGCAATCTCAGCAATGTTAATGGAGGCTTCTCGGTATTGTCGCCTTCCATCACGGTCTTTATCACGGTATTGCTTTTCTATCTTTGCCAAATCCTGTTTGTTTGTATCATCCTGCACCATATAAAACGAAGCCCTCACAAAATCTCCTTTTAAGCAGGCCTCTATAAATTCTCTTCCAGCATCTATGGCATTGTCTGCGTCTTTGTAGTCAGAATTTGTACTATCGCAAGAAACCAGAAAGAAAATTAAAGCAATATATAGATGTTTCATTAATCAACTGTTGAAAACGCAACGAAGATAAGTGCTTGCTGCAATAGACGCTGCTACTTAGTCACTAATATATTTGTTTGATAAAATTATTTTCATCAGATGGGAAAATACACCTACTTTTGCCGCCCCAAATCTGTCTTGGCAGATTCTTTCCGATACAACTTCGGAATGTCCATTGGGATAAACCCATTTTATTAATTTTAAATTCAGTTAATGAACAATTACGAATTGATGGTGATTTTTACACCAATCCTTTCTGAAGAGGAATTTAAGGCTTCTCAGAAAAAATACTCCGACCTTGTGGTAGAAGCAGGTGGAGCAGTAGTACACAGCAATCCTTGGGGATTAAAGTCTTTGGCTTACCCTATAGAAAAGAAAACAACAGGAATTTATTGGGTCGTTGAATACACCGCCCCTGGTGACTTCAACGAAAAATTGAAAGTACAAATTCTACGTGACGATTCAATCATGCGTCACATGATGACTAAACTCGACAAAAACGCCGTTGAGTATAACTATGTCAAGAGAAATGGCGGATTTAAAAAACTTGATAAAGAAAAAGAAACTGTATAATTATGGCAAAGGCTAGCGATATTAAATACCTAACAGCGGTAAAACAAGATAAGCAGAAGAAGAAATTCTGTCGTTTTAAAAAGTACGGAATTAAGTATGTTGATTATAAAGACATTGACTTCTTAAGGAAATTCCTTAACGAGCAAGGTAAAGTTTTACCACGTCGTCTAACTGGTAACTCTTTAAAATATCAACGTAAAGTTGGTGATTCTATTAAAAGAGCACGACAAATGGCTTTGTTACCCTACGTAACAGATTTGATGAAATAAACAATTTTAGTAACCATCCCTAATCTCGGTTAAAAAGACTGAGAGACAGTTTAAAAAACTGGGTTCCTGGGAACTAACAACATTAATTATGCAAGTAATATTAATTAAAGACGTAGATCATTTAGGCGGTAAAAACGAATTAGTAACCGTAAAGAATGGCTATGCACGTAACTATTTAATCCCTCAAAAGTTCGCTATTGAAGGAACACCTTCTAATCTAAAGAAATTAGAAGAATCATTAAAGGTGAAATCTAAGAAAGAGGCAGCAATGCTTGCCGAAATTCAAAGTGTTATTTCTACCATTACTTCTTCTCCGCTTAGCATTGGTGCTAAAGTGGGTACTTCTGGTAAAATATTCGGTGCTGTTACTTCTTTGCAGATTGCAAGAGCTATCCGCGACCAAAAAGGATATGAAGTTGATCGTAAGAGAATCACTATTTTGAGCGAAGTGAAAGAACTAGGTTCTTACAAAGCTTCTATTGATTTTGGTGGTGGACACGTTACTGAAGTTGATTTTGAAGTGATAGCTGAATAAGCATTCTTAGTAAGTTATATCAAAAAGCCGCATCTATTTTAGATGCGGCTTTTGTATTTCTAAAATTTCTAATTCATAACTGATTTAGAAGAATAAAGACTGCTTCTATTCACTACACCCCTATCCTATTAATGCACTATTTAAACTGCCAATAAGTAGAAAGCATATCAGTACACAAATCTGTAGATTGCAAATAATACCCATACCTTATTTAGAGAGAACTAAGATGCGTTTTCAAAATTGGATTAAATAGTTTATAATTACCCATTACGCTAAAAACATGAGCCCTAAGACAATCTGGTTTTGCCACACTTCGCACAACAGAATTGAGGAATACACTAGACTCCTGTACTCGCTATCTAATCAATGATTAACCTGTTTTTCATTAACTCCACAGCATTCATTTTTGAAGCTATCCCATCCTTTATTTTATAATCAAATTCAATTTGATTATCTATAATTTCAATATCAAAAAACTTTGGAATAACATTTTTTGGATATTCCTTTGCTATTTCTGTAAGCGAAATATCATGAGTTGCTAATAGAACACATGTATCCTTATTCAAGGACAATATTTTCTTTATTAGCATTGTACTACCAACAGTTTTATCTAGCGAATTTGTTCCTCTAAGTGGCTCATCAATAATAACTAACGTTTCATTTTGCTCGTTTATATAATTAAGTATCAGTTTTAATCTATTCAATTCAGCTAAAAAAAAAGATTCATTTTTCTCTATTGAATCCATATTTCTCATACTAGTTATCAATCGCATTGGAGTAAAACCAAAATAACTAGCACAAACCTTTGCACCCGCCATCGCTAAGACAAGATTTATAGATATTGTTCTGAGAAATGTTGACTTTCCTGCCATATTTGCTCCTGTTATCAAAAAGATTGTATTTCCCCTCTTGACCTTAAAATCATTTGGAATATTATTTTTTGGGTTAATAAGAGGATGTGCCACTCCTCTCAAATTCAATAAGATGTCACCCTCTTTAGTAATTTCGGGAAAAACAAATTCAGGATTATTAAAAGAATAAATAGACAAGCTAACAATCGAATCAAAATCTGAAATTGTTTCTAGCCAATTGTCAAAATTTATTTTATTTATACTTTTCCAGTTTTCAATTTCCCATGCACAACCTATATCCCACAAACAAATTATATTTAAAATGGCAGATATAAAAACGTTTTTTCTATTATCAAACGCAGTACAAATTTTTGTGAGATTATTTATTTGTATTGAAGCTGAAGTTGCTTGTTGCGTAAGTACATCTGCAAATTGTTGTAATAAGGAAGAAGTAAATTTCCTTTTCTCAACTTTTGAAATTAAGGATAAATATTTTTTTAAAAATTCTTCTTTATTTCCAATTGAATTGTATAGCGTATTGATTTTTTTTGAGTTATAGCGCAATAGTATCACCTCAATCAAGAAAGGAATAATTATATATAAATAAGACAGGGAAAGGACAAGGATTAATGTAAGTGTCAATACGTTTATTACGCTCGATACTATAATTAAATATCTAACTTGTTTAGGATTATCAAAAATATTTTGCCCCTCAAGCCATTTTTTAATGTCATCTTTTGACAAAGTATCTTTTTCTTTTATCAATCTTCCAGTTACAATAAAATCAACGCACCATTCTGGAATTTGAATTAATTCTTTTACTGCTTGTTGCGTTCTAACTATATCTGTTGCACTATTAGATGGATTAAGGAGTCTGTTTGTCAATTTAATCCTTCCTTGTTGAGTACAAGTTTTATTGATTTTAGTAAACAACGAATTTAATCCAAATAAATCTATATCAGAACTATAAAAATGATTAACGTTTACCAAATCATTTCCAGTATCAACTGTGTTATTATTTATTCCTATTTCCTCGTTTAAGAATTTTATTTTTGTATTCAGGTACAAAGCCTCTTTCTCTACTTTATTTGCCATCCATATAGTAAATAAAAAAACGATTAAGAAAATAAATATAGTATAGTAGTATCTATCCAATTTAAAACACCAATAGGTGGATATTACCAATAAAATGAAAACAAATAATCTCAAAATAGTTATCAGATTCTTTTTTTTCTGCTTCTTTTTTGTTAGGTAAACTGTATTTTCTAAAAGAGATTCATAAAAAGGTAATACACTCATTAATTTTTTATTTTAAGTTGAAAATTTAAAAAAAGACATTGACAAGATAATTATTATCATTATCCTTAATTCTCTCGTAATGTATGCTATTATTTACCAACAATATTCAACTGTCTGTTCTTTAAATAAATTACTCTTGATAAAATATATAATCTACCTTTTCAGTTGATTTGATAAGTAAAATCCACCTTATGCAATCCTTGTAATCATGTACAACATTGCCCAAAAAGCAAACAACTCTCCTCCAAAAGCATACAACTATCCCCTAAAAGCATTCGCTTTTATCGCTTTTGGCTACCACTTTATTGCTAAAGCAAACACATATTCCCTAAAAGCAAACCCATTAACGGTAAAGTGTTTACACTAAATTCTTAACACAAACCAACTAGCTGCAATAGTGTTTACAATTGCTGTAAATGCAAACACTATCGCCC
>JANYEX010000133.1 GCA_025359725.1 Chitinophagaceae bacterium | reverse complement strand
TTAGTTAATCTTAAAATTTAAAAAAATGACAAAAGATTGGAAGTACATTCTCGATCAAATGGAGATAGAATCAGCTACAAACGTTAAAAAGGCAATGAAATTAAGTCTATTTCACGACACTGCGCTTAATACGCTCTCTAGTACAATGCCGCTACTGATGCCGCTATACACAAGGGATCATCCCCTACATCTGGCATTTGGTTTGACTAATTGACTTCATTGGTTTAAAAAGAAAAGAGGAAACAAGCTTTGATACATTGTTTCCTCTTTTTATTAATTATAAATAACTCTATGGAAGTTTCTTCCAGAGGTATGGAAAATAATTCCAGAGCCACAAGTATTCTTTCCATAGGGATAGAAAACATTTCCAGAGCCATAACAAATCGCTCCAGTGTATAAAATTTATACTTCATACAAAAACAATTGCAAAAAGAAAATCGAGGGTTAATAAAAGAAAGAGGGTTTATTAGACTAATAAAGTGGGATTCCATTTCTGTAACATTAGGGTACTATTACAACCGAAGCATCATCCAAAACTGGCAAATGGATGAACCGTAAGATTACATTGGCGGTGAGTATCACATCTTTTTCGCAGTAATCAGCAATACGTCTAGTATTCTTTTCTTTATAATAAACATCTTGCACCATGCCTCCATCCATATCTATTTTGGAAGTGGGTATGTCCAACACATTTGCTAGCAGGTGTAGCGAAATGTGGTTTTTATGATCGCCAAACTTCCAAAAATTCAATGTGTCAAACATCTTTACCTCCCAAGGCTTTCGTTCATGTAGTGATAAATATTCGGGCAGAGGTATATTATTTACAATCATTCGCCTACATATATAAGGAATGTCAAACTCTTTAATGTTATGACCAGCAAATTGAAAATGGGGGTTGCGGGCATAAACTTTGTCGCAAAGGCTTATAAAACTAGTGAGTAGTTGTTTTTCATCATCACCATAAATACTTTTTACTTTTAACGAAGTCTTACGATTGGTATCATCATAGAAAAAAGCAGTAGAAATACAAACGATTTTGCCAAATTCAGCGAGAATACCCGCTTTTTGCCGATAACTTTCTTTCGGTAAAGTATTTTCTGGCACGGTTTTAGAAATTTTATCTTCCCAAAGTATTTGCCATGATGAGGATAACAAATCATAGTCTTCGAATTGAGGAACGGTTTCAATGTCTAACACAAATAAATTATTCAACATATCTTTTATTAATTATTAATTTTGACTAACATTTTAAAACAAAAAACATGAGTACTACATCAGACAATGGTGACCAACCACAAAAAAAAGACAGCCGCAAACTTTGGTATGGCATCTTAACAGTATTGCTTTTAAGCACTTGGTGCTACATTATTATTGATAAAAGTAAAACTAAGGAAACAATTGTACAAAAGGACACACAGATATTAACGGTAAGCACAGAAAAGGATTCGATACAGCTAGCTTTTAACAATGCAAGCTTGAAACTAGACTCTTTGCAAACCAATAATACCAAGTTTCAGGGTGCTTTGGCTGAACAAAATGATAAGATTTCTAAGCTAAAAACAGACATCAACAGAATACTTAGTAAAAAGAATGCTTCCGATGCAGAATTGAAACAAGCAAAGGATATGATTGCTGAGTTGAATGGTAAAATTGACGGGTATTCTGCTGAAATAGAAAAACTTAAAGGTGAGAATAAAGAGCTTACCAATGCAAATACACAGTTAAGCAGTCAGAAAGATAGCTTGAACACAGCAGCTCAAAACTTACAACAAAACCTTGCTACTACACAAGCTGCTAAGAAAAATGTTGAGGACTTGGCTTCTACACTTCATGCTTCTAACATTGCAATACTTGCTATAGAGAAGAAAAGTAGTGGAAAAGAGATTCAGACTACAACAGCAAAACGTGCTGACTTGTTACGTTTCAAATTTGATTTGGATGAGAACATGCTAGCACCTAGCGGAACAAAGGAAATATATATTTCAGTAGTTGGTCCAGATGGGAACGTAATAACAGATGGTGCAACATTTACAAGCAGAGACGAAGGTGCAAAGACTTACACAAGCAAGGTAGATGTGAACTACGAACAAGGTAAGCGTACACCAGTAAATGTTGATTGGAAAAATTCTACAGGCAAATATCAGATAGGTGACTATAAAATATCTATCTATCATAATGGATTTAAGATTGGTGAAGGAGTAAAGACTTTGAAAAAAGGTGGTTGGTTTAGTTAAGAAATCACCTACATCAATCAAACTAAAAAAGCAGCTGTATAGCTGCTTTTTTAGTTTGATTACTTAACTTCTTTATTAAACTTCGTTAGACTTACTCTGAATCAACAAACTTTGAATGGTATCAATAGTCTCTTTTTCTTCAAATACTTTTTTCAATAAATCCAAAAGCTCATCTTCATTTGCCGCAGTGTATGAAACTGGCATTGCCTTTATTTTGGAAATTACCGTTAGTGGATAAAGCTTAATCATGTCATGATCAACCTCTACGATTATAGTTGTGTAATTTTCTACTTTCGGGGCGGTAATTTTTATGCTGTGCGTTACTTTATTTGAAAGGGTTGGGTGTGCAGCTGTTATTATCTCTGTAATAATGAATCCACTTGTTACACTTTCAAGATAGGACGCTTGTTCTTTAAGAATAACTTTTGGGGTTTTAATCGCAGGAATGTTGCCGAAGGAAGGCCATAAACTACTAATACTCATAAGCTTTTATATAAAAGAGGGCAAATGTAGAGGGTGCAACCCAATCAACCTATTATTGAATTTAATTTAAGATTTTTATAATGTAAAATGCTTGCTCCAACCCCTGAGAATGCTTGTAAATTTTATGCAGCCAATGTTTTCCTTCAATGGCATAATTAATTGAAAAGTTATCTATCCTTTCCTGTAGGTTGTTTTTAGGAAATAAGATTGACTTTAAAGATTGTATCTGATACTGCTGGTCGCTGAACTTTCTTTTTTCAGCCCTCAATATCTTCTTTTCCAACTCTGTTATTTTCTTGAGGGTGTTCTTTTCCAGAAAATCAACGTGAGCCATAAGTGTGGCATCAATGGTTGCTGTATTTTCCTTTAGCTGCTGATAGATTACTTTTATGCTCCCTACTTCTGTTGTTAGGGATAGCTTATTTTTTGAATGTTCTTTTACCAACCTATTTATCAGGTCTAATTCATTAGCAAAGAAATCTTCTATTTCAAAACCTAACTTGGCAATTCTATCTGCATATTTTTCTTTTACCAATAAAAAGGAATTACGCAATATCACTACTGGGTAAGGAACTTGCGCAGCCTCGAATACTTTTTTTAGTTCTAACCAATACGCCAACTCGCCACCGCCGCCAATAAAGGCTATGTTAGGGAGTATTGTCTCTTGGAATACGCCCCTTAGTATTACATTGGCACTAAACCTCTCTGGATTATTCTCTAGTTCAACTAGTATTTCTTCAAGTGTCCAATGTTTATTTAATGCCTCTACGCCGAAACCTTTTGTAGTCAGTTCAATCCTTTCTCGCTTATTATCTATCAGATAAAAAAGATTTAGTTCCCTGCCGCCAGCCTGTGCTTTGTAGTGTTTGTTTAGTTCGGTTAGCGTGGCTGTAACTGCCTTATTAGAAAAACGTTCAGTCAGTTCTTTTTTAATGATAGGATTGAAACTTTTCTTCAAAGCAGCATTGTCAGGTATTATCACCAACAATCCATAATCTGCAAACAGGGTATTTACTAACTCTAGGGTTGCTTGCTGTATTGTTTTTCCAACGGTATAACATCGCCTGAATAACTCTGTCAGTTCATTCCCGTAAGGGTATATACCAATCTGCCCCTCTATTTCCTTAATTATTTGCAGCAAGGCTTTATCCACTTTCATCCTTCCCACAGACCCTGTCTGGTTGGTTTGCCATGTAAGTTTCTCGCCATTGAGGCTTATATATCCCAATTCATCCAAGTCTGCATCTTCACTACCCATATAATACACTGGGACAAAATCATATTCTGGAAATTGAATCTTTAACTCATCTGCCAACTTGATGGCGTGCATTATTTTATAAATAAAATATAACGGACCAGTAAATATATTGGGTTGATGTGCCGTGGTAATAGTGAAAGTGTCTTCCCCAAGTAATGATTGTAGATTTTGATTTTGCAAAGCATTCAAGTGTATGCCCGCATATTGTTTTATCAGTTCCGATACCAATAATTTCCTATCGGTATTAAAACCTTTCCTCGCCTCAATAGATGCTTTTATCCCCTCAATAGAAACTGGATGCTTATAAAATTCTTTCAGCTTCTCATCTTCAGAAAGATAATCTGCCACCAATTTAGAGAAGAATCCTGTGGACTGGTAGGAAACCTTTATAGCTTCTTCAACCTTTGTATCCTGAGGGACATCAGCGTGATTAATCATAATTGCTATCTATTCAATAAAAAATTACCACACAACTCATATTTCATAGTTCCTATTTACTTACACCAGCTCTCCTTCCAAATCATAATCAAAAGCCTTTGTAATCTTTACCATTACAAATTCTCCAATAGAAAGTTTTTTCTTGCTATTGATTATTACCTCATTGTCTACCTCTACACTATCAAACTCGGTACGACCAAGATACCGTCCTGCTTCTTTTTTATCTATCATCACCTTCAATACCTTACCTACTTTCTCTTGGTTCTTTTCTAGGCTTATCTCTTGCTGAACCTCCATTATCTCTTGCGCACGTTGTTCTTTTACCTCATCAGGAATGTCGTCGTCCAATAAATGTGCAGACGTATTCTCTTCGTGACTGTAAGTAAATATCCCGACTCTATCAAACTTATGCTCTATCAAAAACTCTTTTAGTTCCTCTACGTCTTCCAGTGTTTCGCCCGGAAAGCCAGCAATCAGTGTGGTGCGGATACATATATCTGGCACTTGTTCGCGTATTTCGTATATCAGTTCGCTAATTTCTTCGCGGGTAATGTTGCGTTTCATCGCCTTTAGCATATTGTTGCTAGCGTGTTGCAATGGCATATCGAGGTACTTACAAATGTTATCCCTTCTCTTCATCACTTCCAAAACCTCCAGTGGAAACTTGGTAGGGTACGCATAATGCAAGCGTATCCATTCAATACCTTTTACGTCTGCTAAGGCATCAAGCAACTTTGGCAGTTCGCGCTTTTTATAAATATCCAGTCCGTAATAAGTCAATTCCTGTGCTATCAACATTATTTCCTTCACCCCTTTCTTCACCAATCCTTCTGCCTCGCGCACCAGTTCTTCAATGGGTTTACTTACGTGTTGCCCACGCATCAACGGGATGGCGCAAAAGGAACAGGTACGGTTGCAGCCCTCACTAATTTTTAGGTAGGCATAATGTTGCGGCGTACTCAACAGTCTTTCGCCCAGCAACTCTGTTTTATAATCTGCCTCAAATTGTTTCAGCATCAATGGCAGTTCCATCGTGCCAAACCACGCATCCACTTCGGGCATTTCCATTTCCAAGTCGCTACGGTAGCGTTCGCTAAGGCAGCCCGTAACATAAACTTTGTCTAGCTTACCCCTGCGTTTCAGTTCCAGTTGGTCGAGGATAGTATTAATACTTTCCGCCTTTGCCTTATCGATAAACCCGCAGGTGTTCACCACCACAATGTTATGATCCAGCTTTTTGTTTTCGTGCACTACGTCTATTTCGTTAGCCACCAGTTGCCCGCTCAATACTTCGCTGTCCACCAGGTTTTTGCTACAGCCCAGCGTTATTATGTTTACCTTGTCTTTTTTTAATGCCCTTACTTTCATATACGCGGCGAAGGTAAGTGTTGGCAGAAAGCAAAAGTGAATTTGCGGTTGAAAGCCTCATGTGGTTTCTTTTATCGTAACTAGTGGGGGTTGTGATGGGTGGGCTCAGTGGGACAATCTTGTTTATTTTCGGTGTAAATAGCACTCGCAAATAGTTTCTACCCCTTAAAATATATTCTTTTCCATTACCAAATAAAATAACCCCATCTTTGTTGGTACTACAACGGTTCAGGCGGTATTGGGTAAGAATTTTTCTTCATCAAGGTTTACACAAACCTTTTACAATCACTCAAATGAACACAACAATTTCCATTGCGCAGCAAAACCTTCCTCTTTTCCCCCATAAATATTTTTCT
>JANYEX010000104.1 GCA_025359725.1 Chitinophagaceae bacterium | reverse complement strand
AATAAACGGGGGCTTACAAAAGCGGATATCGGAGTTGTAACGAGCACTTGGGTCAAAAGCAACTAGATATAGATTTTCTGAACAAGTTGTTCGAAGTTAGGAGTGCGGAATTGGGGGTCAACCTAGTTTCTTCTGCTCTAGAGATAAAATAAGTCTTTTTCATTTTGAAAAATTTAATGATTAACAATAATTTCAGGGAGATTTACTGAAACAGTTTTTGAGAAAATACTGTACTTATTAGTACAGGGTAAAAGGATTACTTGGGAAGACTTTTTTATCAATGTCCCATGCCTGAGAATATTCTTGTCGAAAAAAAATATATTATTTTTTATGCCAACAACATTTACAGTGTGGCAAAATATATTTTATTCAGAGCCACTAAGGTTTGTAACGGTGTGGTATTTATTTGTAACCACGCCGCTACGATTTGAAACGGCGTGGTATTTATTTGAAACCATGCCGCTACGATTTGAAACGGCGTGGTATTTATTTGAAACCATGCCGCTACGATTTGAAACGGTGTGGTATTTATTTGAAACCATGCCGCTACAATTTGTAACGGAGCAAAATATTCTCGGAAAAAAGGGAAATATTGAGGTAATAAGCCAAAGATCTACACGAAATAATTTGAAAACGAACTGGTTGAATTTGTTGCAAGGCCCCTGTTAGTGTGGGATGCAAAGTGTGTGCGAGAGAAAAAAGAAGACAAGCCGATGTGTTGGGCAGTCCATAGTTGCCCATGATTACAAACGGAGTTGTAAGGTTATTTTAGTAAGGACAATATATTTTGTAAAATAATTTTTTTATTTTCGCCGTTGATGGTGTTCCTCACCAACAACTATCTAATAGGACACCTATACTTGGTTGTTGTTGGTCAGAAGACACAACAACGGCGATTGGGAAGACCAACAAAGGCGAAAAATACTTAATGGGTAAAATAAATTATTTAACAAAGCAACAACCTTCCTTTACTCTCTAATGGTTAAGAACGTTAATCGCCATTTAACAACCCCACTTGCGTTTCCCATTCCTCCCATTTTATGATTTACAAGGTCAACTTACATCTTACTAAGCACCCTCTAAAAGTATTTTTTACCCTTATTCTACAGTTAGATACCCATAGAACAGATAGCATTCTATGTTTACAGTTACTACTCTATAGCTTCTTTTTCATTAGCTGTTACTCAATGCTTTAAAGTCACATTTTTATGTGTACCTTTCTTTTCTAAACTTTCAGCAAGAATGCTATCTGTTCTATGTTCCCCCTGTGCCTACTTTATTAAATTCTTGTCTTCTTATTTAAAGAAACATTAGCCCATAATATTTAATTGGGTGATAAATCATTGATGGTTTTGGTGCAAACCGCATTGTGTTGAATATTATAATGGCTATCAAAGAGACTATGCAGATAAAAAGCTTTCTAGTATTATTTATTTAATCTCAATTCACCTTACTTTTATCCTTCAATAAAGTGCTTTATGAAAAAGATACTGCTGCCGTTGCTTGTATTGTTTATAACTACTTATGCTTTTTCGCAAGAGCCTACCCTCATGAAAACCGATGATGGCTCATTTAGTTTTGTACCTCTGCGGGCGGATATTATTAAGGTTATTTATAGCCCCAACGGTTATACCCACAACGAAAACATTAGCGATGCGGTCATCCTACCCCCTACTGCCATCCCTTATAAATGTACTGTTGAGCAGAAAGGGAAATATATAGTGGTAGATAATACAGTCATCATATCGGGTACTCACCACACCGATAACTTTAGAGGATATTATTTTAGTTTAGCTACCGATGAAAAGATATACGGTGGTGGCGAAAGGGCTTTGCCTTTAAATAGAAGGGGTTACAAATTGGAACTATACAATGCCCCTTGGTATGGCTATGGCGAGGGAGCAGACCATCTTAATTATAGCGTGCCGTTTTTTACATCCTCTAAGGGGTATGCACTGTTTTTTGATAACCCTTCTCGTGGTTATGTGGATATAGGCAAGAAAGATTCTACTGTTTTGGAGTATGGTGCAGCTAGTGGCGAGCTTACTTTTTACATCATTTTGGGCAAAGATTATAAGACAATCTTACAAAACTATTATTCGCTAACCGGTACGCAACCCCTGCCTCCACGATGGGCATTAGGCAACCTTATGAGTCGATTTGGCTATACAAGTGAGGAGAATGTAAAGGGTATCTATGGAAAAATGAAAGCACAAAACATTCCCGTTGATGGAGTTATTTTCGATTTGTTTTGGTTTGGGGATAGCATTAAGAACGGCTTGGGTAATCTCGATTGGGTAAACAAAACTAAGTGGCCCGACCCTAAGGGTATGATTGCCGACTTTAGGAAAGATCATGTAAATATTATTCTTGTAACAGAACCCTTCATAGTAAAGAATACACTGGCATACAATAGCTCAAAGCCTTATCTGGCAACAGATAGCATGGGTAATCCTTATCAGATTGCCGATTTCTACTTTGGCAATGCTGGGTTGGTTGACATCTTTAGAAAGGATGCTAAAGATTGGTTTTGGCAGTATTACAAAAAGCAAATGATGCTCGGCGTAGAGGGTTGGTGGGGCGACTTAGGTGAGCCTGAGATGCACCCTACAGCTATGTTTCATAACTTGAAAGACTTAGGTTACAGCAGACCCTTTGGTGCCGATGAAGTGCATAATGTATATGGGCATAACTGGACTAAGATGTTGTTTGATAAATATGCAACAGACTATCCCAACAAAAGATTGTTCAGCCTGAACAGAAGCGGGTTTGCGGGTACACAACGCTTTAGCATATTCCCTTGGACGGGCGATGTTAGCAGAAGTTGGAGTGGTTTCAGAGCACAATTACCCGTTTTGTTGGGTATGAGTATGAGTGGCGTGCCGTATGTGCACAGTGATGCCGGTGGTTTTGCTGGTGGCGAAGGAGATAATGAATTGTATGTTCGCTGGTTGCAGATGGCAGCTTTTACTCCCATCTTCCGTCCGCATGGAACTGCACTATTCGAGGTAGATAAGCAAGCATTTAGCTTCCCTTCCGAACCTGCTTTGATAGATGAGCCGTACAGAACAATTGCAAAGAAAATAGTGAACCAACGCTATCAACTACTTGCGTATAACTATACCCTTGCCTATCAACAAGCTAAGAATAAGCAACCTTTGATGCGCCCTCTTTATTATGAGAACCCAACAGATTCCACTGCTTCTGCTACTGCCGACGAATATTATTGGGGAGAGAATATCATAGTGGCACCTGTATTAGAGAAGGCAACCAACTTTAGGAATGTGTATCTGCCCGAAGGAGTTTGGTATAACTACAATACGAACGAAACTAACTTTGGCGGTAGTTATTTCCGCGAACCTGTTACCCTCGATGCGATCCCTATCTATATAAAAGAGGGAACTATTCTGCCGCTGTACAATGAAAAAACTTACAGCAACACCGTTTTATTAAAGAATGATAGACTAACTATTAACTACTACCCTTCCAACAAAAAAACTTCTTATACCCTATACCTCGATGATGGTATGAGCAAGAATGCCTTAGCTACCAGTCAATATGAGTTGATAAACTTTACAGCACAAACTATTGCAGACAAGGGTTATGGATTTACGATACAATCTAATCATGGAAACTATAAAGGGAAGCCAGTAAGCAAGGTGTTTACATTATCAATAAAGCAAACCAAAGCGTTTAAGACAGTATTGATTAATGGCATTAAACAGAATGTTACTGTTGATTATAACAGTAAAACCTTATCCTTCCCTGTTCTTTTTACGGGGAATACATTAAAGGTTGTTGTAAGGTAGAAGAATAAGAATGGATGCTTTATTTCATCCTTTATAGATGTAGATTCATGGTATGATGTAAATCATTTAAGCAATAGTATAGGTTGGCATGTTTTTAGCTTATTTTTATTCAAAAAGGATAAAATGAAAAATATTATACTTACTCTGGTTCTTGGTCTAACACTTGTTTCTTTTAAATCCTTCGATAACTCAGTAGCCATAATAAATGCACTAAAGAGCAGTAATACAGAGGAATTAAGTAAATATTTTGATAATTATATAGACTTAAAGTTACCAGAAAAGGCCGAGATAAAGAACATGGGTAAAACACAAGCAGGGTTTGCATTGGAAGGCTTTTTTAAAGATAACGGTATAAAAGGTTTTGAACTATTAAGTCAGCGCGATATGAACGGCACTATGTATTTAGCAGGAAAATTACTGAATGATGGCAAGGGATATAATATAACATTACTACTTAAAACAAAAGATGCCAGCCAGCAGATAATTACATTACGAATAAACTAGCACAAACTTAGAAGTAAATTTTTACTTTTTAAATAGATCGAATAACGCCGCAGTTGTAATAATTGCGGCGTTATTTTTTTGGTTAGAATGATTTAAAATATCTGATGAAGCTAATTGGGTGTTAAATAGAAGTTCAATACTCAAAAACATAACAATAGTGCAACACTTTCATTAAATAATTTTATCTAAGTAAGTCTTTACACTTATTTTCACAATATTGATTATTGAATTCTTTTTCTAAAAACTTACATTCGCAGCAAGATGATAGCATTTGTTAGGGGAAACTTTGTAGATAAAACACCAGCAAGGGTTATAGTAGATGTAAATGGCGTTGGTTACGACCTACAAATTAGCCTAAACACCTATAGCGCCATTGCTGATAAAGAGAATGGACTTTTGTACACTTATCTCCACCTTTTCGAGAACGGACAAACAATGTATGGCTTTGCAAATGTAGCAGAGAAAGAAATGTTTTTGCAATTGATAAGCGTGTCGGGTGTTGGTGCAGCTACGGCAAGAATGATGCTGTCTGGAATGAGACCTGAAGAAATAACAAGAGCGATAGTTCAAGGCAACACAAAGGTGTTGGAAAGTATCAAGGGAATTGGGAAGAAAAGTGCCGAAAGATTGATAGTAGAATTGAAAGATAAGTTTGGAAAACAAGCATTAGAGAATCCTTTAGCAGGCATCTCTGTTTCTTCTGTCGATACGGATGCTATCAACGCACTTGTTGCATTGGGAATAGGAAGGACGATGGCAGAAAATGCAATTAAAAAAGTAATAGAAACAAACCCTAATATTGCACTGGAAGAAATTATTAAACAAGCACTTAAAAGCCTCTGATTATAGGACGACATCTACATTACTAAGGTTACCTGATTTGAATTACTTGAAAAGATTAGTACCGTTCTTTTTGTTTTTAATAGTTTTCCTAGTGGGAGGCAAAAGCATTGTCGTTGCCCAAACCAAAGATACTATTATTATAAAAAGAGATACTTCCATAAATAAAAAAGATACATTATCACCTGTAGCTGACAGTATGCGCTTTCCGTTGCAGGATAGACCTGGCGATTGGTTTACATGGCGAAATAAAAACTCATTTGACGTTGCGGACACCTCTCTTATCAACCAAAGAATTGAATATGATCCCAAAACAAATCAATACTACATATATGAGAAAGTAGGGAATAATATCTATCGTAAGCCTACTTACCTAACCTTTGAGGAGTTCTACCAATTACAGAACCACCTCGATGAGAATGATTATTTTCAGCAGAGAGCAGATGCCCTAATGATGCTGAATAGGAAAGTAAAGCGTCCCAAACATACTATCTACACAAGTTTATTCGACAGGATATTTGGTGCAGGTGATAGCACTCTTGGAGCCGCTAGTCCTAGCAAACAAATAACTGGGCTTAAAAGTAAGTTGAAAGGATTTAACAAGGATAGTTTGGCGGGTAATGTTACCAAGCAACTGCAACAAGCCCTAAAAGTTGATATTAAACCTCAGGGTTCTATAGATATTATGATGGGGTATCAAGGGCAGAAAACCCTCAACCCTACCCTACCTGAATCTGCCAGAAAGAATGGTGGATTTGATTTCAACATGAATACCAATTTTAATGTTAACGCAAACATTGGTAACAAATTAAAACTTCCTCTTAGTTACAATACCCTCGCCAACTTCGACTACCTCAATCAATTAAAACTAGATTATAAGGGTAAGGATGATGAAATAATAAAAAGTATCAACGCTGGTAACATGTCGTGGCAATCCAGAGGTTCTCTTTTGCCAAGTTATCAGAACCTATTTGGATTGAAAACACAACTACAGTTTGGCAAACTATTTATTACAGCTGCCATTGCCGAACAAAAAAGTCAGACACAGACACAAGCTTTAAAAGGTGGTGCTACGACAACCAACTTCAATATAAAACTTGATGACTACGACGAAAATAGAAACTTCTTATTGGCGCAGTACTTCAATACCAACTTTGATAATACCATGAGCAAATTACCTGTGGTAAATACTCAGGTACAAATTCAAAGAATAGAGGTATGGGTTACCAATAGAAACGGTGCTACCACTAACTCAAGATATGTAGTAGGCTTGATGGACTTAAGCGAATCTAATCCATACAATCCTGCCAACGTAGGCGGCACACCTAATAGTGGTGGATATCCTGATAATGGTTCAAACGGTTTGTACTCTAAGATTGCAACAGGTGGATTACAATCACCTTTCCGTAGCCCATCTACGGTTAGTACAGAGTTACAAAATATAAGCTTACAACCTACTACTGACTATGAAATCTCTTACGCACGTAAGCTTTCTCCAAATGAGTTTTACTTTAATCCACAAGCTGGTTTCATATCATTAAACTCACAATTGCAACCGAGTGATGTATTAGCGGTTGCCTACCAATACACCGCTAATGGAAGAGTTTATCAAGTAGGTGAATTTGCAGAAAACATAGGTTTAAATGTAGATTCAGCACATGCTGGTACTGACTCTTCACAAAGTGGGGTACAACAAGTATTATTCCTCAAACTATTAAAAGCAACAGCTGCTCGTACCTCACTGCCTACATGGCAATTGATGATGAAGAACGTATATTCCTTAAACCTATCAGGTCTTTCTGCACAGGACTTTAAACTAAATATCTTTTATAGTGACCCAAGTGGTGGACAAAAGATATACCTACCCGAATCTTCTCCTTCTGTTAGTGGACAGCCTTTGCTAAAAGTACTGAACTTGGATAGATTAAATAGTAGGAATGATCCTCAGCCAGATGGGGTATTTGATTATCTGGAAGGGTTTACTGTTTTATCCCAACAAGGTAAAATCATTTTCCCTGTACTACAGCCTTTTGGTAAGGATTTAGAGAGGCTTGCCTTCTCGGGCGTCAACTCAACCATTTCTCAGAAATATATATTCTCTCAATTGTACGATTCATTAAAGGCAATTGCCCAGACTTACAATACGGTAGATAGATTCGTAATGCAAGGAACGGCGAAGGCTACAGGTGGAAGTGAAATATATCTGGGTGCATTTAATATTCCTCAAGGTTCAGTAAAGGTAAATGCTGGAGGACAGGTTTTGCAAGAAGGAACAGACTATACAGTAGATTACAACCTAGGAAGTGTGCGGATATTGAATCAGTCGATACTTAATTCTGGTGTTCCTGTAAACGTATCTTTTGAAAACAATGCAAACATAGGCGTACAACAGAAGGGCTTTCTCGGAGTAAGGGCGGAATACTTCTTCAATAAGAAATTGTCGATGGGATTATCTATGACCAAACTAAAAGAACGCCCTTACTATACCAAGGTAGATTATGGACAAGACCCTATTAATAATACTATGTATGGGTTCGATTTGAGTTACAAATCTGAATTACCAGGCTTAACAAGGTTCTTAAACAGATTACCCAATTACACTACCAAGGCAAAGAGTTATATAACCAGCTCTGTGGAAGCTGCCTATCTACAGCCTGGGCATCCTAAGCAGATAGGTAGTGGTGGAAGCGGTTTGGTTTACATTGACGACTTTGAAGGTGCAACTAGCAATCTCGACTTGCGTTTTCCCTTAACAGCCTGGGCATTAGCTTCTACCCCGCAGCGTTTTTCGGAATATAGACTTAATGATAGTATTGATTATGGTTTTAATAGGGCAAAGATTGCATGGTATAACATTGAACCAAACCTACAGGATAAGAATAGTCAAACCAACCCACTAAGATCCAATCTTTCTGCATTAAGTGACCCTAGAACCCGTATGGTTTATACCACAGAGTTGTTCCCACAGGTAACTACTAATATCACCAATACCCAAACAACCACCTTTGATATAGCTTATTATCCTCACGATTTAGGTCCGTATAACTATGAGTCTGACCCTGGTAAAATAGACGTAAATGGCAAACTAGCAAATGCACCTGCTAAATGGGGTGGTTTGATGAGAGGCCTAGATCAGACAGATTTCATTACAAATAACTTTGAATATATTGAATTCTGGGTGCAAGATCCTTTTATCAAAAATCCCAACAGCACAGGTGGCAAGCTATTTATAAATTTGGGCGACGTTAGTGAGGATATTTTGAAGGACGGAAAGAGAATGTATGAAAACGGCTTGAGCACTCCAAGCCTTCCTGCTGCAATAGATAAGTCCAGCACTTGGGGTACAACCCCTGTAAATCCAATACAGATAACGCAAGCATTTAGTAATAACCCAGCAGATAGAGCGTATCAGGATGTGGGTTTTGATGGTATCGGTGATTCAGAGGAGGTGTATAAAAGAAAAGATTATCTAGCCAAAGTGAGTAGCTTCGGAACTAATTCCCCTTTTTATCAAGCCGCTTTAAAAGATCCTTCGCATGATGACTATGTATGGTACAGAGATCCTAAGTTTGATGCAGCAGGAACAGATTTGTTGGGTAGATACAAAAACTATAATAACCCAGAAGGGAACTCGCCGGTAGTATCTGGAAGTTCTATCTTATCTGCAGCTGCAACTTTATATCCTGATGATGAGGACATAAACCATGATAATACCTTAAATCAGACAGAACAATACTTTGAATACGAGATAGACCTTGCGCCCAATATGGCGGCTAATAAGACAAAGTATATTACCGACGAAAGACAGGTACCAGTTAAGTATGCAGATAATTCTACAGGTGTAGAGAATTGGTATTTGTTCCGTGTGCCAATATCTGGATATACATCTAACGTGGGCAATATTCCTGACTTTCAGTCTATACGATTCTTAAGAATGTACATGACTGGCTTTGAGGATTCTGCTGTGCTTCGTATGGCAACATTCAATCTTGTCCGTAATCAATGGCGTAACTACACTTACGATCTTGACACCAATGGTGTTTCAAAACCAATTAATGCTTCTACTGATAATACAACCTTTAATACAATTGCGGTTGGTGTACAAGAAAATAGTTATCGTAAACCAATTGCTTACCAGATTCCACCTGGCATACAAAGGGTTCAGCAGTTGAGTAACAATGGGGTTAATATTCTTCAAAATGAGCAGTCGATGAGTATGCAAGTTTTTAACCTAAAAGATGGAGATGCAAGAGCGGATTTTAAAACAACCAACCTCGACTTGCGCTCCTACGGCAAGCTATCTATGTTTGCCCACACCGAAAGTATTGATAAACCTGGAGTATCTCCCATAAGTGACAATGATTTGAATTTAGTAGTAAGAATAGGTCAAGATTTTACTAATAACTTCTATGAAATAAAAGTACCTCTTAAGGTTACCCCCTTTAACGCTACACAAAGTGATCAGGTATGGCCATCTGCAAACAACCTTGATTTCAATTTGCAGGATTTGGTCAACATGAAGCTGAATAGAAACAATTCAGGAAAATCGGTATCTACTATATACAGAGAAACCCTTCCTAACGATCCTAAAACGTATAGTGTATTGGGGAATCCTAATTTGGCACAGGTACAGGGGATTCTTGTTGGTATAGAGAATCCTGTAGGTGGTAATACTAACCCAATTAGTGCAGAGGTTTGGTTAGATGAATTGAGGCTTTCTGAGATAAACGACAAGTCGGCTCATGCAGAAGTTGCTAGGATGGATGTACAGCTAGCCGATTTAGGTAAGGTATCTGTATCTGCCAGCAACTATTCAGTTGGCTGGGGAACGATAGAACAAAATATCAATCAGAGAGCTAAGAACAACCTAACACAATTAGATGCTGCCATAACTATAGAAGCTGCTAAGCTTTTGCCTAAAAATCTTGGTGTGTCTGTGCCTGTTTATGCAAGTATTAATAAGAACATAATAACACCAGAATACGACCCTTACGACCAGGATGTATTGTACAGTTATAAATTGAATAGTGCAAAGGGTAAAGCGCAAAAGGATTCTATAAGAAAAGCTTCTTTGGATCAGACTACAATCACCACACTCAACTTTACCAATGTGCGTGTACTTCCAAAAGGAAAACCACATCTTTGGAATTTAAGTAACTTGGATGCTAGTATTTCTTATACTAAAACAGCAGAAACTAGTCCGCTGATATTATTTAATGATGTAACAAAGTATAAGGTTAACGTTGGATACACATACAACACTGCCACCAAATACAACGAACCTTTCAAGAAATTAATAAAGAATTCTAGTCCTTGGCTTAACCTTATTAAGGACTTTAATTTTAATTTTAAACCTTCTTTAATAAGTGTTAGGGCTGATATAAACAGGCAATACGGACAGTTTAATCCTAGGATAGTAAATACAAACCAAGTAGATACCAAGGTGATAAGGGTAGATACCACTTTTGACAAGTATTTTACTTTCGATAGGATTTATAGCCTCCGTTGGGATTTAACAAGAAGTCTGAATATGGACTTCTCTGCCACTAACAATGCGTATGTTGATGAACCAGACGGTGCATTAAACACTAAGGCGAAGAAAGATAGTTTGTGGTCTAATTTCTTTAAAGGGGGACGGAATATCAAATACATGCAACGAACGAATACAAGCTATACCGTACCACTAAACAAACTCCCTGCTTTAGATTGGCTTACCTTACGATATAGTTACGGAACATCTTATGATTGGGTTGCTGGAAGTTTGTTGGCTAACTCGGTTGGCAATTCGCTAGGTAATACTATTGAGAATAGTCAGGATAATACCTTCTCTGGTGAAATAGACATGGCAAGGGTGTATAATAGAAGCCGTTGGTTGAAAAACGCCAATAGCATCAGTGCAAGTAATAGCACCCCCAACTCAAATAAAAACAAAAGAGGCCCTACACCAGGGCTATCTAACAATCCTAATACTACTTTGGGAAATGAGATCAGAACAAGGGAAGCGGTAATTACAGGTAAAGATGGCTTTTTACTGACGGGTGAAAAGAGAAGAGAGGCATTAAGCAAGTGGCGTAAACAGAAGCGCGATTTCCGTGTTGCTGAACGACTGAAAAACATGAACACTCCACTAGAATTAAACGACTTCTGGAGAGTTACTGGTAGGTTCGTAACTATGCTGAAACGTATTTCTATCAACTATACCGAAAGCTACACCAGCCGTATTCCTGGTTACTTGGATAACACTAGTTTCCTTGGTCAGGATTGGCATACTAATCAACCAGGGCTTGATTATGTATTTGGGAAACAACCAAATGCTGCTTGGTTAGAAAATAAAGCGAAAAAAGGACTATTTTCAACTGATAGCAACTTCAACAATCTTTACAGGCAAAACTTTGCACAGAAACTAAGTATCACTGCCCAAATAGAACCTATTAGAGACTTGAAAATTGATCTGAATATTGATAAAACATTCAGCAAGGAATATACAGAGTTATTTAAAGATACCACTAACGCTGGGCAATTGCCCAATCACCTAAACCCTTATGCTTCTGGAGGTTTCAATATTTCTTATATCTCTTTCTACACTATGTTCAGGAAGACTGATCCTAATGTCGTTTCCTCCACTTTCAAAACCTTTGGGAATTATCGGCTTACTATATCAAACAGAGTAGCTAATACGACTGGTGCTTACAGTAACTATGCTTATGGCTATGGTAGATATTCGCAGGATGTATTGATTCCTGCTTTTCTTGCTGCATACACTGGTAGAGATGTTCATAAAATTCCATTAATAACAGAAAGCTATAAGTCCATCAAATCAAACCCATTTGCAGGATTAATACCTTTACCTAACTGGCGGGCAACTTATATAGGATTGGGGAAGCTTCCTTTCTTCGCAAAGAATTTCAGTTCCATAACTATTACGCATGGTTATACTGGAAACCTTGAGATGAATAGTTTTACAAGTGCCTTAAATTATGAAGCTGGTGTACGTGGGGCACCAAGTTTCTACGATACGGTCAGTCATAACTTTGTGCCTTTCTATCTATTGCCGAACGTAACGATACAAGAGAACTTCGGCCCACTATTGGGTGTAGACGCTACTACTAAATCGCAGGTAAATGTGAAGTTCGAGTATAAGAAAAGCCGAGTACTAAGTATGAGTTTGATAGACTATCAACTGAGTGAAACAAACAGTACGGAAATAGTCTTTGGTGCTGGTTATAAGATGAAGGGTTTTAAACTGCCATTTAAAATACCGGGTATGGATGGTAAAAAGAAGTTCCAGAATGATTTGACATTCAGGGTAGATGTTGCCAAACGAGATGATCAGACAACTAATAGTACGCTAGACCAAGCAAATACTTACGGCACTGGCGGGCAGAAAGTTATTACCATACAACCATCAATTGATTATGTGATGAGTAAACGTATTGATGCCAAGCTATTTTTCGATCAACGGAGAGTTACGCCATATATATCTACTTCGTCGCCAACGATAACAACTAGGTTTGGATTGCAATTGAAGGTCGGGCTAGGGCAATAATCAGGTTTCAAGATACAAGTTTCAGGATAGCCATATTTTTCGGAGTTTAATTAGAATAGTACAACTAAAGTGTATTTTCTTATCAAAATCAATCATAAAACCTGTAAATTGCAGCACGGAATAAACTATTCATCCCTTTATAATCGAACACTTATGAGACCTGTTTTTGTTACTGCTTACGCCAAGGAATGTTGGAATGCACTAGAAAAGCCCAATCTCGTATCGTTGATTCAAGCAGCTTACACATCCCTTCGTAAGACTGGAGAGCCTGATATTTCTATTGTTATCCCCGCTTATAATGAGGAGAAAAACATTCTTCAAACGCTATATTCTTTGTGCAATAATGTTACTGATAAGGCAGTAGAGATTGTGGTGGTTAACAATAACTCTAAGGATAAAACCGAGGAACTCGTTGTTTCTACGGGTGCTCGATGTATTCTAGAAACTAAACAGGGCATTACCGCCGCTCGCAATGCGGGGCTGGCAGTAGCGTTGGGTAAATATGTATTGAATGCCGATGCAGATTCTATCTATCCAAAGGACTGGGTGGCTGAGATGACAAAACCTTTTTATACCCTTCCTGATGTGGCGATGGTCTATGGTCGTTTTTCGTTTATTCCTATCGGTAACACGGGCAGACTTACTTACTTCTTCTACGAATACGCTGCCGATTTCATGCGTTTTGTCAACAAGAACCTAAAGGATGAGGCGGTAAATGTATATGGTTTCAACTCAGGCTTTAAGCGTTTGGATGGGTTAGCAGTTGATGGTTTTAATCACCCCGTTGGGGCAAACGAAGATGGCTGGTTAGCTGTAAAACTAAGGGATAAAGGTTACGGAAAACTGTATGGGGTAACCGCTACCAAAGCATTGGTTTGGACGAGCGACCGCCGCATTCAGAGTGATGGTGGACTTATTAAAGCTATTACCACCAGAATAAAAAGGGTAATATTCAAACAAAGCACCAATAGAAGTGATTTGTAAAAGGATAGACTATACTATTCTGCAGATTCATTAGCAGATTAAATATATTGAAACATAAACTATGGTTTTTATCCTTCTATGTAGCTATTTATTTGAAGAAAGAAAAGCCTGTGTTGCAGACCTGAAGGTGACAAATATATATTAAAGTAAAAAAAACGCTTAGCCAACAAAGCTTTATTGAGCATCATCTTTTTTTCTTCTCAGTTTATTTTGGGTTACTGGTTCACTAAGCTTATTTGCCTTGGGTTTAAGTTTTGTTTAAGGGCAAATAGTTTTGCTTACTGCAAGTGCAGTAAAGCTTTTTACCCCAAAACACGTGTTTGCTTCAAGTGCAGTAAGGCATTGACAGCAAATAGACGTGTTTGCTTCAAGTGCAGTAAGGCACTGACAGCAAATAGACGTGTTTGCCTCAAGTGCAGTAAGGCACTGACAGCAAATAGACGTGTTTGCTGCAAGTGCAGTAAGGCACTGACAGCAAATAGACGTGTTTGCTGCAAGTGCAGTAAAGCACTGACAGTAAATAACAGTTTTTGTCTCAAAAGAGATACTGCACTTGGTGCAAGCAAACTTTTTACATTGAAAATCAATATTA
>JANYEX010000096.1 GCA_025359725.1 Chitinophagaceae bacterium | reverse complement strand
AGCCTCTTACTCTACAATAAACGGCTTATTTGTTTTTGATTAAATGCTTTACAGGGGCATCCTTTATAAACTGTGTGAGGTAAACATCGAAAATCAGCCTGTCAGACTGAGCCTGCCGAAGTCGGGATAATAAGTTTAACCTGTTTGCGCTTCGGCAAGCTCAGCGTGACAATCAACTTAATTTTCGTAGTAAACATTACGTCATGCCGATTCTTTTCTAGTGACTCAGATGAACCATTGGGCATAATAAGCATCCATAAAAAAAGACAACGAGGCTTCCGCATAATAGACCGAAAAAAGAAGTGGTAAGTAGTAAGTAATAAGTGGTAAGTCAAAAATTAGGAAATAAGGCTACGCGTTTTCGGCATAATAGGCGGAAGGGTCGATGTATTTTGCCGAAACCTCCTACCTTATTATAAACGGCTTATTTGTTTTTGATTAGATGCTTTACATTAACATCCTTTATAAACTTTGTAAGATAAACATCGAAAATAAGCCTGTCAGACTGAGCCTGTCGAAGTCGGGATAATAAGTTTAACCCGTTTGCGCTTCGGCAAGCTCAGCGTGACAATCAACTTAATTTTCGTAGTAAACATTACGTCTTGCAGATTCTTTTCTGGTGCGTCAGATGAACCATTTGGCATAATAAGCATCCATAAAACAAGACAACGTGTCTTCGGCATAATAGACCAAAAAAAGAAGTGGTAAGTAGTAAGTAATAAGTGGTAAGTCAAGAATTAGGAAATAAGGCTACGCGTCTTCGGCATAATAGGCGGAAGCCTCCTTTGCCTCGAACCATGCCTCGTTTGCCTCAGACCATGCCTCGTTTGCCTCAGACCATGCCTCGTTTGCCTCGGACCATGCCTCCTTTGCCTCGGACCATGCCTCCTTTGCCTCAGACCATGCCTCGTTTGCCTCGGACCATGCCTCGTTTGTCTCAGACCATGCCTCGTTTGCGTCAAACCATGCCTCGTTTGCCTCAAACCATGCCTCCTGCTATTTTGGTGACTCTTTGGCATAATAGACCGAAAAAGAAAGCCGTAAGGAGTAAGGCATAAGGGGAAAGGAATAGGCTAAATAGTTAGATAAGGACTACTAGGTAAAGTAGTAGCAATACTGAACGAATTACTAAGAATGTTCTGCAAAGGATACCGAGTACTTGGGGGATGGGGCAAAAACTTTTTATCCTTTATTTTGGTGAAATTTACTCACCTTGTGCAGATTAATAAACATTGACCAAATTTACCAGATTGGCTTTGAATATTTAGGTTTTGTTTCCTTATAATATAACTCAGTAAGAAGATAAGAATTTAACACAGTAGGCACAATAGTCACATAGAATAAATGGCATTCTTTCTGAAAGTTTAGAAAAAAAAAGTACACATAGAAATGTTACTTTGTAGCATTGACCAACAGCTTATGAAAAAGAAGTTATATGTTAGACATATTAATCACAAAGTGTTTTGTACTAGATTACATTAGAACACATAGAAAGAAGTAACTTCTGTACACTTCTCCATACTCTGTGTCCTTAAAGTGAAACGTTTCTTTACTTATTTTTCCCTTTTTATGTGACTATTATGCCTATGTGTTGGGAAAAAAGTTATCCTAATCAGCGTTAATAAATAGGTGTAAGGTTAGTCATTTACTCAATACATATCCTTTATAAATCTTTAATTATCAATTACAATCTATTAACTATCAATCATTAACTACCAATTATCCATTATCACTTGCCACTATCTTATCAAAATCGTAGTGCCATGTAGCGGGATTCTTTCCTTAGTATCGTGGTCGGTATATATAAGCGTCCATACATAAGTGCCAGTAATTGGGTCTGCCCCTCCTACCCTTCCGTCCCAATGTTTTGTCCAGTCTTTGGTTTCAAAAATAAGCTGCCCAAAGCGGTTATACACCCTAAACTCTAGGTCGTCGGCATGGTAGGCATTAAGGGGATATAGCGTGCTGTAAGGACTACCAACAGCATCGGGGGTAAAAGCAGTAGGCACATCTATATAGCAATTGGGCACTACCTTTAGGTATCTATAGGTGGTATCATTGCAATAATTACCCTTAACAATAAGTTTTACTGGATAAATATTTACCTGAGTATTATAAGGATAAGTCTGCGCATCGGGCTGCGTTACGTTGCTCGTTTGATTATCGCCAAAATCCCAGTTCCAACTATTTATCTTACCAATACTTGTATCTATATAAATGGCTTTTTCTCTAGGGCATATAAGGGTAACGGATTCATCTGTTCCATTGTTATCCTTATACATACCAAAAACAGCTTTTACGGTATCATTATAATTAGCCAAACTAATGATTTCCAATAAAGTAGAATCGCTACATATACCATTAGATACTTTTAGTTTTACCGACTTAGGATTGAGGGTGTCGTAGTTTACGGTAGTATCTTTATGGGTGCTATGCAGGGTGTCGTCTATCGTCCAGAGCCAACTATTTACGTCGTTCAAGCCATTGTGCGAATAAGTAATAGAAGCCACCTTGCAGCCATAGTGTATCAAGGTATCGAAACGAGCATCCACTATCGGAAGCGTCTGGAAGGCTTTTGTTTTACCAAGAGTAGAGGGTATATCGCAAGCACTTAATAGCTGACTACCATCGGAAGCTTTTTGAATCTTCACCAAGTAATTACCTGGAACCTTGATGGCAGAATCTAGATAGAGTTTTATTTCATTGCCAAAGCTATTATTACAATTAATCTTGGCACTATCTATTTGTATAATGGACGGCCCTGTGATGGTAAAGTTGCTTCCATTAGGATTGAGAGAGCTACACTGCAAATCGTTGGTAAACTTAATATCTACCAACTGGGGCGTACAAGGCAAGGGACGGATACTATCCATCAGCGAAGTAATGCCGGGGCGGATGGTAATTTTATTAACGGCAGTATCCAAGCAACCCAAAGAATCCTTCACGATTAACGAAACTGTATAGGTTTTGAAGGCATTGAGCATAGGGTAAGAAACAGGCAGAGGCGTTGGCGTATGGCTAGTATCCTTTTTGCCAAAGTTCCATAGATAGGTAATTAGGTTTCCAATACTCTGGTTATTGAACGTTGCCTGAATATTAGGGCAGATACTATCTTGGGTAGTAAAGGCAGCCTTAACTACATGTACAGGAGGAAGGATAATAACAGAGCCGCTATCCGAACAATACTTGTTTGCACTGTATAATTTAAGCGTCTTGGAAGTAGTACCAGTAAATATAAACTTAGGGGTAGGGGATAGACTGGTTTGCGTAGTATCAAATACCCATTTCCAACTAGTGGCAGCCTTGCAACTATCGAAAGCAAGCAGTGTATCTTGCTGACAACCAATAAGGATGCTATCGTAAATTTCCGAACCAATAAAGTAGGGGGTAGTAAAATAAAGAGACGTATCTGGTGAAGGGATATTGCATTCATTCACTATCCTACTACCCGTACTATCTTTATGAACAAACACTTTAAACTCGCCAGAGGCAAAAGTGTTAAGGTTAATCTCTACCTCATTACCAAGATTGTTACTACAGGAAACGACCTTGGCGTTGGCAATACTAACAGTATCCGGCCTATCTGTTCTGACAACGGTAAAATTGCTCCCATTGCTATCTATAGAACTACAACGAATGGGGGCATCTAAAAAGAAATGAATACTAGAAGAATAACAATTTACAAACACCACACTATCCACCAAAGAGGGCTTAGAAGTACGGACAATAATCTTGTGGAAAGCGGTATCGCGGCAGCCCACTTGGTTAAGGATAGATAAAGTGTCTTTATAGGTAACTAGAGAATCCACCTTAGGGAGGGCATGTGGCAAAGGAGCTTGAATACTATCGAAAGTACTGTCGCCAAAGTGCCACTTATAGCTGGTAATAACCCCCATACTTGTATCGGTAAACGTAACCTTATCCTGCGGACAGATAGTATCGGCAGAAATGGTAAAACCAGCCTTAATACGATGGTCGAGAGGGGTAATTGACTGCGTGAATGTATTGCTACAAGTACCGTTAGATACAGTTAGTTGCAGAGACTTAGGCTTAAAAGTAGAATCAATGAAGTGAATAGAAGTATCGGTGCTAAAAGCGGTGCTATCAAGCGTCCATTGCCAGCTAGAGGTATTGTGAGTACCAATAGTAACACCTTTATACCCAGCATAGATGGTATCCTTCTTGCAACCTATATAGGTATTGATAGTAAAAGCCGCACTAACCGAGTCTATAGCTTTGAACGAAATAGAATCTATGGGGGTGGGAACGCTACACTCGTTGGTAAGCGTGGTGAAATTAGCCCCTTTTGTTAGATGGATTTTATAAATACCATCAGTAGTGATGGGAGCAGAAAGGGTTATGTAGATAATGTTGGCGACACCGTTACTATCGCAGTTGGTAGTAGCACTAGTAACAGTAACTTTAGAAGGACCACTTATAAAAAACTGACTACCATCTGCCTCTACAGAACTACACAACATAGGGGTTTTAAAAACCAACTGCAACTGTTGAGGAGCACAAGGCAAGGGGGTCGTAAGACTATCCATGCGGGTAGGCACTTCAATTTTTCGGATAAAACTGAAAGTATCATTTATGGGAATGAACGTACCACATATATCACTTATCTGTCCACCTTTATTATCTGGTTTAGTGGTAATTTTATAACTACCAGTATCTAAAGGGGAAGCCAAAAAGACTGTAACAGAATCCATATCGAACCCATACTTACAGCCATGCCCTACAACAGAATCTATCTTGGGATTGGAAGTAATGGAGAACCCGCTACCATCCTTATCAAGCGTGCTACAAAGCATAGGTTTATCAAGCTTTAAACCAATTTTATCACCAGAACATTTAAGTTTAGCAGTAGCAATCTTCGGGCTTAGTGTGTCTGTAATAATAGCATTGCCACCATTAAATGAAAGACTATACCCAGATTGATCCGAGGAAGTAAAATGACTAACTAGTAAAATGTAATTATGACCTTTGATGAGGGTAGGCATCGCACTAATATTTGGAAAGGCTAATCCACCACAATTGTATAAACTTGTTCCTGTATTATTAGCACCTGTAACGCCCGAAATACCCGACCAATTGAAACCAACACTCAAGGTGTTATCGGTATAAATGTCGCTATCATTGTGGTTGGTAATATCAAATAGATCCCAATCGTAATCATCCTGAAGATTATTAGGGCTGATTAAAAAACCAAAAGTTCCAGTCTTGAAGCAAGTAAACTTATAAAAGAAGGGGTTAATATCACTGTAAGGAGCATTGGTTCCGCATTGTGGAACTGGTATAAATTTACCCCCAAAAGAAGGGACACTGCTTTGTATGAATACATTGCTGCCACATACTGGAAATGAGCTCGAAGGGGTTTGCCCTATGTTTATGCTATCCAATTGGGCAAAGGATACCTTGGTTAAGAAAGAACATAAGATAATTATAAACAGCGTGACTTTTCTCATTGACCAAAAGAGCTTATTGAGAAGTAAAAATAATGGTTAACTGAACACAAACGGAGTGTATTTATACTCAACACAACGAAGTTTGCTAAAAAAAGCACCAATAATTTAACACATAGGCACAATAGACACATAAGAAAAAGAAAGATAAGTAACGTTGCACTCATAGTTTACATAGATTTAAACTAGCTAAATGTCTTTTTTATGTGTACTTATGTAAACTAATATCAAATACTATGTGCCTCATGTGCCTATGTGGTAATTTTTAATTGTTGCATACCTGATTGTTAGTAGTATAATTGGGCATTAGTAAGGGCTAAATAAATTTTAAACCCTCCTTTTCTAATTGCTTGTATTTCTCTTCCTCAAATACAAAGTAAAAAGACCCTTTGCGAGAGCTGAATTTCTCTTTCTCGCCCGTATTTCTAATAATATCTAAAGAGAAAATCTTACGCATGAAGTTCCTTTTATCTAGTTGGGTTTCGTAGATGGCTTCGTATAGCGTCTGTAGTTGGCGAAGGGTAAACTTCTCTGGCAACAAGGCAAAACCTATAGGGTGGTTAGCTACCTTCTGACGCAATCTTTCTTTAGCATCCTCCACCATTTGTTGATGGTCGAAGATTAGTTCTGGTAATTCCTTCAAATTTATCCAACTTGCATCATGTTCTTCTAATACATCGTAGTTATTATCATTAATATTTATCAAAGCAAAGTAGGCAATGGAAACAACCCGTGAGTGCGTATCCCGTTCCAACTCGCCATAGCAGTGTAACTGCTCCATATAGACATTGGATAGACCAGTCAATTCAAATAAAACCCTTTCTGCGGCAGCAGCAACACTTTCTGTTTCAGCTACAAAGCCCCCCATCAGCGACCAGTTACCTTTTTGCGGTTCCAACTTTCTTTTGATGAATAAGCCCTTTAAATCCTCGCCATCAAAACCAAAGATGATACAATCAATTGCTAGCAGGTGACGAGGGACGTTTAGGTAAGAAGACATTTTGATTAATTTAAAATCGGTAATCGTAAGGAACGGAAGTCGCAAGTAGTCCACCTCTAACTTCCGGTTTACGACTCACGACTTCCGATTCTTAACTTCATAATTATTTAAAAGCTGCCTCATTCCACCTTAATTCATTCTTGAATTGGTAGATATTTGTTTCTTTTCCTATCAATACAAATTCAATTCCGCTCATTTCTGCAAAGTCTTGCAAATGCTCGGCAGTAAGGTTCTGGCTATAGCAAGTATGGTGTGCACCACCTGCTAAAATCCATGCAGCACAACCTGTGTGCATATTAGGATAAGGTTTCCACAATACCCTCGCAACAGGAAGTTTAGGCAAAGTACTAATTGGGGCAACTGCCAATACCTCATTGACCAACAATCGGAAACGATTGCCCATATCTACAATAGACGCATTGATGGCAGGTCCAGGTGCTGAATTAAATACCAAACGAACAGGATCTTCCTTACCGCCAATTCCCAAAGGATGTATCTCGCAACTTGGTTTATGCTCTGCAATGGACGAACAAATTTCCAACATGTGCGCACCTAAAACCATTCTGTTATCAGGATTAAAGTGATAAGTATAATCCTCCATAAAAGAATTACCTCCTTTCAAACCACTGCCCATTACCTTCATTGCCCGTACCAAAGCAGCAGTCTTCCAGTCGCCCTCACCTGCAAAACCATAGCCTTTGCACATTAAACGCTGCGCTGCAATACCAGGCAATTGTTTCATGCCATGCAAATCTTCAAATGTATCAGTGAATCCCTTAAAGTTTCCTGCAACCAAGAAGGCTTCCAAACCTAATTCTATTCTAGCGGCATCACGCAATGATTCGTGTTGCGCTCCACCTTTCACCAAAGAAGGAGTTAACGTATAGCTATCAGCATATTCGGTTACCAAAGCATCTACTGCTTCCTCGCTTACTTCATTAATCACTTTTACTAAATCGCCAATACCATGCGTATTAACAGAATAACCAAACTTTATTTCTGCCTCTACCTTGTCGCCATCTGTTACTGCCACATAGCGCATGTTATCTCCAAATCGAACAAATTTTGCACCTTGCCAATCGTGCAAACCGGCAGCGGCACGAGTCCAGTCGTTAATCTTTTCCAACGACTCC
>JANYEX010000181.1 GCA_025359725.1 Chitinophagaceae bacterium | reverse complement strand
TATAATTTGTTCAGAAAGGTACAGTTGCTACCTTGTTAAGGGATACATGTGTCCAGTTGTAAAAAATGTACAGAAATGATTAATAAAACGATTAAAAAAACAGGTATATGTAATTAAGGGCTAGGGAAAAAACTTAAAAATGGTATCTTAAATTTTGTCAAGGATGAACTAGGTAGTTTTTAGAGATTCCCTTGACAAACTGCTCTGTAGATAATCGGTATACAAATCAACGCAATTTAGCAAAACAACATGTATCTAAAAACGTATTTTGTTGATAAATATGCGTGAGGTGAGTTAATAAGAACGTTTAATTAAGGTGCAAATAATGGTTTATTTTATCTTATTAATGGTTCATATCAACTTGTCTTGACCTAATAAGCTGCATTTTATTGATTGCAGCTTATTCGTAGTTTATATTAATTTGTTTGGGAGTAATAATGTAGAATAAACCATTATTTGCGACCTTATTAAGGTCGCATAATAACTAATAACCCATTAGCAATACACTATAACTGATTAATAAAAAATTGATAACGGGCGATAAGATGTTGGGAGAGGGGGATGTATTGCTAAATGAGGTTCTTATTGATGTAAGAGTATCATTCAACTTTAAGGGTAAACCAAAAACATTTACGGCTTCATCAGATATAATATTTGTAATTAAATAAATTCATGAAATAGTGTTAGTATGTTTGTTCTATTAAACCATACCTATGTATAAAGTATTAAAAAGAATTTTTTTCCTACATAAACCCATCTATTCCCTATTCTCATAAACTTTTTTGCTACAGAAGCGTGTTTTTCATACTATTATTTTACCGTTTATCAATTTAGATAAAATTCTTTTTTTACCATATTTCCTTATTAGTTATTGACTTACAATATTTTGTGAAAACATACATATCTACCTTTAACCTATTACCATAAAAAACTTAGTACTTTGCTTTGCATAGTACTGTAAAAAGTCCCATCTTTGTTTCGTGAAAGTAATGAGTTACTAGCTGCCGGAGGTTGGTAACACGAAACTTAAAACTTAGACAAAAGCATTATTCAGTTATTAAAAAGAAAAAAATGGACATACAAAACACACAAAGTCAGATGCGAAAGGGGGTTCTGGAATTCTGCATTCTTTCTGTGATACGCCAAGGGGAAGTGTACCCCAGCGACATTGTTGACAAAATGAAGGCGGCCAACCTAAACATTCTGGAAGGTACTTTATACCCCCTCCTTACCAGACTAAAAAACGCTGGCTACCTTACCTACAGATGGGTGGAAAGCAATAGCGGCCCCCCCAGAAAGTATTTTGTGATGACAGACGACGGACTACAGTTTTACGAAGCACTAGAAAGTACCTGGAAAGAACTGGCAGACGCTGTACATGCACTTACGCAACCAACCGAAACAACTGTAGATTCAGTAATCGAAACAATACTTTAACCCACTAAATTTATTTAATCATGAAAAAAGTAATTAATATCAACTTTCAAGGCAGGGTAGTTCCGATTGAAGAGAGTGCTTACGATATTTTAAAACAATATGTTGATAGTCTGCGCCGCTATTTTGCCAACGAAGAAGGTAAAGACGAAATAATAAACGACATTGAAAGTAGGATTGCGGAACTTTTTGGCGAAACGCTTAAAAAAGGTAGTACTTGCATTACTGAAGACGACGTAAACAATATTATTAAAAGCATGGGTAGGCCCGAAGACTTTGATGACGAAGAAACCAAGGTACATGCTCAGTTGGGTGGCGAACCTAAAGCTGGACAGAAGGAAAAAAAGGAAAGTTTTTCCTATAGTGGCAAGCGTTTATATCGTGATGAAAATAATAAGGTACTTGGTGGCGTTTGCGCTGGTATTGCCAATTACTTTGGTATAGACCCATTAGTAATACGTATTTTGGCTGTGGTAGGTAATGTATTTTCATTTTGGACTTACTTAATACTTTGGATAGCCATTCCTAGCACTGCAACACAAGTTATTGGTAGTCCTCGCAAAAGACTTTTTAGGGATATGGACGATAAGTTTATTGGTGGGGTGGCTAGTGGATTAAGTCATTATTTTGGCGTAAACGTTTGGGTGCCAAGATTACTGTTTCTTGTTCCGTTTCTATCAATTGTTACACACTGGAACCGTTGGGAAATATTTGGATTTCCTCATTTTGTCAGTCTGTCTTTTAGCCCTGGTGCAACAGTAATCTATATTATCCTTTGGTTAATATTACCCGAAGCTGTTACTAGTGCAGACAAACTTGAGATGAAAGGAGAACGTGTAGATCTTAACAGCATAAAAAATACGATACAAACCGACATGGAAGGTTTTAAGGACAGGGCAGAAAAGTTTGGGGCAGATTTAAAAACCAGAGCCGAAGAATTGGGCAAGGAATATGGTCCTAGGGCTAAGCAAATGGGTAATGAAGCTGCGTATGCTGCCAGAAGAACTAGCACAGGATTGGGTGGAGTTATTGCTTTGATAGCTAAGATTTTTGCCTATTTTATATTGACAGTAGTGCTGTTTGCGGTGGTTGTAAGTTTGTTTGCGGCTGGTGTGGCTTTTATAGGTATCTCCCCTGTGTTCGACTATGTTTTTAGTAATGGCTGGGAAACAACCAATGCCTGGATGGGCATACTGTTATTTGTTTGGGTACCAATTATTGGCATTATCACTTTTGTTATCAGAAGAATAACTAAGTCTAAACGCAACAGTAGCCTTGTTCGCTATACCTTTCTTTCTTTATGGATAATAGGGTTAATCTGTATGATTAGCTTGCTAGTAAATCTGAGAAATGACTTTAGGTACAAGAGTAACGGCACTGAAGAAAGGATTGCATTGACTAATCCTAAAATAAATAAACTAGAAGTAGAGCTTACAGGATATGGTAAAGACGGACACGGAAAACATTGGCTTAAGATAGAACCGTTTGAAGGGCTGGATACTGATACCGTTTTTGTACCGAATACCGATGTTAGAATTATAAAATCTACTTCTGATAGTTTTGAGGTAACTATTACAAAACTAAGTAATGGTAATACCAAAGATTTGGCAAACCAATTGGCAGAAAAGATAAAATATAGCATCGCCCAAAAAGATTCTATTTTATCCCTCTATAAAGGTATTCAGATAAATACTACGGATAAATTCAGGAATCAAAGAATTGTTATGACTATCGCTGTGCCAGTTGGTAAGAAGATAAAAATTGATGATAAAATTGGTTGGCGCACACACCTCAACTTCAGCTTTACAGATTCTGATGTAACCTGGGATAATGATGATGACAACAATGAAGGTATGCATTGGGAAACAAATAAAGAATATATCATGACTGAAAAAGGATTGAAGGTTGTTCATAAAAACTTTGATTTATCAGACGATTTAAACGATAATAATAAAGACGAAAGTATTGATGAGAACAAGCAAAGTTTGGAAGATTTGAAACAAGATATTGAGGATAAACAAAGGGAGATGGATGAGAAGAAACGCGAACTAAAGCAACAGCTGGATGAGCAACAAAGAGAGCTAGACGAAAAAAAAAGAGAGCTTAAATTGAATACAGATACTGCTACAGAAAAGAGCAAATATCAAAAGACAGTAGCTGTACCAGAGAAGCAAGAAATAAAAACTATTAAGGAACAGAATTTTATTACACCATCAATGATGAGTGCGATATAAAAGAGGTTAATATTCAATGTCGTTTAGTTAAGGACATAAATCAAGTCATTGGTTATTGTTTTTGTAAAATAAGAGTGCTATTATTTGAGTTTACAGAGTAATGGAAACAATTGTACAAATTACTGACTTTAGGCTAGAGCTGATAAATGATTTATATAGGGAATTGGACTCCGAAAGATATCCTTGCATCCTCAAGAATTAAAGCTGGTATCGTTACTCGCAAACGGCTATTAACGCCAACTAACCTAATTGTTATGATTATTAGCGCAACAGGATTTTTATGCAAAGGTCTTTTTGTTGACCCTCATAGCAGCCTTTGCTCATCCAGTAGCAGAAAAGTAGACAAAGAATATCATGAAGATGGAAATAAAGAGTATCCGCAGAAAATAAACAGAACACAGGCGGTAGCAATGACACAACATATTTTATTGTCCTAAAGAATATCTCAATGTTCCACCTGCGTTTATAGAGTTCCCTTTTGGTGTCTGTCCGTCTGATGTTTGGCTACCAGTTTTTTAAACTTACCAATATCTAACTCGCCGATAATCTGGGCAAACAATGTTATTATTGACATGGGAGAAAGCTTTGTTTGTTGTGCAACCTCAAAGCTAATTGAGTTACAGATAAACTTTCTCTCTCTTTTTTATCGTTTAGGACGCTACTGATTTAACAATTAGTTATTTTTTCACTAACACAACCTTGCAGTCATTGAGGCTACTTTCGCCAACAAATAAATTGACCCGAAAAAATAACACCATGAAGCAAAAATACTTTTATTTTTCTATACTCTTATTGCTTCTGTCTTTCGTTTCAATGGCTCAGTTGCCCAAGAATAGATTTACAGTTAGTGGCGCAGTGCGGGATAATGCTACTGGCGAATCGCTTATAGGTGCCATTGTTTCTTTTGTAGGACAAGGGGGATTAGGCACTGCTACGAATGCTTATGGCTTTTATTCCATAAGTTCTACCTCTAGTAAGAAGAAGTTGGTAGTTAGTTTTACAGGTTATTCAAACGATACCTTGGATATTGATTTAACCAGAAATCAGACTGTGCAGGTTAATCTTCTAAAAACTTCTGCCTTACTAGAAGAGGTTATTGTAAGTGCTAAACGCAGAAGCGACAACATTTCAAAGCCTATCATGGGGGTTGAGAAATTATCAATTGAAGAAGTAAAAAACATACCCGTACTCTTTGGCGAACAAGACATTTTGAAGACGATTCAGCTCTTACCTGGCATTAAAGGGGCGGGCGAAGGCAACAGTGGATTTTATGTAAGGGGTGGTTCGGCAGACCAGAATCTTATTCTTTTGGATGAGGCAGTAGTCTATAATCCATCGCACTTATTAGGGTTTTTCTCCACCTTCAACTCGGATGCCATCAAGGATGTAACCGTGTATAAAGGCGGGATGCCATCAGAATATGGCGGCAGACTATCATCGGTAATTGATATAAAGATGAACGATGGTAACAACCAGAAGTTTAGTGGTAGCGGTGGTGTTGGGTTAATATCATCGAGACTAAGTTTGGAAGGCCCGATAGACAAGGGTAAAGGCTCTTATTCTATTAGTGGAAGAAGAACTTATGCTGATTTATTTTTGAAGCTATCACAAGATACTACACTGAATAAAGACGTACTATACTTCTATGACCTCAATGCGAAAGCCAACTATAAACTGAGTGATAAAGACCATTTATACTTGTCTGCCTACACTGGTAAGGACGATTTGGGGGTAGGTAGTACTTTTGGTTTGAAGTATGGTAACCTTACTGGAACATTGCGCTGGAATCATGTAATAAACAGCAGGTTATTCTCTAATACCTCTCTTATTTATTCCAACTACAACTATATCATTGCGATAAATTCTGGGAATAATAACATCAACATTACTTCTAAAATACAAGATTTAAATATCAAACAAGATTTTCAACAATTCATCAATGCCAATAATCGTATCAATTTCGGTTTTGATGTTATTAAGCATAGCATAGTGCCAGGAACGATTACGGCTTCCTCTACTTCTAGCTTTAATAGTCTGGATTTACCGAAGAAGTATAGCATGGAAAGTGCAGCCTATATCTCCCACGAATGGAGTGCTACCCAAAAGATAAATGTTACTTATGGTTTAAGATTATCAAGCTTTAGTGCGATAGGTCCAGGTACTTTTTACACCTACAACACCGACGGAACGACGAAGGATAGTAGTAATTATTCATCAGGAAAGTTTGTGAAGGCCTACACATATCTGGAACCTAGGTTTGCGGCAAGCTACAAGTTGAATGATGACCAATCGATCAAGTTTTCTTACACAAGAAACATACAAAACCTACACCTTTTATCTAACTCTACAGGCTCAAGTCCTACAGATTTATGGATAGGAAGTAGCAATAATGTAAAGCCAGAAATTGCGGACCAGGTAGCTGTGGGCTATTACCAGAACTTTAAAAAGAACTTATATGAGTTCTCGGCAGAAGTTTATTATAAAGGAATGCAAAACCAAATAGACTATAAAAACGGGGCAGAACTGAATGCCAATGTTAATGTAGAATCTCAGTTATTATACGGTGTTGGTAGGGCTTATGGATTAGAGTTGTTTTTGAAGAAAAAATATGGCAAGTTTAATGGTTGGATAGGATATACGTTGGCTAAAACAGAAAGAAAGATTGACGGCATAAACAACGACCAATGGTATAGTGCCACTCAAGACAGGCGACATGAGGTATCAATTGTTGGTATCTACAAGGCAAATAAGAAATGGACTTTCTCATCAACTATTGTTTATTATACAGGTAATGCTGTTACTTATCCTAGCGGAAAATACACCCTGAATGGACAGGTTTATTTCTATTACCCAGACAGGAATACGTACAGAATGCCTACTTATGAACGATTAGATTTGGCGGCAACCTTACAAGGTAAGAAGACCAAGAAATATGATAGTAACTGGATTTTTTCTATCTATAATGCGCTAAACAGGGCAAATGCTTACAGTATAGATTTTAAGCAAGACCCCAACGACCCAACAAAAACACAAGCAGTACAGACGACTTTGTTTAAACTGATTCCTTCTGTTACTTACAACTTTAAATTCTAAACAATGAAACAATTGAAAACTATTAAATACCTACTTATCGCTACGCTAATTTTGGCAGTTGCCTGCAAAAAAGTAATTACACTCGACCTTAATAATGCAGCACCACAGGTTGTAATTGAAGGGAATGTTACCAACCAGTCAGGCCCATATATTGTAACTATTACTAAGTCTGTGGCCTTTTACAATAGCAATATTTTCCCTACTGTTTCAGGTGCAATAGTTACCATTACTGATAGTAACTTGAATATAGTTGATTCACTAACTGAGAATCCTGCAGGAACTTACTCGACTAAGAAATTGGTTGGGACAATAGGACATACGTACATATTGGATGTAAAGAACGCAGGGCAAGAATTTAAGGCGTCATCGACCATGCCACAACAGGTTAACATGGATTCTATTACGTTTATATCTAACTCAGGATTTGGCAAGCCGCTTACCAACCCTGTTATAAACTTTCAGGATCCTGCAGGAATTTACAATGGCTATAATTTTGTAGAAACCATAAATGGCATGCCTTCAAAGCAGATTTTCTTATTTGACGATAGACTTTCTGACGGGAAATATGTAACTAAGCAATTGTTTAATGATAGTAATTATATACGTCCCGGCGATTTAATATCCATTGAGATGCAGTGTATTGATAAAAAAGTTTTTAGTTACCTAAAAGAATTATCCAACGCAGACCCAACAAATGGTCAACCCACATCCCCTGCCGACCCGACAACTAATTTAAGCAATGGTGCTCTAGGTTACTTTAGTTCACATACGTCTCAGAAGAAAAGCGCGGTGTTTCATTAAATAGATATGAGCTAAGAGATATTAGATATTATTATGAGTTCACCTCTAATATCTAATAACTCATAGTTCATAGTTCCTTCTTCAGTCCCAGTATCATCTCGCCATATCCAAGCCCACTTGATAGATAGATGATGCTATTGGTTATCCTTTTGGTTTTGGTTTCAATGGTCTTTGCGCTTTCTATCCATTTGCTAAAATAGTTCTGGTGTCCCTTTGGCAAGGAATAAAAGAACTCGGATGCCTTTGGTTCATCTTCCAGACAGGCGACAAAGTCGGCATTCAGTTCATAACCTTTTTCGTCAATACTTACCGAAACTGCCACTGTATCCCCCTTTTGTTTTCGTATTGCCTTGCGCATTCCTGCGTTTATAGCCATAATAAAATCACCCTTTCCCATCGGTATCATCGCAACGCCTTCAAACGGCACTTCATCCAAAGTAATCTTTACCCTAAAACTCTTTTTGTTGTTGGGTTTTAGTTGTTGGGCAAGTTCGGCAGGCACTTCTATATACGTCCAGCCAGTTTTCTCGCCTTGCTCCCGAAACTTCTTTAAAATGGTGGTGTATTTAATCATAGACTTTAATTAGTTGCAAGTTACCTGTTACTGGTTTCCAGTACTTGCAACCAGTAACCTGCAACCAGTATCTTCTCATTCCAAAAACCTCAAATTCCTCCTTATCCCCGCATACTTTGTACGCTTGATGGGCGAATGTCGGAATATTTTTTTAAAACTTTCTTCTGTCAGCATTTCCCAATCTGATGCTTTGTAAGTCAGCACTTCGTTTAATGGGGTAAAAGCTTCCTCTGTGTGCGGCTTGCTGAATCGGTTCCAAGGGCATACATCCTGACAAGTATCGCAGCCAAACATCCAATCGTCAAACTTGCCGTGCATGTTGCCGGGTATCAATTGCTCCTTTAGTTCAATGGTAAAATAACTGATGCACTTACTGCCGTCCACCACTTTGTTGGGGAGTATCGCTTCGGTGGGACAGGCATCAATACATTTGGTACAGCTACCGCAAAAGTCTTTGGCATAGGCATCGTCATAGTTCAACTCAATATCAACAATCAGCGTAGCAATAAAAAAGAAAGAACCTTGTTGTTTGTTTATCAAATTACCATTCTTGCCCACCCATCCCAATCCACTTTTTATGGCCCAACTTCTTTCCAGCACTGGCGCAGAATCAACAAAGCCTCTTCCTTCCACAGCCCCTATCTGTTGATTTATATCTTGCAAAAAGACTTTCAGTTGCTTTCTTATTACTTCGTGATAATCTTTTCCATAAGCATATTTAGAAATCTTGGGACTATCCATTGTTTGTTTCTCCGAAGGATAATAGTTTTTCAATAAAGTAATCACACTCTTTGCCCCCGGCAATAGTTTGGTAGGGTCAATGCGCAAATCGAAATGGTTTGCCATATAATCCATAGTGCCGTTCATGCCCTTAGCCAGCCAGCTTTCCAATCTTCTGGCATCATCGCTCAATAGTTCTGCCTTGGCAATGCCACAATAATCGAAGCCCAACCGCTGTGCAGTTTGCTTTATAAAAAGAGTATTATTGTTTAATTGATAATTGATAATTTACAATTGATATTTCCAAAAACGTACAACGTAATACTTAAAACGTATGACTCATTACTTACTCATGGCAATGATAGATTGTTTTGATAGAATTTGCTCATCCAAACTTAATTTTTCTTACTGCTTTTGTAAAACAAATTAGCTTTCAACAGGTACAAATCAGTTTACAAAGCCTAATTGATATACAGTTTTGGTATCAACCTGATAGTCCTGCCAATTGCGCATTATGTAGTATTGCAATACAATGTTTACCAACAATAAAATTCCACCGATTGCCGCCACACCGTCACCTTTTTATACGTGGATGGGTTTCAGTCCGCACATTTTCCCAACTGCGCTCATATTATTCATCCCCATTCTCTTTTCATATACAAAATACCTTATCCACCACATTTCCAACATAGCTTGCCGAAGCC
>JANYEX010000171.1 GCA_025359725.1 Chitinophagaceae bacterium | reverse complement strand
CTTTTTTGCATAGAGAGGAAGTAAAACGAATATGAAAAACAAGTTTACCTAATCATAAAGCGACAATATGATTACATAAAATAGCCTTTTTTGTCAATAAGGCAGCTGTTTTAGGTCATTTTTCTTAAATGTAGAAGTATTATAAGTAAATACTGATTGAATTTGAAACAATTATTAAGCTATCAACAGGGCATTATTTTCAAGTTATCGACATAGTTGATGGCTATTGGGTGCCGGTATTTAGGGTTAATTTTACCCATAAACTACTGGTTTGGTTACAGAAACAACTAGTTATTTTAGGGTTGCCGTAAGGTTTCCGATATATTGTTTCTTTAATGACTATCCGCTATTTGGTAGCAAGTGTTTTAAACCATGTAAACGTCTTTGCGAGGCACGAAGCAATCTTATTTTATTTGCAAAAGATTGCTTCGTGCCTCGCAAAAACGGCGAGATGATGTAGGATAGTAAAGCGAATACCAAATAGCGGATAGTCATTAATCCTTGTTCAAAAGAATCAATTCTTTTAAATCGCTTGTAGCATTCAAGTAGGTATTTGTTGATTGAGTTTGTATTATTACCAATTTAATAAACACCTTGAGACATACATAATGAGCGATAGCCTTACTTTCACATCAAATAAATTATGGAACGGAAACATACTAATCAATTAATACACGAAACAAGTCCTTACTTGTTGCAGCATGCGCACAATCCAGTCAATTGGTATGCTTGGGGGGAAGAGGCTTTGCAAAAAGCGATAGATGAGGATAAGCCAATCCTAATAAGTATTGGATATTCTGCGTGCCATTGGTGCCATGTTATGGAAAGGGAAAGTTTTGAGGATGAGGCTACCGCCGAAATAATGAACCAATATTATGTGAATATCAAGATTGACAGGGAAGAGCGTCCAGATTTAGACCATGTATATATGGATGCAGTTCAGGCAATTGCAGGTAGTGGTGGATGGCCATTAAATGTTTTTTTAACTCCAGATAAGAAGCCTTTTTATGGCGGAACCTATTTTCCACCTATACCTATACATAATAGGAGTAGTTGGAAGGATGTTTTGGTAAATGTTCATAGGATGTTTGCAGAAAAGCGCAATGAAGTAGAAGCGCAGGCAGAGAACCTTACTAGTCATCTTTTAAATGCCAATTCTATTGGATTAAAAACTTCATCTGACGATACTGATTCTTTTTTTAAGAAAGAAAATTTGCAGTTGATAGCGGATAATATTCTAAAGCAAGCAGATACAGTTGATGGGGGATTTGGGGCTGCGCCGAAATTTCCTCAAACCTTTTCAATACAATACCTTTTGAGGCATTACCATTTTACAAAAGACGAGAAATCATTAAATCAAGCCTTGTTGAGTTTGGATAAAATGGTAAACGGAGGAATTTATGACCAGATTGGCGGTGGATTAGCAAGATATAGCACTGATAAGGAATGGTTAGTGCCACATTTTGAGAAGATGCTTTATGATAACGCGCTGCTTGTAGGTGTTTTGGCAGAGGCATATCAAATAACAGAGAATTCTTTGTATGCAAATAAGATTAGGCAGACTTTGACTTTTGTAGAAAGAGAGTTGAAAAGCGATGAGGGAGGTTTTTATAGTGCCCTAGATGCAGACAGTGAAGGTGAGGAAGGTAAATTTTATGTTTGGGATAAAAATGAGATTGAAGATATATTAGGTGAGGAAAGTGATATTTTTTGTAAATACTACGACGTTACAAAAAATGGAAATTGGGAACAAGGGAATATCCTAAACGTAAAAATGCCAGTTGAAGACTTTGTGTTGGCACATGGACTGAATAAATCAGCGTTTGAGGATTCGATTTTGAAGGCAAATGAAAAATTATTAGAAGCAAGGGGTAAAAGAATACGCCCTAATCTGGATGACAAAATCTTATTGTCATGGAATGCCCTAATGATTACTGCATATTGCAAAGCTTACGCTGCCCTTAGTGATGAGGAATATAAGCAGACAGCAGAACAAGAAATTAGCTTTTTGGAAGATAAACTTAGAAACCCTGATGGCTCATTTTGCCATACTTATAAGTTAGGAAAGAAAAAGATAGAAGCGTTCTTGGACGACTATGCTTATCTAATTCAAGCATATATTCATTTGCAAGAAATTACTTCCAATGTTTATTATTTGGAATGTGCTAAAGAGCTGACAGAATTTGTAATTAATAACTTTTCAGATGAAGAGAGTGTGTTTTTAAACTTCTCCAATAAAAGTCAGAAAGACGTGATAATTAGTAAGAAAGAAACTCATGATGGAGCTGTCCCATCTGGAAATTCAGTGATGGCTTGGAACTTTTTATATTTATCGGTTATTTATGATAAGTTTGATTGGAAGTCTAGGTCGAATGAAATGATTTTTAGTGTCGGAAAGGTACTTTTGAATTACCCTAATTCTTTTGGTAGTTGGGCGAGTATAGCCCAGTTAAATATAAATAATTTAAAAGAAATCGTTGTAGTTGGCAAAGACATCTCTAAAGAGTTAACTCTTTTGTTAAAAAAGTACATTCCAGATAAAATTTTACAAAGCACAATCGTGGAAATGGAAAATTATCCTTTACTTGCAGGCAAATTAGTTAACGATACGAGCAAAGTTTATTTGTGCCATGATTATTCTTGCACACAGCCATTTAGTTCACTCAGTGTTTTTTTTAATTTTATTTTAGATTGTCAAAGTATTTAGGTCTTGCATTTCGAGTTGTTATTTGAACTTTATTATCAGATTATAAATTATTTTTTCTAATTGATAAGAATTTCGAACTTAAATATATATTTGCGACACAGTAATTTTTTTTTATGATTAAAAATGCGTTATTCCTGATACTATCAACTGTTATGTTGGCTGGATTATACAGTTGTAAGGGCAAGTCGAAAAGCAGGATAGTTGACGATGGGCAAGTACATGGAATATCACCAAATGCGAAATTGAGTATGTCTATGCCGCTTGGTATGGTCTACGTGCCCCCTGGGACATTTCACATGGGGCCAAGTGATGAGGATATTAATTACACTTTTACTTCAAGAAATAGAGAAGTTTCTATTCCTGGTTTTTGGATGGATGCTACCGAATTGACTAACAATAAATATCGTCAATTCGTGAACTGGGTTCGTGACTCAACTGTTGCTGTTATGTTGGGTGCGCCTTACTACGACACTTCTGTTCACTGGAAGCAAGTTAAGAATATAAAATATGAAGACGCAAAATTTAAAGATCAACTAGCATCTTCTGGATATTTCATTAAGGTGGATGCACAAGGAACAAAGCCGTTCTTCAATCCTGAAAAACTGATATACTCATATACTGTTATCAATGAAGACGAGTTAGTTAAAAGAGAAAATAGGGAAGCTTTCAAGAAAGATCCATTGAAATTTTTCACTACTAGAAAAATACCCGCATACCCTGATACAACTGTTTGGATGAGAGATTTCTCCTATTCGTATAATGAACCTATGACAAAGAGATATTTTGCCCACCCTTCTTTTGGTAACTATCCAGTTGTTGGCGTGAATTGGAAACAAGCTGTAGCTTTTTGTAATTGGAGGACAAAGAAATTAAACGACTATTTAGAATCCAAAAAAATGGCAACTGAGAGTGATTTTAGGTTGCCAAGTGAGGCAGAGTGGGAATATGCAGCTAGAGGGGGAAGGAGTAATTCGATGTACCCTTGGGGTAATTACTACCTAAGGAACAAGAAAGGATGTTTGCTGGCAAATTTCAAACCAGGCAGAGGTAATTACGCTGAAGATGGTGGTTTCTATACTGTTAGAGTGGATGCGTATTGGCCTAATGGATATGGTCTATACAACATGGCTGGAAACGTTGCTGAATGGACTAACTCTTACTTCAATGAAGGTGCGTATAACATATTCCATGATATGAGTCCTGACTTACGTTATGAAGCAAATGATGCTGATCCACCTAGGATGAAAAGAAAAGTTGTTAGAGGTGGTAGCTGGAAAGACGTTGGCTATTATTTGCAAACAAGCACTCGTAACTACGAATATCAGGATACTGCGAAGTCATACATTGGGTTTAGGTGTGTGATTGATTTAGTACCTAGAAAGTAATTAATTCACTAGTATTTTTTTTTATTAAATAAACAATAACAATCAATTTTAAAATTAGAAAAAATGGCATCAGGAATTTCTCCTTTACAAAACAGACTTTTAAACATTTTTGTATGCGTGGGTGCAGCAATTGTTATTATCGGGGCTTTATTTAAAATTCAGCACTATGCTCTTGCTGATATTACCCTTCCGATAGGTCTCGGAACTGAGGCTCTTATCTTTTTAGTGTATGCAATTCTGCCTCCTCCTGATGCTGGGCATTCAGTTGCACCAGTTGAACAAGTTAAGGGAAATACTGCATTAAAAACAATGGAAAAAATGTTGCAAGAAGCTGATATTACCCCTACAAATTTGTCAAAATTAAGTGAAAGCTTTAAAAAGTTAGGTTCTACTGTTTCAAATATTGGGGAGATTGGTGATGTTGTGAAATCTACATCAGATTTTAGTGCAAAGTCAAAAACTGCCGCTGAATCATTGGGCGCTATCACTGGTGTTGTCAATCAGGCGACTGCTGCGTTCTCTTCCTTGGGTGGTGCTGCTGAGTCTACAAAACAATTTCATGGTCAAGTTCAAACTCTCACTAAAAATTTAGCTTCTATCAACACGATATATGAGCTTGAACTTCAAGAAAGCAACAATCATTTAAAGGCGATAAATCAGTTCTATGGAAAACTAGAGCAAGTCGCATCTACAATGCAAGGCACTGCTGCTGATGCTGTTAAAGCAAAAGAGCAAATAGCTGCATTGGCAAATAACCTAAGTAAGTTAAACCAAGTTTACGGTAACATGCTAACTGCAATGCAAGGTAGAGCCTAGTATTTTTGTAATAAAATTAATAAGAAAATTAAATATATAAAAGAATATGTCATTACCCAAAGAGCCGCGGCAGAAAATGATAAACGTGATGTATTTAGTTCTGACAGCATTGTTGGCACTTAATGTATCCTCTGAAATCTTGAATGCTTTTAAAACTGTTAACAAGAGCTTGGAGAATTCAAATGTTGCCATAGACGGTAAGAACAAGACCCTATTCGATTCTTTTAAGGAATTACTAAGTAAGAATGAGACTAAGGACTCTGCTGCTGTATGGGCACCAAAAGCACAACAAGCCCAAGCATTGGCTGATGGTGTTACAACTTATTTAGAAGATTTGAAATTACAGTTAAAAAAGGCGGGAAAGCTTAAGATTGAGAATGGTAAAGAAGTATTTGCTTTAGACAATCTTGATGCTGCTACAAAGTTATTTGTGGAGGGTCCTGGTAAGAAAAATGGTGAGGAACTAGAGCAAAAACTAAAGGATTTTAAAAATCAACTACTAGCTATTGATCCTCGAATTTCGCAAGAGTTTGAGAACTCATTGCCATTAGATTTATCAATTCCTGAATCTAAAAGTGAATTGGGAAAAAAGGATTGGGCTTTTTCATATTTCCACATGACCCCAATCATTGCCTCAATTACGATTTTGAGCAAGTTTGAAAATGATGTAAAAAATAGTGAAGCTCAAGTCGTAGAATTTTGTCACAAACAGATAGGTGCTGTCAAAATTGTTTATGACAAGTTTCAAGCTATTGCGAGTCAAAGTTCTGAATACCTAATGCCAGATCAAGAATTAACAATAACTGGTGGAGTTGGTGCATTTAGTAGTGCCGCTCAACCAACAGTTTCCGTTGACGGTTCGACTGTCGCCTTGAATGCTGATGGTGTTGCTGAATATAAAACAAAGGTTGGCGGTCCTGGTTCATATACAAAGAAGGTTTCAATAACTTTTAAGAAACCAAATGGTGAGTTAAGTACTTTGGACAAGGAAATTAAATATACAGTTGGATCCCCTACTGGTGCTAGTGTAAGCGCTGATGCCACTAAGATATTCTACATCGGTTTGCCTAATCCAATTACTGTGTCTGGTGGAACTAAAGGTGATGAAGCTACTCAAGTTTCAATAGATAATGGTAATTTGACTAAAACTGCTGCTGGTAAATATGAAGTAACCGTTTCAAGTGGAACTGAATCAAATGTAACTGTTACAGTTGAGGGCAAGTCAACCCCTTTCAAATTTAGGGTTAAACCTATTCCAGATCCAGTAGCGATGGTAGGTAGGAGCAAAGGTGGTAAAATATCTGCTAATGAATTCAAATCCCAACAAGGGTTGAGAGCTGACTTAGAAAATTTTATTTTCGAAGGCGTAAAGTATAATATTGTCAGTTATACTTTATATGCTACAGGTAAAGGTTTTACCGAAAATCCAGGAATTGCCCAAAATAGTGGTGCTGCTTTTGGTGCAGAAGCTAGAAGAATCATTGATAGATGTGTAAACGGTACAACTGTGACTTTTGATGATATTAAAGCAGTGGGACCAGATGGTAGAACAAGAAATCTGCCTTTAATTGGATTCAATTTAACTAATTAATTTATGAATAAGTTTTTTTTAATTGGTATACTTTCGTTATTATTAATTAATAACAGCGTTAACGGTCAGGTAAAAAGAAAAACACCTAGAAGAAGGACACCTAATAGAAGTACTCCAGCTACTAATTTGCAACAGCCTACTACACCTGTAATTGCACAAAAGCCACAGGTTTCTGCGCCATACGTAAATGTTTCCTCCTCCTCTGGGTCAGGTAATGGAATTAATGATACCGTTAAGGTATCTCTTCGTAATGATAATATTATTGAGAGAAATTTAGTTAAAGACAGAACACCTCTTGCGTACAAGAATATTCGCGAGGATGACGCTGTTTACAAGCAGAGAATTTGGCGTGAAATCGATTCGAGAGAAAAAATTAATCTACCTTTTAGATATTCATTAGTGGAAGATAATGGTAGCCAAAGGTTTATTTCAATTTTAATAAATGCTATTAAAAGTGGTGTTACTGCTTTTGATCCGATAGATGATAGATTTACAACTCCATTGACATCACAGCAAGCAATTGGAACGCTATCTTCTGGTAAACCTGATACTATTCCTGTTTCGGATTTGGATGGTAATATTGTAAAATATAATGTGATGTCCAAAGAACCTAGTTTGGATTCTGTTTATAAGTTTTTGATAAAGGAAGAAGTTGTTTTTGATAAAGAAACTTCTAGATTGTACACTAGGATACTGGGTATTTGCCCCGAGATGCCTATTACGTTGTCTGATGGTACTTCCTTGGGTCAAATGAGAAGACTTTTTTGGTTGTATTATCCTGATTTGCGCCAGACACTCGCTAAGTATGAAGTATATAATCCCAAAAATTTCGGTGCTAGAATGAGTTGGGAGGATTTATTCGAAAGTAGGATGTTTAGTAGCTATATTATAAAATCTACTTTGGATAATCCTTTTGATCAGTCATTGAAAGAAAAATATGGAAAGAATACACTTTTTGTACTCTTGGAAGGTGATGCCATCAAAGAAAAAATATTTAATTACGAACAAAGTTTGTGGTCTTATTAATTACTGTATACGATTTAAATTAACAAAAAAAAATGAGTTATGGCGGATGTAAAAGTTGTTACTAATCAAGCAAAAGATGCTAAGTCTTTGCAACCAAAAAAAGGGACTAATTTAGTGTCCTCACTTGCTCCTTTTGTGTGTATTTTCCTCGGTTATGTTATTTGGCGTTTTATAATTGGTAACCCAAGTAATTTTACTAAACCTGATTTGAACGGCGGTTTTTGGCCTTCTCATGAAGGACCAATTGGTGGGTTTTCTAAAATGTATTTGGGTGGAATTATCGTTCCTATCCTGATTGGTTGTTTTTTGACGGTACTCACTTTTGTAATAGAAAGACTTTTGACAGTAATTAAGGCTGCTGGTACTGGGAACATATCTGAATTCATAAGAAAAGTGCAATTCCATCTAGCTAATAAAGAAATCGACAAAGCTATTGCAGAATGTGATAAACAAAAGGGTTCTGTTGGTAATGTAATGAAAAGTGGGTTGCAAAAATACAAAGAGATGATTCCAAACACTGAGCTTACCACTGAGCAAAAGATACTCAACATTCAAAAAGAAGTAGAAGAAGCTACTACTTTAGAATTACCTATGTTAGAGAAAAATTTAGTTTTTCTTTCCACTATAGCATCTGTAGCTACCCTCTTGGGGTTGTTAGGTACTGTATTGGGAATGATTCGCTCTTTCTCTGCCTTAGGTGATAGTGGTGGAGGTGAAGCTGCACAAAAATTATCTCAAGGAATTTCTGAAGCTTTGTATAATACTGCTCTAGGTATCGGAACTTCTGCTATATCAATTATAATGTACAATATTTTTACTACTAGAATTGATTCTATTACTTATGGTATTGATGAGTCTGGTTTTACATTAACACAAAGTTTTGCTTCAAGTTATAAATAATAAAACAGTATGTCACGTCCCAAACTACCTCGGAAGAGTACTTCTATTGACATGACAGCGATGTGTGATGTTGCTTTTTTATTGTTAAGTTTCTTTATACTAACAACAAAATTTAAGCCCTCTGAAGCAATTACTGTTGTAACACCTAGTTCTGTTGCATCTAAGGTTGCACCTGACAAGGATATAGTGCTTATTACTATAGATAAAAATGGCAAGGTATTTCTTTCTATGGACGATGAAAGTAAGAAACTTTACATAGCAAATACTTTAAATTCAACTAAAAATCTCAATTTAGATTCCAAGCTATTTTCTAAGGCTGCCTTTTTTGGTACCAGTTTTACTCAATTGCCTAAGTTTCTTGCCATTCCTGAATCAGATAGAAAAGGAAATTTATTACCTGGGATACCTTGTAAGGATAGTGTTAACAATGAGTTGGTTGAATGGATGAAGATTATAAATGATTCTTATCAAGGTCAAAAGATGAATCTACTACTTAAAGGTGATAATTTATCCAAATACCCTACCTTCAAAAATGTTTTATATGCTTTCAAGAAGAATGATTTTCTAAAGTTTCAAATGGTTACAAATCCTGAGAGTGTACCCATGGGGTCTGATTTATGGAAAAATAATCAAACAAAAGCATCTGATCCTCTCAAATCAGAATAATTTTTAAACTAAAAATTTGTTGTTATGGCTGAAATGGATACCTCGAGTGGTGGTGGTCATAAAAAAGGCTCTGGTGTAAAAAAAAGTAAAAAATTATCAACTAGAATTGATTTAACTCCAATGGTTGATTTGGGATTTCTGTTGATTACTTTCTTTATTTTCACTACTACTATGAGTCAGCCAACCGCTTTCAAACTTAATCTTCCTAAAGAAGCCGACGATCATAAAGACGATACAAAAATTAAAAACTCTGGTGCTTTTACAATACTTTTAGGTAAAGATGATAACGTGTTTTATTATGAAGGTATTTTAGATCCTGCTGGTAAGAATTTTAAAAGTTCAAGCTTCAAAGACATACGTGACGCTATAATTCAAAAAAAGAGAACTACAGATGATAAAGATTTTTTTGTCGTAATTAAGCCTAACGATGAATGTGCTTACAAAAATGTAATTGATATACTTGACGAAATGGCTATTAATGTAGTTAAACGTTACGCATTGGTAGATATTTCTGTAGGTGAGAATCAATTAGTATTAGCAACTGAAAACGCTAGTCATACTAGTAAATAATCTTTTATGATAGCTTTGTTATTTATATAAATTTTGAATTGTTATGGAAGCTAATAAGATTCTATCTGCTGATATATTAGATATACTTTTTGATGGTAAAAATAAGTCTTATGGTGCTTATGATTTACGTAAGACCTATAGCAAAAGAATTCTTTATTCTATAATAGGTACAATATCTCTTTGTACGTTAATTTTCTTATTTACTGTTTTAGCTAGTACTTTCAAATCTGAGAAGAAAGCTGAGATTATTGTACAAGATGTTTCATTAGAAGATCTAAAAAAGGATGAAAAAAAACCTGAACCACCACCACCACCACCTCCTCCTAAACAAGAACCGCCTAAGGTAGAAATTACAAAATTTACTCCTCCGAAAATAGTTAAAGATGAGGAGGTTAAAGAGCCACCTCCTGAGGTACAAAAGCTTGAGGATACAAAAATTGGTACTACCAATCAGGAAGGTACTAAGGATGATGGAATTGTTGCACCTGCTGTTGAAAGTAAGGGTACTGGTGTTGTAGAAGCTCCAAAACAAGATGAAGATTATGATAAAGTTTTTACTTCTGTTCAAATAGAGGCTGAGTTTCCTGGTGGACCTGGTGCTTGGAAAAAGTATTTAGAACGAAATTTAAATACATCAGTTCCTTCTGATAATGGTGCTCCTGAAGGAAAATATACAGTTGTTGTAAGTTTCTTGGTTGATAAGAATGGAAATATCAGTGACGTTCAAGCAAATCAGGGTCCTTACGGTACAAAAGATGAAGCAATTAGAGTTATAAAAAAAGGACCAGCTTGGAAGCCAGCTGTTCAGAATGGTCATTATGTAGCCTACAGAGCAAGACAAGCTATTACTTTTGTGGTTTCACCTGAATAATTACGATTTAATATAATGGTTTCAAAGGCTTCCTCTAAAGAGGAAGCCTTTTTTAATAATATTAAGCAAATATGTCTAGATATTTCTCAGATAAATATGATAGTATTGTAGCCCTCTCTACACCTGTTGGCATTGGAGCAATTGGCGTAATACGAGTAAGTGGAGAAAACGCAATTACTGTAGTGAATAGTATATTTACTTCTAAAGATTTAAGAAGTGTTCCATCACATACTTTGCATGTTGGACTTTTAAAGATCGATTTTGAGATTCTTGATGAAGTTGTTGTTTCCATATTTAAAAACCCCCATTCTTATACTGGTGAGGATGTTGTTGAAATCAGTTGTCATGGCTCGGCCTTTATACAATCAAGAATTATTAATGTACTTGTCGAGCTTGGTTGTAGATTAGCCAAGCCTGGTGAATTTACACAAAGAGCTTTTCTTAATGGTAAACTTGATTTAACTCAAGCTGAGGCAGTTGCTGATTTGATTGCTAGTAACACGAATGCTAGTCGTAATACAGCAATGAATAGTATGCGTGGCGGCTTTAAGTCTGTATTATCTTCTTTGCGTGAAAAGCTTCTTTTCTTTTCTTCAATGATTGAGCTTGAACTAGATTTTTCAACAGAAGACGTTGAATTTGTTGATAGGACTTCTTTAGAGAGCGTTATAAATGAATTGATAAGTAATAATTATAAATTGCTTAATTCTTTTAAGTTAGGAAACGTTATAAAAAATGGAGTTCAAACTGCTATTATTGGCAAACCAAATACTGGTAAGTCAACGCTATTGAATGCACTACTTAATGAAAATAGGGCGATTGTTTCTGACATTGCAGGTACTACTAGAGATACTATTGAGGAGATTCTAAATATCGATAGTATACTGTTTAGGTTAATTGACACTGCTGGTATTCGCGATAACTCTGGTGATATTATTGAAAACTTAGGGATTGAGAAAAGTTTAGAGAAGATGAAAACCGCCGACATCGTTCTTTACCTTTTCGATATTAATAAGACCTCTGTAGAAGAATTAAAAATTGTTGTTGATGACTTTACTCAGCAAGGAATCAATTTTCTTCTCGTTGGAAATAAGCTTGATATTAGTGTTGAGAATAAAGAAGCTGCGTTGAGTGGTTTTCCAAATCTTGTACTAATCTCTGCTAAGGAGGATCAGAATTTAAATGAACTAAGAGACAAGTTAATAGAGCTGTCTGTTGGTGGTGATATAAACACTGAATCTACTGTCGTCACTAATATCCGGCACTATGAAGCTTTAAAAGAGCTTGATAAATCTTTAAAAGAAGTTAAGACTGGCTTAGAGCATAATGTGCCAGGTGATTTATTAAGTCTTGACATTCGCCAGTGCCTTTATTATCTAGGCTTGATTACTGGCGAAATAACATCCGAGGAACAGCTAGATATGATTTTTAGTAAGTTCTGTATTGGTAAATAAAAACCTACACACAAGGATCTAATCTGCAAAATCTTTTATAGATCGTTTCATAGTGTGGGATGATGTTGCTAATATCAAAGCTGAGAGCGTGTTTATACGCTGCTTCTTTCATTTTGGCAAGCCCTTCTTCATTTTTAAGAATAGAAACGGCAAATTCACTCATAGAACTAACATCTCCTACATTAGCCATAAAACCAGTTTTTCCCTGAACGTTTATTTCTGGCAATCCCCCCGCATTGGTACTAATCACTACGTTTCGTGCTGCCATTGCTTCTAAGGCTGCCAAACCGAAGCTTTCATATTCGCTAGGCAATAAAAACAAATCGCTTACTACCAATATTTCCTCTATCTGCTCTTGTTTTCCTAAAAAACGGGTGTCTTCCATCACACCCAATTCTCTTGCTAGTTCCTCGGTGGCAGAACGTTCTGGTCCGTCGCCTACCATTAATAATTTTGCAGGCATGTATTTTCTTACGTCGCTAAATATTTTTATTACATCATTTACTCGCTTTACCTTCCTGAAATTACTAGCATGAACCAAAATTTTCTCTCCATGTGGGGCAATTACTTTCTTGAAAGCATCTATAGGCTTTTTATCAAACCTGCTTACATCTACAAAATTGGTGATTACCTCAATTGGTTTTACTATAGCAAAATTCTTAAAAGTTTCTTCCCGTAGATTTTCAGAAACGGCAGTAATAGCATCACTCTCATTAATTGAGAAAGTTACAACGGGCTCGTAGGTTTTGTCTTTGCCTACTAAGGTAATATCTGTACCGTGAAGGGTAGTAATTATTGGAATGTTCCTACCATTCTTTTGCTTTACAATCTGTTTTGCCATGTAAGCAGCAGAGGCATGTGGGATGGCATAATGCACATGCAACAAATCTAAATCGTAGTTCATTATCACATCAACCATCGTACTTGCCAACGCAATTTCGTAAGGCGGATAGTCAAATAGGGGATAGGTAGGCACCCTCACTTCATGGTAATAAATGTTTGTATTAAAAACATTTAGTCTTACGGGCTGCTGATAAGTGATAAAATGTACATGATGCCCTTTGTCCGCCAAAGCCTTTCCTAGCTCTGTTGCCAAAACACCGCTTCCACCAAACGTAGGATAACAAACTATTCCTATCCGCATAAAAAATCTTTGAGAGTAATCAATTAAAATACTAAAACAGAAAAACAAGCCAATTGTTAACAATTGTTACATTTAGGCATGGCTTCAAGTGCTAATTAAACAAGCGGTTACGCCTGTAGCCACCAAAGCTGCTACCCAATTTTACTAAATCAATCTTAAGAGAAAAAATATTGGTGTATAATGGATTAGATTGATTTGCCAGACTTGTAAAAGCATAATCTATCGTAAAGATGCCCGTTTTGAAACCCGCACCCAAGCTAGGTTGATAAATCCAGACCTTCTTTTTGTTGGTAAGGTCGCCATCGCTTAATGCCCTCTGGAAATTAGAAATACCTGTTCTTAAAAACAAACTGTTGTTATAACCCAACTCAACGCCAACATTTGGATCAATATTTAGCGCATTAGAACTTACCAATGTGTTCGACCTCCCATCAAAAGTGAGGTGAAGATTTGCCTCTGCCAAGAGACGCAATTTATCATTCAGCCTAAAATTATAGCCGCCCGCTACCACCACGCTTGGTGCGGTCATTTCGTTACTTTTTGTAGGAATGTCATTATTGGTTAGGTATAAAATTTCTTTTTCTTGATCCGAAAAACTAAAGCTCCATGCCGTAAAAGTGGTGGTAATATCTTTTATTACGGCAGCCAGTTTCAGGTTGCCTTTTGTTAGCTGTGCCCCAGCATCAAATCCAAAACCCCAGGCATGGGCAAACGTACCTACCGAACGATTGATGATTTTTGTAGTTCCACCAAGGCTTAAATCAAACCCATGAAAGTCTTTCACTGTTTGCGCATAGCTTAATAAAACCGCCAAATCGGAAGAAGAAAAAGTAGTGATATTGTTGTAATTAATGCTGCCATCGGGCTGAACCAAGTATAGCGTATTGGGTATATCATCCACCCCAAAACGTAAAAGCGTAATGCCAAAAGTCTTTTTTCCATCCCTAGAAGGAAGTGCGATTGCCCCAAAATCGTACTGACCAATGCCCGAAAAGTAAGCAGCGTGCATCAGGCTAATTTGCGGGTGGTCTGTTACAGCCGTTAATCCTGCGGGATTCCAATAACCCGCCGTAGCGTCTTTTACACTCGCTATTTGTGCTCCACCCATGCCTAAGCCTCTAGCACCGGCACCGATATTTAAAAAGTCATTGGCATATTTTACAAACTGAGCAGAGGCAGAACCCAACATCAGCACCGTTAGCAGTAAGCTTGCATATAATTTAACTAGCTTCATCATTATTTTATAATGGTACGAAAGTAAACGAAAAAAGGCTATTAGTTATGAGTTATTAGATATGAGTTATGAGTTATGAGTTTGAGGAAACGTGAGTAGCTTTTTTTCGCCACGAAGACACTAAGCCTCAAAGTTGCACTAAGAAAAAAAGAGGAAACGAAGTTTTAAAGTTTAATTTCTTCTTTGTAATTTCTTATTTGTGCTTCTTTCTGTCTTTAAGCTTTTGTGGCAATATCTTTTTCGCCACGAAGACACCAATCCTCAAAGTTGCACTAAGAAAAAAGAGGAAACGAAGTTTTAAAACTTCATTTCCTCTTTTCTTTTTATTCGTTAATAGTTAGGAACATTAATTGCAAGTAAGCAACCAAACTTGCGATTCTCGATTCTCGTTCCTTGCGTTTTCTTCAACTCATAACTCATAACTCATATCTCATAACTGCCTCCCTAGTTTCCACAAACAATTTTTAGTGCGGCACTCATGTCACTTACATAACCGCCACATATCATTACAAACGTTAGGTAGTAATCTGTTTTTGGTTTCAAGTTTACCAATGTCTTATTCCTTTTCCCATTAAAATTGACAACATAAGAGGGTATTAACACATTGTTTGGAAAAGCTAATTGCCCATCTAGGGTAACATGAGTGCCAGCAGGTAATTCATCATTTTCAGTGGCAATACAAAAAAACTTTGCTCCCTTCCCAAAAGATTTACAAGAAACTTTTACCGACCCCGTAGTGGTAGGCTTGTAGGTAAGCAAAGTAGGTACTGCTCCGTTTTTAATTAAAGTGCCTGTTTCGTTTATCCCATTAGAGTAGGGCAACATGCTCAACTTCAATGTTATTTCGTTCCCGTTGGCAATGGTATCCACATAAGGTTTAAACCCAATAAGGTTTACTAACAATGCTGCATGGGCCTCCTCGTATGGTAGTTGTGCAGATGTGCCACCTTGTTTATAAGCGGATCTTGTGCTATTGAAGAGGGTAATACTATCTGTTAAAACTACTTCGGCAACGGGTTTTGTACCAGTAAACACGTTAGGGTTCAATACAAAAATACCTTGGTGTACATCGTGGGCAGCACCACCAAGTTTATCAATTTCTATTTCTTTAATTGCGGTTACGCTAACTTTTAGCATTATTACTTTTTCTTTTTTTGCCTTTAATTGCTTTGCCATTTTTAAATTTTTATGCGTTTATAAAATTTAATTGGCCATAAATGCCGGCGGTCAACTTGTGCAAAGAACGGTTTAATGCGGCCCTTTTATTTAAAATAAAGTTAAAGTCTTCACAATGCGTTTTTTGTGTGCTGTTTTACCCATTATGTAGCCATATTCTAATAATACAGCATTATTTTAAATATTTTTGAATACTTTTTGTTAGAAAATTAAAAAAGGATTTATAAAAATTACGACTTCACGCAGTTGACTCATTTATTGCCAATAAATGACACGACTCCACGCAGTTGACTCATTTATCGCCAATAAATGACACGAATCCACGCAGTTGTCTCATTTATCGCCAACAAATGACACGACTCCACGCAGTTGTCTCATTTATCGCCAATAAATGATACGACTCCACGCAGTTGTCTCATTTATTGCCAAAAAATGATACGACTCCATGAAGTGAGCTTATTATTACTATCAATAGCAAAAATTGGTGTTATTTTGCCGAAGTTGGTGTTCTTCACAAATGGTTTAAAATAAATAGATAGGATTTGGTTTGGTATGTTACATTTACAAGCAAGATAGATGCTGGTAAAGTATATAAACATCGAATAAAAGAGCTAAAATCTTTCTACCACTTCTCAGGAGACATACTAATTATCTTTCTTTTTCTAAAAATGGTCTAGCATTCATTTTAAATTCGTCAAGAGAAGTGAATTGCTTGTCGCAGACATTTGTGAGTCTTAATTTGTCTTTCCGTGGTAATGCTTCAAAATTTTCAGTTACAACCCAACCATGATACTTTATGTTGCCTAATAAATATGCTTGGTAACTTAATGTTGCAAGTCTAGCTTTTGCGACATCCTTGACACCAAATAAATATACAGGTTTACCATTAGGCTGGAAAGAATAATCCGCTTCTATGTCATCCCGTTCAGGAATAGGCATGACCTTTTTCTTAGGGCTAAAATCTTTAAGGTCGCTAAAAATGTATTCGTCTAGCATTTCAAAAAACAAATTTTCAATGATTTCTCTTTTAAAATAGCGCATACTGCCAATCTTTGCATAAGCTTGTGTAATGTGCATTATATCTGTAAATAGAGTATCATATTTTGTTTCTAAGCAAATATTTCCTTCTTGTTCACTAAGACTGTTTTCAGATATTATTTTTTGAAGTATAGATTCCTTGTTTTCAGTATCAATGTCGTATGAGTATGAAAGTCTTTGTAATGTTAAACCATAATCACATAATGCATATTTATTATCATCAATTTGCGTTATGAATAAATCTATCATATCACCGTCTTCATGATATATAGGCAATAATAATTGATAAATATCAGGCCTTTTTTGCTTGATAGAAACCCGTCCATTGAAGTCCTGCTTTATGTAATTAATTATTTCTTCCATTATATTTCTTCACCTTGTTCAAAGTTAATATCAATTTGGTTATTAGGTGACGCAAAGTGCTTTTGCTTATCCGCTGATATTATGTTAATTCTTTTTACATAATGCTGTATAGCATCTTCAATTGTAGAATATGGAACATTAGTTTCAATTACTCCTTCAGGCTTTAATCCAGCATTAATTCTTTCAGCTAGTCAACCTGTTCGGATGCTGTTTGATGATGTTAGCGAAGCGCATCTCGAA
>JANYEX010000319.1 GCA_025359725.1 Chitinophagaceae bacterium | reverse complement strand
GTGTGGGTAAATGCCAATGTATTTGAGGATGATATTGCTAAAGTAAAAGAAGGATACGATGTGGATGTATATACGCTTACGTACCCTGACAAAACCTTTAAAGGAAAGATTGATAAACTGAGTGAAGTATTAGATCCTACTACAAAAGCGATGAAGGTGCGTGTGCGATTAAGCAATGCCGAAGGATTATTAAAACCATCCATGTTTGCCAAAGTGGTAGTAACCAACGAGGAAAAGGAAAAGGCATTGTGCATACCTACGAAGGCATTAATATCTCAGGACGGTAAAAATTTTGTGGTGGTCTATAAAAGCGCAGTAAACATGAAGATTACTGAAGTAGATATCTCGAAGATAATTGGGGAAAAAACTTTTATAAAGGGGGGATTAAACGAAGGCGATAAACTGATTGTAACGAATCAATTATTGGTGTTTCAGCAGTTGTTAGATACGCCATAATAATTGTTAGTTATTAGTTGTCAGTTATTAGTTGTATCGGAAAATAAATGCTAATAACTAACCACTAACATCTAACCACTAACAAGTCTATTATCATTAAGTCAGATTATGAATAAGTTTATTAAAGGAATCATATATTTTTCACTGCGTCATCGAATTTTCGTATTCTTTTTGACGGCAGTATTGGCAGTTATTGGGTTTATCAGTTATCAGAATACTCCCATCGAAACTTTTCCTGATGTTACCAATACACAGGTCATTATTATCACTCAGTGGCCTGGTCGTAGTGCCGAAGAGGTGGAAAAATTCATTACCATCCCCCTCGAAACAGCATTAACCTCTGTGCAGAAGAAAAGTAACCTGCGCACCACCTCGTCCTTCGGTCTTAGCTATGTTCGTATCATATTTGATGATAATGTAGATAACGCCTTCGCTAGTCAGCAAGTTCTTAGCAGGTTGGGCAATGTAGATCTACCCGATGGCATAAAACCAGAAGTGGAACCACCTTATGGGCCTACGGGAGAGATTTACAGATATACCCTAAAAAGCAAAACAAAAAGTATTCGCGAACTGACCACAATACAGGATTGGGTACTAGACAAAGAGTTTAAACGTGTGCCTGGTGTAGCAGATGTGAATAGTTTTGGTGGAGACGAGAAGAGCTTTGAGGTAAGTGTAAATCCTAACTACCTTACAAAATTTGGGCTTTCGTCGCTCGATGTTTACAACGCTATCAGTAAGAGTAATGTCAATGTTGGCGGTGATGTAATTGAACGCAATGGACAGGCTTATGTGGTGCGAGGGATAGGGCTTATAAATGATATAAACGAGATAAATAACATCATCGTAACCAAGATAAATGGTGTACCCATCTTGGTTAGGAATTTGGCAGAGGTAATAGAAACAGGAAAGCCACGCTTGGGGCAGGTTTCTAAAGATACAGTAGGGGATGTCATTGAGGGGATTATCGTAATGAGAAAAGGTGAGAATCCAACAGAGGTTTTGAATCTTATCCATGAAAAAGTAAAAGAGATTAACGAAGATATTCTGCCAAAAGGGGTTAAGCTAGAAACTTACTATGACCGTACTACTTTAATGGATTTTGCTACGCATACAGTAATCCACAACCTTATTGAAGGTATTATTCTCGTAACTTGTATTGTATTACTGTTTATGGCCGATTGGCGTACAACGGTTACAGTAAGTATCATCATTCCATTAGCCCTTTTATTTGCTTTTATGTGTATGAGGATGATGGGCATGACCGCCAATTTATTAAGCATGGGCGCAATAGATTTTGGCATCATCATAGACGGGGCGGTGGTTATGGTAGAAGGTTTATTCGTAGCCTTAGACCATAAAGCCAAGGAAGTGGGTATGGAACGGTTTAATAAACTGGTGAAGCTTAGCCTTTTCAAAAATGTTGGTGCCGAGATGGGGAAGGCGATATTCTTCTCTAAAGTAATCATCATCACTTGTCTAATTCCCATATTTGCGTTTCAGAAGGTAGAAGGCAAAATGTTTTCGCCATTGGCATACACACTTAGCTTTGCCCTATTGGGTGCATTGCTATTTACCCTCACTTTGGTGCCTGCCCTTTCTAGTATATTACTAAGAAAGAATGTTAGAGAAAAACACAATCCAGTAGTAAGCTTCTTCGAAAATGGCATTAAATATCTGTACGAAATTGCCATCAAAGTTCCAAAATTATGTGTGTTAATTGCGGTGATAGTGATGGCAGTTACTTTCTTCTCTGCCAAATTTTTGGGTAGCGAGTTCTTGCCCGAACTAGATGAAGGTGCATTGTGGGTAAAAGCCCAGTTGCCAATGAGCGCATCACTTTCTCAGAGTAAGGTCGTTTCTGATAAGATGACAGAGATACTGCGTCATTTTCCAGAGGTAAATCATACATTATCCCAAATAGGGCGTACAAATGACGGTACAGACCCTAAAGGATTCTTCAACGTAGAGATAGCAGTCGATCTAAAGACAAAAGATGATTGGCCCAAAGGCGTTACCACAGACAATTTGGTAGATAGTATAGATGCGCAATTGAGTAAGCTTCCGGGTTTGTTGTTAAACTATTCCCAGCCTATTCGCGACAATGTTGAGGAAGCGGTTGCGGGTGTACCTGCGTCTTTGGCAGTAAAAATATTTGGGAAAGATTTTAATACATTGGATAGTCTTGCCAATAGGGTACAGTCGGTACTTGGTAAAGTTCAGGGCATTGAAGACCTTGGGGTGTTAAGAAATTTGGGGCAGCCCGAATTCAGGATAGAGTTAAACCAAGAAAAAATGGCGTTGTATGGCGTAAGTGTTTCCGATGCCCAATCTGTTATCGAGATGGCTATTGGGGGTAAAGAAGCTACACAACTATATGAAGAAGAGAAGAAATTCGACATCCGCATCCGTTACCGAAGAGAGTTTAGGGATACGCAAGAAAGAATAGAGCAGTTAATGATTCCAACGCAAGATAATACCAAAATTCCTTTGAAAGAGATTGCAGATATACGTACGCTTACTGGGCCAGCCTTTGTTTACAGAGATAACAACGCTAGATATATCCCCGTAAAGTTTTCTGTTAGAGGAAGAGATTTGGGTAGTGTCATTGCCGAAGCGCAAGCCAAGGTTAACGAAGCAGTGCAGCTTCCGCATGGCTATAAGATGAGTTGGAATGGTGAATTTGAGAATCAACAGCGTGCTATGGGTACTCTTGCCAAGGTTGTGCCTTTTTGTTTATTAGCTATCTTTTTAATACTATTCATAACGTTTGGCAATGTAAAAGACGCAGTATTAACCATTCTGAACGTACCCTTTGCGCTTATCGGTGGCATATTAGCATTGCATCTTACTAGGATAAACTTTAGCATTAGTGCGGGCATTGGCTTTATAGCATTATTTGGGGTTTGTATTCAGAATGGAGTAATCCTAATAAGTGTATTCCGTAAAAACTTGGGTGCAAACATGCCTTTGGATGAAGCCGTACTACAGGGCGTAACCTCTCGTGTAAGGCCCGTAGTAATGACCGCTTTGATGGCAGCCATCGGCTTATTGCCCGCCGCCATCTCTACCGGTATTGGTAGCGAAACACAAAAACCATTGGCAATTGTAGTTATTGGTGGGCTTATTACCTCAACGGTTTTAACCCTACTTTTATTACCCATAATCTATACATTGGTACATAACCTATTTCACAAAAGGGACAATAGACCTCTATTAAAAAAGACAGGATTAATTAGTAAATAATAAGAATTAGTAATTGATTTTTGATAGTTGTTGGTATGCTTTACCAACAACTATCAAAACCAATTCCCTCATTTATGTACGATAACCATCAGTATCTAATCTTTAATTGTTTTTGGTAAAGAATACTAACAACATCGATGGGACTTTTGATTTTCATGATAGTTTTTCTTATCTATTTCAACTCTTTTCCCTTCCCAAAAAAATAAACTTTACCGCTTGCGCAATAACAACAACACATCCTCGTTTCATTGATAGGGATTCCCTACTTCATCAAATAAATCAGAAGGGATTTAACATTGCGCGTCAAAACGATAATCCAACAAAGAGGATAG
>JANYEX010000306.1 GCA_025359725.1 Chitinophagaceae bacterium | reverse complement strand
AAGTAGGTTAATTATTTGAAAATCAACAGACATATTTTGAATATGTTTGCCCTTCGACAGGCTCAGGGAGACAGTCTTGCTGATTTTCGAAGAGAATACTTTGTCATCCTCAACAAACTTGAGAAATTCTAATTAATGCCTCAGTGTGACAATCAGATTGATTTTCGTAGTGAAAGCTGATGTTATTTCCATTTCTTCCTAGCTCGCTGGGTGCATAATTCGAAATGACGGCTAACTCGATTTGGAACGGTTAAATATTACAGTACGTTATTCCTATTTTTTTTCTCGTGAGCCAGATGTATCATTCAAAATGAGGCAATGATTGTGGAGTAGGTTAAGACTAAAAACCCGATATTGGATATTAATTATCACTGTGTAATATTTATTTTCAAATAATACCCTCCGAATTTTAAGTGATAAAGTTATTTTAAAAAATAAAGTTTCATGAGCACTCGGACAGGTCATATTCTCACAAAATATAGCGACCTTCCATTAACGGCAGGTTATATTTTACACGCAAAAACATACCTTCCACTAGCGTCAGGTCATATTTTACGCGTAAGAACATACCCGTTATTGCCAATATGTTCTTTTTTACCCAAAAAAATACCGTTTATAAAGCTTTAGTATTACAAAATGACGACAAATTGGTTAATTCGTACTTTTTTTAAGTCAATGATATTACACTTATTAGAGACGGTTATTTGCCTAATATTGCACTAATTAACCTTGGCAATGATTCCCGAAGGTTAGTTTAATTATTTACCCATGAAAAGATTTTCGTTTATAATATTTGCCGCTGTTTTCTGCATTCAATTAGCCAATGCCCAAGTGCCTGTTACCAATAGTAGTGCGGATATTTATCTTCAACTAAAAAAATTGAATGTACTAGGTAGCGTGTTGTACATAGCTGCCCATCCCGACGATGAAAACAATGGATTGTTGCCTTGGTTTGCTAAGGAAAAGTTGTATCGTACCGCCTATTTAAGTTTGACTAGGGGTGATGGCGGACAAAACTTATTGGGTAGCGAGCAAGGCGTGGAATTGGGAATGATACGGACACAAGAGTTATTGGCTGCGCGAAGGATTGATGGTAGTGAGCAGTACTTTAGCCGTGCCTTTGAGTTTGGTTTCTGCAAAAATGCACAAGAAGCCCTAAGAATTTGGGGGAAAGACAAGATATTGAGTGATATAGTTTGGATAATACGCCAGTACCAACCCGATATTATTATTACCCGCTTCCCCGGCGATGCTAGGGCAGGGCATGGACATCATGCTGCCTCTTCCTTGTTGGCGAATGAAGCGTTTAAGGCTGCCGCCGACCCAACTAAATTTCCTGAGCAGTTTAAATATGGTGTAAAACCTTGGCAAGCCAGAAGGATATTGTGGAATACTTTTAGCTTTGGAACAATCAATACTACCGCCGAAGATCAACTGAAAATAGATGTGGGCGGCTACAATCCTTTGTTAGGAAAAAGCTATGGTGAAATTGGTGGAGAGGCTAGAAGCATGCACAAAAGTCAGGGCGAAGGGCGACCAAGAAGGCGTGGGCAGTTTATAGAATACTTCAAAACAACGGGTGGCGATGCCCCACAAGCAGATTTGATGGACGGTATAGATATTAGCTGGAAAAGATTGCCAAACGGTCTAGCTATAGAAGGGATGATTATTAATATAATCAGTAAATTTAGCTTCGAGAACCCCGCTGCTAGTGTGCCTGCATTGGTTAGTTTATATAAATTGATAAAAGAAATTCCAGAAAGTAACTGGCGTAATAAGAAATTGCAGGAAGTGCAGGACATCATCGAGGCTTGCAGCGGATTGTTTACCGAAGCAACTACTGTGCAACAAATGATTGCCCAAGGGGATACATTAAAGCTTAGTTTCTTCTTGAATAATCGCTCAAATACCCCCGTTTCGTTACAACATATTAGTATTGATGGGTGGGATTCTTCGTTGAATAGTAATGTATCTTTCAACCAGAATCTTTTTATTAATCATGCGCTTCCTGTTCCTTCCAACAAACCTATTTCCCAGCCTTATTGGTTGCAGTATCCATTGGATGGTGGCAGTTTTGATGTGCGCAACCAAACTTTAATTGGCAAAGCAGAGAATGATGCGGCTTATCAGGTTACTTATACTTTAGTTATTTATGGAGAATCATTTACCGTCAAACGCCCCGTGCAGTTTAAGGTAGTTGACCCTGCAAAAGGAGAGTTGTATCAACCTATTGCGATCATTCCAAAGATGGAATTAAATTATACCAAGGATAATTATGTGTCTATCAATGGTGCGCCCGTAAAGGCGGATATACATTTTAAATCTAACGTAAAAGATAGTGTTCTGTACAATATAAAACAACGTTACACCGACAACTGGACGTATAGCGACAAGCTGATTGAGTACGGAACATTTAATAATACCGAAAATAACTGGTCGGGTACATTTACCCCAAAAGACAAGCGCGGCAATAGTACAGAAGTGGCTAGTTTGTATGCCAACGACAGCGTTTATGATGGATACACCAAGACCATCGCTTACGATCATATCCCTACCATCACTTATTTCCCGAAGGCAAAAGTCAATTTGGTCAATGTGGATTGTAAGATTGTGGGCAAGAAAATTGGGTATATCATTGGGGCAGGCGATAAAGTTCCCGATGCTTTGTTGAACATGGGTTATGAGGTAAAGTTTCTGACTGAAGGGGATATAAACGACGCTTCGCTTAAACAATATGATGCCATCATTACTGGGATAAGGGCATACAACCTGCTGGAATACCTAACTAATAAGCATGATATGTTGATGGATTATGTGAAAAATGGGGGTAGTTTGATTGTTCAGTATGCAAAAAGTAATCAGGTAGGTAGCAAAAACATAAAGATGGGGCCGTATCCATTTGTAGTAAATAGTTTATCGAGGGTTACTGAGGAAGATGCAGCTGTTCATTACTTATTGCCCGATAATCCGTTGTTAAATTTCCCCAATAAGATTACAGACGATGATTTTAAAGGATGGATGCAAGAGCGCAGCACTTATCAGGCAGAGCAGATTGACCCGCGCTATAGTTGTTTATTGGGCATGAAAGATAGTGGCGACAGGGCAGACGGTAATGGCAGCCTCATCACCACACAATACGGAAAGGGGCGGTTTACTTATGTAAGCTTGGTGCTGTTTAGGCAGTTGCCAGCCGGCGTTCCTGGGGCATATCGGTTATTGGCAAACCTGATAGCGCATTAAATACTTAACCACTAGGAACACAAAGTTTTCACTAAGTACACTATGTCTATTTTAAACTTTCTTATTGTGCCCTCAGTGTTTTTCTTAGTACTCCTTGTAGTTAAATCTTTTCTTGTAGTTGAGATAATAAAATTTAGATGGATAAACGACGAGGCATTGGCATATTTGGTATTGTATTGATTGCAGTAATTGTTGGTGAGTTTTTAAAGAATGTAAAGGTTGGACTTATTGTAGGCTTAATATTTGGACTTTTGGTGAGTGGACTGATACGAAAAAGAAGTTGACCGTTAACCGTTGGCGGTAAACTGTTAACGGTACTTCGGTAAACCATAAATTCCTACATCGGTAAACTGATTAATTAAACAAAATGAAAGAGCAACACGTTCCTATCTTCTCTAGCTGGCGGCAGTGGTACGTATTTGTAATAGTGGTATTACTAGTGCTTATTGCTGGATTTACTTGGTTCACAAATCATTTTGCATGAGTACCCTCGACTGGATAGTGTTGATTGTTACCCTTACAGGTATTATTTCGTATGGCTTATACAAAAGCCGTACAAGTAAAACGCTGGAAGGATATTTCCTGAGTAATAGAAGTCTGCCGTGGTACTTGGTTCTGTTGAGTATCATGGGAACACAAGCTAGTGCTATTACCTTTCTATCAGCACCTGGGCAGGCATTTACCGATGGGATGCGTTTTGTGCAATACTATTTTGGGTTGCCCTTGGCAATGGTTATCCTTTGCATCACTTTCGTTCCTCTATACAACAAGCTACAGGTCTTTACAGCCTATGAGTTCCTCGAAAAGCGGTTCGACCATCGTACTCGCACCTTTACTTCCTTCCTTTTCCTCTTGTCCCGCGGGCTATCTACAGGCGTAAGTATCTATGCGCCGTCCATCATCCTCTCGTCGTTGTTAGGTTGGGACATCTTCTGGACAAACATTGTTATGGGGGGATTATTAATTATCTACACCGTTAGTGGCGGTGCAAAAGCAGTTGCCTACACCCAGAAGATACAGATGGTTATCATCTTTGTAGGCATGTTTACCGCAGGCTATTGCATGGTGCACTATCTACCTTTGGGCGTTGGATTCAAACAGGCATTACAACTGAGTGGGGCAGGGGGGAAGTTGAATGTTATCACCACAGGCTTTACTAAATCGGGCTTCGACTGGAAGGATAAGTATAATATTATTAGTGGATTGATTGGAGGCTTCTTTTTGGCATTGTCTTATTTCGGCACAGACCAATCGCAGGTGGGGCGTTATCTTACCGCAAAGGATACCTCGAGTAGTAAGATTGGGTTATTGATAAATGGATTGGTAAAAGTACCGATGCAGTTTCTTATTTTGTTGTTGGGTGCTATGTTGTTTGCCTTCTACCAGTTTAATGCCGCACCCGTATTCTTCAATAAAGCTTTGGCAGACAATGCCCACAAGACAGTGTACGACAAACCGCTTGCTTCGCTCGAAAAAGATTATTACAACCAACAGATACAACAACAAACCAATAGCAGACTGTACCTTACCAATACCACAGACCCAGTTTTAAAGGGGAAAGTAAAAGAAGGAGCGGCAAAACTAGCTTCCATCCAAAAGCAATACAAGGCTACACTACAAAAGGCATTGCCCGATGCAGATACCAACGATACTAACTATATCTTTCTGCGGTTTGTAATAGACTTTCTACCCAAGGGATTGGTTGGTTTATTAATAGCCATCATATTTATGAGTGCATGGGGCTCAATAGCCGCCGCATTAAACGCATTGGCATCCTGCACCATGATAGACTTTCATAGAAGGATAAAAAAGGACTACACCCGCTTCGAGCATCAAGAAGCAATCAACACCTACGAATACAAGACCTCGAAATATTACACCCTTGCTTGGGGAATATTTGCCATCATCACTGCCGAATTATCCTCGGGCATTGGCAGCCTCATAGAAGCTGTAAACATTATGGGGTCATTGTTCTATGGCGTAATACTCGGTATCTTCTTGGTAGGATTCTATCTAAAATCCATCAAAGGCAACGCCGTATTCTATGCTGCCATCATCAGCGAGGTAATCGTTATTACCTTTTTCACCCTCGATAAATACAACATCATCGGATTAGGTTTCCTTTGGCTAAACGTAGTAGGGGCATTATCGGTAGTTATTATCAGTAGGATTTTAAAGGTATTTATTTAAAGAGATATTAGTTTAAATAAACTGCTCAAAAGAGGACAATAATTGCCATTCTTATCAACTTATTTAGTGATCTTAAAGTTAATTAGAACGGTTAATTTATTTAAATTACATTCCCACTAATTACAAAATAAAGTCTTCTTTTAAACTTTAAAATGCTACTAAACTTAATATAAACGGCTTATGTTAATTTATAAACCATTCGTAATATATAGCAAAATGTAGTTGAAACAATCATAATTGCAAATTCCGTCTTGGTTCGTGTCTCAAGAAAAAATAAAAAGAAAATATAAATTATGGTTTAACTAAGTTTAGTGTGGGGAAGCGTTATTTTACCACAAAAAACACAAAGATTTACACTAAATACACTCGGCATAATCAATAATATTTAGACAGTGCTTTTACTTGAAGAACACTAGGCTATTTTAGAACGCTAATAGCTTCATAGATAGTTCGAATTCAGTATATCCTGTGTGCTTTGTGTTTCTAATTCCTTGTATTCCTTGTGGTTAAGATATCTCACACAGAATTTAGGATAACCTAAATTATTAATAAGGTTTCGCATATTCTTTAAAGGAAAATAATTAAGAGCGAACTAAATACTTAATCCTAATAGTTAAATAACCTGCTTCATTATCTTCGCTCCATGGAAATAACTTATTCGTTGGCAGATATTGATGCAATTGCCAAACAAGTTTGGGAAGAAGGGAAAGCTCACAAAGTCTGGGCTTTTTATGCGAGTATGGGTAGCGGTAAAACTACTTTTATTCATGCGTTGTGTTCCTTGCTCGAGGTAGAAGACGTGGTTAGTAGTCCAACTTATGCCATAATGAATGAATATAAAAGCAGGGTAGTAGGAACAATCTGCCATACGGATTGGTATCGGTTAAAGGATGAGAATGATGCGATTAATACAGGTATAGAAGATGCGCTTTACACTGCCGATTTGTGCTTAATCGAGTGGCCGGAAAAGGCAGAAGGATTGTTGGGGGATGGTACTTTTAAAATTTATATAGAAGCCATAAACAAAACAACACGAGTAATTAAGACGGTTATTTAGCTCTTTTTTTAAGGTAGATTAAGGTGAGTAAATCATTATTTCTATCCAATTATTCAATCTATGTTACAAATGAGTAATTTTATCCGTCTCAACAAAATAACGAGTCCCAATTAATACTGCAAAATGGCTACAAATAGACCGCTTATCACTACTTCTTTCAGTTACGAAACCCTTGAAGAAACGTTGGACATAAAGCCTCAGGGTGCCATGTTAGAAATAGGTATTCCGAAAGAATTTGCTTTTCAGGAAAATCGTATATCCCTCTCGCCGGAGGCAGTAGGGGTATTGGTTAGCAATGGCCATAGCGTAATGGTGGAACACAATGCGGGATTGGGAAGCCACTACAGCGATAGAGATTATTCCGAGGCAGGGGCTACGATTGTAAATGACAAGGCGCAGGTGTACAAGGCTCCAATGCTTCTGAAAAGTGCACCTGTGGTAGAGGAAGATATGGACTTGCTGCAAATGAACCAGACCATTATTTCTCCCATACATCACTCTGCTTTGAAGCGTTGCATTGTAGAAAAATTGATTGAAAAGAGGATTACGGGACTAAGTTTCGAAAACCTCAAGGATGATAACGGTAGCTATCCTATCGTTCGTAGTATGAGCGAGATAGCAGGTAGTGCCTTGATGCTTATAGCAGGGCAATACTTAAGTAGTTTTAATAAAGGTAAAGGGGTTTTGTTGGGAAGTATTAGTGGTATACCGCCCACAAAGGTGGTTATAGTTGGGGCAGGTATTGTAGGTGAAACTGCTACAAGAAATGCCTTGGCATTGGGAGCATCCGTTAAGGTTTTTGATAATAATATTTATAACTTAAAGGAGTTACAGAACAACTTAGGTCAGCGAGTGTGGACGAGTGTACTAGAGCCTCGCATCCTTGCAAAGCAATTAAAAACATGCGAGGTAGCAATTGGTGCTTTGAGTAATGAATACGGTAGAGCACCGGTTGTAGTTTCGGAAGAGATGGTGGCTGCTATGCGTCCCGGAAGTATTATTCTGGATGTAGCAATTGATAGGGGAGGGTGCTTTGAAACCAGCCGATTGACTAGTCACGAGAACCCTACTTTTGTTAAGCATGAGGTGATTCATTATTGCGTACCTAATATACCAAGTGGCTTTGCCCGTACGGCTAGTCAGGCAATTAGCAATGTATTGATGCCGCTTTTGTTAACCATCAGCGAGGCAGGTGGATTGGAAGAAATGATATGGCATAATGTAAACCTTAGGGAAGGAATATATTTATTTAAGGGTGCGCTGACTGATTTTTATATCAGTCAGAAGTTTGACCTTAAATTTACAGATCTTAATCTTCTGATTGCTAGTAGAAGATAAACCCCTTCGCATCTCAAGACTTCAACTTTTACTTACTTCTTATTGTTCAACCTTAAAAAGCTTTAAAAAACATTGTTACATAAGAGGATTTTAATTGTTGCTTTTTTTATAGAAATATTAAGTGCAACCTATCTGCTTGCAGACGAGGACTTTGCTGCATTGGCAAGCGTACTATATTTTGTGAGTGGCATTTTTATAGCTGTAATGCTGCTCTTCTTACCCCAATCACATCTAAAGATTTACTTCCCCAAAAAGGCTTTCTTCAACGATACGTTTAATGCCTACAAGTTTTCTGCTATAGCCATTATGGGGGTTATGATGTGCCATTTTGGAATGCAATTCATGGCCGATGCTCCCCTAGACTTTCATGATTCGGATATGCTTCCCATTATAAAAGTAATGAGCCAACGCTTTGTAGAAGGACATTGGTCGAGGGTTTATGATGTAATCCCAAATATCTGGAAAGGAATAAAACCTATCTACCTACCCGCTATGTGGTTGCCTTTCACCTTTGCCGAATGGCTACATATAGACATTAGATGGATAACGATATTAGCACTATTTCTAGCCTTCTCAATAGCTATTTTTCTTTGGGATCCCTTTGCTAGCAAGCGTCTTTCCCTCACTTATAAAATCGCAGTTTTCATGCTTTTCTGGTGGCTCTTTACCAACGATTCTGCTGGGTTGGTGCCTTATACCGAGGAAGGGGTGGTGATTATAAACTATGTGTGGCTGACCATTGCCTTGCTTACCGAAAACTATTTGCTTATAGGCGTTGCTGCCTGTTTGTGCCTGCTTAGTAGGTATGCTTTGGTGGGGTGGCTACCTGCTATGTTGGTTTTATTATACGTTCAGCGGAAAAGGAAACAGTGGCTTCACCTCAAAATTAGCGGAATTGCTTGTTTTATAGTGTTGGGTTTACTACCTTTTGGATGGAATATCATCAAACAGTTTATCAGTTTACCCGGTGCTTACATAGATTTTGCCGCAAGGGTTTGGCATAATGGTCCCCACGTATTTTATATTAGTCTAGGGTTTGCCAAGTTCTTCGGACCTACCCATATTGCCATGCAACATTATTTATTAATAACCTTATCGTTTGTTGTGCCGATGATTTTTGTGCTGTTTTGCGCATGGGTAAACTACAAGCGCAATGCAAATCTCAACAATATTCCCCTTGCTGCCCTAAAGATATCTCTTGTTATTTTCTATACTTTTATAGATGTGCCCTACCTATATCTCTTCTACACATCACCTTTTATCAGCTGTATAATCGTAGCTTATTGGGTATCTTATCGCAAAAAAGAGAAACAAGCTGCGGGTTCGGAACTTAATGAATCAACCAAAGAGATTAGTTTTCAATAAATATTTAATCCATAATTACATCTCTAGGTTACCCCCGGCAAAACACTTTAAAATTACCATGCCCGATAGAGCGATTCTAACATAAATCCAGCCTTTAGTATATACTCGTTAGCCATTACTTACAATTCATCACTCAATTAGCATGATTTACAGCTAAAATGTACCCATTTCCCTTTCAAAAAGAACCATTTTAGGCTCAATTTGACCCATTTAAGACGCAATTTGACCCATCTAAGACACTTTTTCTCC